>CAZBPO010000173.1:5615-6849 GCA_964493795.1 uncultured Flavobacteriaceae bacterium
GCCATGTGCACCCACGAGGCCAGCACGTTGTTGCTGTCGCCGGTCCAGGCGATGGTCTTGCCGCGCACCGAGCCCTTGCGCTCCTGGAAGGTCTGGACGTCGGCCAGCACCTGGCAGGGATGCGATTTCTTGGTCAGTCCGTTGATGACCGGCACCTCGGCGTAATGCGCCAGCTCAAGCAGGTCATGATGGCTGAGGATGCGGATCATGATGGCGTCGACATAGCGCGACATCACGCGCGCCGTGTCGGCGATGCTCTCGCGGTGCCCCAGCTCGATCTCGTCGCCCGAAACCATCAGCACATGCGCGCCCAGCTCGTTGATGCCGACGTCGAACGACATGCGGGTGCGCAGCGAGGGCTGCTGGAAGATCAGCGCGATCTTCTTGCCCAGCAGCGGCAGGTAGTCGCCCAGCTCGCCCTTCACGCGCTTCTTCTTCAGCGCCGCGGCGGTGTCGAGCAGAGCTTCGATCTCGGCCGTCGAGTGGTCGGCGAGGTCGAGGAAATGTTTCGGTTTCAGGCTCATGCGGCGGCGTCTTTCGTCTTGGCGAGACCGGCGGCGGCCGCGCCGATGGCGGCGACGCCCTCGGCCAGTTCCGCATCGCTGACGGTCAGCGGCGGCAGGATGCGCACGACATTGTCGCCCGCCCCCACGGCCAGCAGATGGCGGTCGCGCAGCGCCGCCGCGAAGTCGGTGTTCGGCACGCGGGTCTTCAGGCCCAGCAACAGGCCCTCGCCGCGCACGTCTTCGATGATGTCGGGGTGCTCGTCCTTCAGCATGGCGAGCTGCTGCTTGAAGCGCAGCGCCGCGTCGCGCACGCGCTCAAGGAAGCCGGGGGCCAGCACCACGTCCAGCACGGCGTTGCCCACCGCCATGGCCAGCGGATTGCCGCCGAAGGTGGAACCATGCGTGCCGGCCACCATGCCGGCCGCCGCCCGCTCGGTGGCGAGGCACGCGCCTACCGGGAAGCCGCCGCCGAGGCCCTTGGCCACCGCCATGATGTCGGGCGTCACGCCCGCCCATTCATGCGCGAACAGCTTGCCCGTGCGGCCGACGCCGGTCTGCACCTCGTCGAGGATGAGCAGAAGGCCATGCGCGTCGCAGAGCGCGCGCAAGCCCTGCAGGAATTCGGGAGACGCCGAACGCACGCCGCCCTCGCCCTGGATCGGTTCGATCAGCACGCCGGCGGTCTCGGGCCCGATCGCCGCCTCCACCAGCTTGAGGTCGCCGAACGC
>CAZBPO010000174.1:0-4195 GCA_964493795.1 uncultured Flavobacteriaceae bacterium
CGCACTGGCGTCGCGCACGCCCTCCCACGCGGCCGGCGGTTGCGGCGGCCGCCAGCGCAGGTCGCCCACCGGTGCTGCCGCATAGGGAACGCCCCGAAAGACGCTCAGCCCCGCCTCCGTCACGCCCGCTACGACGCCGCTTTGCGTATCCGCCACCGGCGCAGCCGCGCCCGCCAGCGACAGCGCCAGCAACACATCCGTCACACCCATCGTCGTCACCGCCTTTCAAGACAGCCCCAAGGATGGAGAGCGCCCCGGTCATGGGCTAGTTTCGGCCAGCTCCGTTCGTCCCTCGCCAGCCTCGTCCCGTCACAAAGCGCAGTTTTCCGGCCATGTCGCCCGCCGCCACCGCCGCCCAAACCGACATCCGCCTGACGCCGCTGCGCGCGCTCGCCGGTGGCTTCATCTACTGGCTCGCCTTCCTGCTCGTGCTCGAACCGGGCAACATTCAGCGCGCCGCTGCCGCCGGCTTCGCGCTCGATCCGGCCCGCGAGGCGCTGCGGATCGGCGGCGCGGCCTTGCTGGGGGCGCTGGCGACGCCGTTCCTCGCCGCCCTCGTCTGGCGCGCGCCGGCGGTCTTGCCCACCCGTATCCTTATCTGCGCGCTGGGTGCGCTGACGGCCTCGGCCGCGCTGATCGCGGCGTCCTGCCTTCTCGCGCCGCTGCTGCTCAGCGGCCCCTTCCCGCCTTTCTGGCAGGACTTCGCCGATCATCTCGTCGGTAACGGCATGCTCCTGCTGCTGCCGATCGGCGGCATCATGGCGATCGCCCATGTCCTGCGCCCGCGCGCCGCGCCGGAACAAGCCGCCTCCGACCGCCGCCTCGCCGTCCGCACCCGCGGCGGGGTGCTGATGCTCGAGCCCGCAGCGATCGACTGGATCGAGGCGCAGGGCAACTACGCCGCCCTCCATACCGGCGGGCGCGCCCATCTCATCCGCGAGACCATGACCGCGCTTGAGAAACGACTTGAGGAACACGGCTTCATCCGCGTCAATCGCGGCGCGCTCGTGGCGCTCGCGCGGGTCGACGCCATATCGCCGCTCGCCAATGGCGACGCTACGATCACGCTGGCTTCAGGGGTATCGGTGCGGGCCGGCCGCCGCTACCGCGCGGCGCTCCAGACTGCGCTCAGCCGGAATTCCGAGTCCTTATAGGCAGTTAGCGAGACAGGCTGAACGCTTACGCCACCCGGCCTCGGGCCCGGATGCGCTCCAGCGTCTCGTCCAGTTCGGCGTGCAGCTCTTCCTCGGCGCGGCCGGGGCTCAGCATCACCTGCAAGGCGACCGACAATCGCACCAGCAGTTGAGAGTTGCTTGGCAAGTCGTTGCCTTTCAACGCTTTCCTGGCGACATCTATCACCGTGGAACAGGTGTTCATCGCCTGCTCGGCCTGTTCCTGACGCGCCAGAGTCATCAGGCCTTCGGCCGTCGCGATGATCTTCTCAAGGTCCGACCGGCGCACGTTCTGAAGCGATTGCGCCGTCTCGTCGCGCACGAAGCCGGCGATGACGCCGATCTGGAAGGCGGCGCGGGTCATGCGCTCGCGGTTGATGACCCGCCGCCCCGCCGAAACGCCGGCCTGGATCGCGCTCTGCGCCTCGAAGCCGGACTTCCCGTCAACCGCCTTTGTTTTCAAAGGGTTGATGACCTCTATCAGCTTCGCGCTGTTAGGACGGGCGGCGTCGGTGCGGCGATCCGGGCCGATATAGTCGGCGGTGACGATGAACCCTTTGCGGGCGTGCACATGGGTGCGCAGCCGCTCGCCCAGCGCCGAGGTCGAATAGGGACGGCACAGCAGATCGTCGGCCCCGGCGTTCAGCGCCTTGCGCACCAGATGCGCCTCCGGCAGCCAGGTGCTGACAAGGATCACCGCGAACGGGTTGCGTCCCACCTCGCTGCGGCGGATGCGGTTGGTGAAGTCCAGCGCCGCATCGTCCTGCCGCACCGCCTCCAGCACGACCAGGTCGAATTCCCGGGTCGACATGGCGCGTCCCAGGTCGTCCAGCGCCGAAAAGCCTTCGATCTCGCGGAAACCCAACGAATACAGAACATTACGCGTCGCGTTGCGGTTCATCGCAACGGGGTCGTAGATCCCGACAGTGGCGGTCTCGTAACGCGGCGCCTGCATAGCGCCAACCTAGCGGGCGGGGCTTACAAGCCCTTTACGCCGATCCTTCGAATTGTCTCTAACCTAACGATAAGCGTCGATAATCGCGTCGAAATCGGCGGCTTTCAGGCTGGCTCCGCCAACCAGCGCGCCGTCCACATTGGCCAGAGACAGAATCTCCTTCGCATTGGCCGGCTTGACCGACCCGCCATAGAGAATGCGGAAGCCCGGCTGGCCCAGACGGGCGCGGATGCCGGCGTGGATTTCCGCGATATCGGCGGCGGTCGGCGTCTTGCCTGTGCCGATGGCCCAGACCGGCTCATAGGCGATGACCGTGTTTTCCGGCGTCGCCCCGTCCGGCAGGCTACCCTGCACCTGTGCGTCCACCACCGACAGCGCCTTGCCCGCCTCGCGTTCGCCCAGCGTCTCGCCGACGCAGATGATCGCGATCAGGCCGGCCTTGTGAGCCGCCAGCGCCTTGGCGGCCACCGCCGCATCGCTTTCGCCATAGCCCGCACGACGTTCGGAATGGCCCACGATCACATAGCCGCCGCCCGCGTCCGCGATCATCGCGGCGCTGATGTCGCCGGTATGCGCGCCCGACACGTTGGCGTGGCAATCCTGCCCGCCGAACGCCACGCCCCGGCCCTCGAACGCCGTCGCCAGCCGCGCCAGCAACGTCGCGGGCGGGCAGATCAGCACGTCGGCCGCCGCCGGCTTTTCGGCCAGCTTCTGCGCCAGCAGCGCGATTTCGGCGGCATCGGCCGCGAGGCCGTTCATTTTCCAGTTTCCGGCGGCGAGCGGCCGGGGCGCTTGGGGCGATCTCGTCATGGCGGCGTTCCTACAAGCGCGACGCGCTCACGGCAATGCGATGGCTCTGGCGGCGAAATTCCGCCGCCGGATCGCCAGATATCAGGCTATCGTCCCTGCGGTTGCGTGAAAGGCCGGCCCTATGCTCATCCGCGATTCCCGCCTCGACATCCCCTCCTCCGAGATCACGCCGAAATCGGTATGGCTCAATCGACGGGCGCTGCTCGCCGGCATGGGCGGGGCAATCGGCGGCGGCCTCGCGGCGGCCATCGCCGCGCCGCTTGAAACCGTGCACAGCGATCTCACCACCACCGGGGAAGACCTCACGCCGCGCCAGCACATCACCAGCTACAACAACTTCTACGAGTTCGGCACCGACAAGTCCGACCCGTCCGACTATGCCGGCGCGCTCACCACCTCGCCCTGGTCGGTGAAGATCGACGGCCTCGTCGATCGGCCCGGCGACTACGCCATCGAAGACATTATCGGCGCGCAGCCGATCGAGGACCGCGTCTATCGCATGCGCTGCGTCGAGGCATGGTCGATGGTCATCCCCTGGAACGGCTTTCCGCTCTCGGCGCTGCTGGGCCGCGTCGGCGTTCAGCCGTCCGCGAAATACGTCGCCTTCGAGACGCTGGTGCGGCCCTCCGAAATGCGCGGCCAGAACGCCCGCTATCCGGTTATCCCCTGGCCCTATATCGAGGGCCTCAGGCTGGATGAGGCCATGAACGTGCTGACGCTGCTGGCGGTCGGCCTCTATGGCGAGACGCTGCCCAATCAGAACGGCGCGCCGCTGCGCCTCGTCGTGCCGTGGAAGTATGGCTTCAAGGGCATCAAGTCGATCGTCCGCATCACGCTGACGGAAAACGAACCGCCGACCAGCTGGAACCTGCTCGCCTCGAACGAGTACGGCTTCTACGCCAACGTCAATCCGCAGGTCGATCATCCGCGCTGGAGCCAGGCGACCGAGCGGCGCATCGGCGCGGGCTTCAATTCGCGCCGCGACACGCTGATGTTCAACGGCTACGGCGATTTCGTCGCCTCGATGTATGACGGCATGGACCTGACGCAGAACTACTGATGCCCCCGTCCGCCCTTCAACGCGTCCACGGCGCGCTTCGCCGCGTGCCGACATGGACGGTCTTCCTGCTGGGCATGATCCCGGCCGCCATCTACGCCGCGCTCGCCTTCTCCGACCGGCTGGGGGCAGACCCGGCGCGGGCGCTCGAACATGGGCTTGGCCTCTGGGGCCTCAGGCTGCTGCTGATCGGCCTGGCGA
>CAZBPO010000174.1:4205-6827 GCA_964493795.1 uncultured Flavobacteriaceae bacterium
TCGCGCAGCGGGGTGATCGCCAGGCCGATCACCCCGCTGCGCGACATCACGGGCCTCAACCTCGTCCGCTTCCGACGCGTCGTCGGCCTCGCCGCCTTCGTCACCATCGCGCTGCACCTCTTCTCATGGGCCTGGCTCGACGTCAGTTTCGACCTCGCGACCATATGGAAAGACGTGACCCGGCGGCCCTACATCACCATCGGCATGGCCGCCTTCCTCATCCTGATCCCGCTCGCCGTCACATCCACCAACGCCATGATCCGCCGCCTCGGCCCCAAGGCCTGGCGGGCGCTGCACCGACTGGTCCATCTGTCGGTCATTCTGGGCGCCGTGCACTTCCTGCTGCTGCGCAAGACGATCGAGACCGAGCCCCTCATCTATCTCGCGATCGCCATCCTGCTGGTCGCCTGGCGGCTGATTCCCCGCCCCCGCCGGGCCCTTGGAGGCTGATTCTGGGGTTTCCGCGCCACGCCAAACTTGCCGGATCGCGCCCAGCCCCCCTATAAGGCCCGTCCGAATTAGAAGGCTCTATCCGCCATGATGGATAAATTGAGGGCCGCGTCCAAAACCTGGGTCGCGGCCATCCTGATCGGATTCCTGATCCTCAGCTTCGCGATCTGGGGCATCAACGACATTTTCACCACGCGCTCGACGACGACGCTGGCCAAGGTCGGCGACCTCGAGCTCGACTACCGCACGTTCGAGCAGGAATTCCTGCTGCGGGCCCGCGCCCAGATCGACTCCAGCGGACGGCCCATGACCACGCAGGAGGCCCGCGACATCGGCTATGACCGCGTCGTGCTGAACGACATGGTGCGCGACACCGCCGTGCTGAACGAGGCCAACCGTTTGGGCCTTGCGGCCAGCGACGACATGGTGCGCGTCGCCATCATGGAGATTCCCGGCCTCGCCCGCCCCGGCGGCGGCATCGAGCCCGGCATCTTCCAGCGCTTCCTCCAGCAGATCCAGATGACCGAGGCGCAGTTCGTTCAGCTCCTGCGCGACAGCATCATCCGCGATCAGATCGCCCGCACCGCGATGGTCGGCGCGCCCGCGCCGCGCGGCATGGCGCTGGCGCTCGCGGCCTACGAGAACGAACGGCGCAGCATCGAATATGTCGTCCTCCCCGCCGACAAGGCCGGCGAGATCGCCGCGCCCGACGATGCCGCGCTCCAGGCCTATATGCAGGCCAACGAAGCCGCGTGGACGACGCCCGAAATGCGCATCGTCACGGTGATGACCATCGACGCCAACGAGGTCGCCGAGAAGATCGAGGTGGCCGAGTCCGAGATCGTCAGCGAGTACGAAGTGCGCCGCGCAACCTACGAGACGCTCGAGACGCGCGAGCTTCTGCAGATCTCGTTCCCCGGCAAGGCCGAGGCCGAGGCCGCCCGCGCCGAGATCGACGGCGGCAAAAGCTTCGAGGACGTCGCGACCGAGCGCGGCTTCAGCGCCGAGGACATCTCGCTCGGCCTCGTCACCAAGGGTGACGGCACCGTTCCGGCCGGCGCGTTCGAGGTCGGCGACGGCGAGGTGACGCAGCCGCTGGAAGGTCCGTTCGGCTGGGTGCTGGTCAAGGTCAACAAGGTCAACGCCGGCACGGTCCGTCCGCTCGACGAAGTGCGCGACGAGCTGCGCAAGATCGTCGCGCTCGAGCGCGCGCTGGTCGAGATCAGCGACCGCACGAGCGTGCTGGAAGAAGCGCTCGCCGCGGCCGACTCACTGGAAAGCGTGCCCGGCCTTCTCGACAACGACATCCCGGCCAGGGTCGCAACGCTCGCGCCGATGGATCGCGCCGGCAACGGCGTCGATGGCGCGCCGGTGCCGGGCCTGCCCGACGGCGCCACCTTCCTCACGGAAGCCTTCAACGCCGAGCTCGGCGAAACCGGGCATCTGGCCGAAACGCCGGCCCACATCCTCTATGTGCTGCGGGTCGATCAGGTCCTGCCGCCCGCCCTGCAACAGCTCGAGGCGCGCCGCGATGCGGTCCTCGCCGCATGGATGCTGGCCGAGCAGACGACCAAGCTGAGCGCCATCGCGGCAGGCGTCGAGGAACGCGCCAACGCCGCCGGCGGCGATCTCGCGTCTGTGGCCGAAGAGCTGGGGCTTGAAGGCAAGACCACCGAGGCCATCGCCCGCAATCAGGCCGGGGCCGACCTCTCCCCCGCCGCCCTGGCGACGCTGTTCTCCACGCCGCGCGGCAAGTGGGTCACGGGCCCGGGCGCCGAAGCGCCGTCGATCGTGCTGGCCCGCGTGCGCGAGGTGACGACCGCCGCCGACGTCGATCGCGCCGTCGAGCGCGAGATGCGCGCCACCATCACCCGCGACCTCGCCGGCGCGCTGTCGGACGCCTATCAGAACGCGATCCTTCAGGCGACCAAGGTCGAGATAGACGAGGCGCTGTTCAACCAGCTCAAACAGCGCCAGCCGTGACGGCTGACTACGCCTTTTGCGCGAACTATGCCGAGGGGATTCCCCAGGTCGTCGCGCGGACGCTGATCGCCGATCTGGAGACGCCGGTTTCGGCCTATCTCAAGATCGCGCGCGGGCGCAGCCACGCCTTCCTGCTGGAAAGCGTTCAGGGCGGCGAGACGCGCGGGCGCTATTCGATCATCGGCTTCG
>CAZBPO010000175.1:0-3147 GCA_964493795.1 uncultured Flavobacteriaceae bacterium
CGCCTTCGGGGCCGACCTGATCGCCGGCTTCCCCACCGAAACCGACGCCATGTTCGCGAACAGCGTAAAGCTGGTCGAGGAATGCGGCATCGCCTATGCCCATGTCTTCCCCTTCAGCCCGCGCAAGGGCACGCCCGCCGCGCGCATGCCTCAGCTCGACGGCAAGCTCGTGAAGGCCCGCGCCGCCGAACTGCGCGCCGCCGGCGACGCCGGGCTGGCGCGTCACCTTGCCCTCCATGTCGGGCGCACCGCCGACGCGCTGGTCGAAAAGCCCGGCTTCGGACGCCTCGCCGATTTCGCCCCGGTCGCCTTCGACGGCACGGGCGTGGCCGGCGACATCATCCCCATGACCATCGCGGCCAGCGACGGGCGCATGCTCAGCGCCAGCGCCGCCGTGCGGACCGCAGCATGAGCGAAGCAAAACCCGGCCTGTTCGCCCGCCTCCGCGCGGGCTTAAGGAAATCGTCCGATCGCGTCGCCGAATCCATCTCCGGCGTCTTCACCAAGAAAAAGCTCGACGCCGAAACGCTGGATGAGCTGGAAGACGCCCTGATCGGGGCCGATATGGGCCCGGCCGCCGCCGCCCGCATCACCAAGGCTCTGCGCAGCCAGCGCCACGACCGCGACATCACCGGCGACGACATCCGCAAGATGCTGGCCGACGAGATCGAGCGCATCCTCGCCGCGCCCGAGGTGCCCCCGCCCTATGACGCCCACAAGCCCTATGTCAGCCTGGTCATCGGCGTGAACGGCGTCGGCAAGACCACGACCATCGGCAAGATCGCCCGCGCCATGCACGCCCAGGGCTACAAGACCACGCTGGCGGCCGGCGACACCTTCCGCGCGGCGGCCATCGAACAGCTGAAAATCTGGGGCGAGCGCACCGGCGCGACGGTGGTGGCGCGCGACCAGGGGGCCGACGCCGCCGGCCTCGCCTTCGACGCGCTGACCGAGGCCAAACGCAACGGCTCTGACGTGCTGCTGATCGACACCGCCGGACGTCTTCAGAACAAGGCCGGGCTGATGGACGAACTGGCCAAGGTCATCCGCGTGCTGAAAAAGATCGACCCGACCGCGCCGCACGAAACCATGCTGATCGTCGACGCCACCACGGGCCAGAACGCGCTCGCCCAGATCGACACCTTCAAGCAGGTCGCCGGCGTCACCTCGCTGACCGTCACCAAGCTCGACGGCACCGCGCGCGGCGGCGCGGTCGTTGCCGCCACCGAACGCTCCGGCCTGCCCGTTCGCTATATCGGCATCGGCGAAGGCCAGGACGACCTGCAATATTTCGACCCGCGCGGCTTCGCCCGCGCACTTGTGGGGCTCGACCCATGACGGAACCGAACGCCGCCCCCGCGCCCGGCCGCCGACGCATGAAGCCATGGCTGCGCCACAGCCTGGAATTCGGCCCGGTCCTCATCTTCTTCGCCGTCATGCAGCTGACCGACATCTTCGTCGCGACCGGCGTGCTGATGGTGCTGATGACGTTGTCGGCGCTGACCGCGTGGATCATCGAGGGCCGCGTTTCGGGCCTCATCCTCTTCGGCCTCGTGACCGTACTGGCCTTCGGCACCCTGACGCTGGCGCTGCACGACGAAGGCTTCATCAAGATCCGCCCCTCGATCTATTTCTCGACGCTGACTGCGGTGCTGGTGTTCGGCCTCGTCCTCGGCCGCGTTTTCCTGAAATCTCTGTTCGAATACGCGTTCCAGATCGACGACGACGGCTGGCGCAAGCTCACCTGGCGCATGGCCGGCTTCTTCGCCTTCCTCGCGATCGCCAATTACGTCGTCGCCGAGAGCTTCTCGCTCGACACCTGGGCCACCTACAAAGTGTTCGGCGTGCCGGTGCTGATGGTCGTGTTCATGATGGCGCAGGCCCCGCTGCTGATGCGCCACGAGCTGCCGTCGGAAAAGACGGCGGCCGAACCCAAGAGCGAGTAGCGCGGCAGGACAGGCCGCGACATCGCGTCGCCCTTGCGGATTCGCCGCTCAAACTTGGCGAACGCGTAAGCCGTAAGGGGTTTCAGGGGGGCCGTCATTTGGCTAGCATCTTCGCTGAATTCGTCTCGGCTGGGGCTGCGGCGGGATCGGCGCCTCGATCGTCCGTGTCCGGATCGCGCAGATCGCGCGACCGTGCAGGGGCGTCGTCGCGGCGCGCATCGGGGCAGTCATGGCGCAGAAACATTACGACCTGAACGCATCGCCGGTTCATCTTCTGCGCCGCTGCAACCAGTATTGCGCCGATCTGTTCGACGCCGAAACCAAGGGGTCCGATCTCACTGCGCGCCAGCTCACCGTGCTGATCGCGGTCGACGCGCATGACGGGGCCAGCCAGACCCAGCTCGTCGCCGAGACCGGCATCGACCGTTCGACCCTGGCCGATATCGTCGCCCGGATGATCCATCGCGAGCTGCTGGTCCGTAAACGCACCGAGGCCGACGCCCGCGCCAATGCGGTGCGGCTCAGCCCCAAGGGCGCGCGCGCGCTGAAGGGCGCGATGGCCGCGCTGCGCAAGACCGAACAGGCGCTGCTCAAGGCGGTGCCGGCCGCAAGACGCGCCGAGTTCCTGAAACACCTCGCCGCCATCGCGGCGATGGTCGACGCCGGCTAGCCTCAGACCCTGATATCGACCAGAGAGCCCGGCCGCAGAATGCGCGGCCGATCCACGCCGAACGGCGCCTCGCGCGCATGATCGGCGCGCGGCGGGGCCTCGCGCGACACGGCGATGGTCTTCTCGGCCGTCTGCGGCGCGCCCGCCTCGCGCATCGCCTGGGCATAGGCGGCGGCGTTCGACCGCGCACGCGCCTGGCCCTGTCCGGTGGCGGCGATGCTGCCGGCGGTGAGAAGCGAGGCTCCGGTGAGCGGCGTGGTCATGACCGCACTATTAACCATATCGGGAAAGAAGTCGTTAACGTGGGTTAACGCGGGCCCGCTGCACCGCCGGCAGGATGTCGTCGCGGATCGCCTCGGGCGTCAGCGGCCCGACATGCTTCCACACGATGCGGCCCGCCCCGTCGACCACATAGGTCTCCGGCACGCCATAGACGCCCCATTCGATCGCGGCGCGGCCATCGGAGTCGACCCCGATCCGCTCGAACGGATCGCCCAGCTCGTCGAGAAAGCCCAGCGCGTTCTCGGTCTT
>CAZBPO010000175.1:3157-5145 GCA_964493795.1 uncultured Flavobacteriaceae bacterium
TGTCCTTGTAGCTGACGCCCCACAGCGCCACGCGGCCCTTCAGCCGCGCGAACAGCGGGTGTTCGATCCGGCACGGCGCGCACCAGCTGGCCCAGAAATTGATGATCTTCACGTCGCCGTCGGCCAGCTCCTTCGCGCCGAAGCCGGGCGATGTCCCCAGCCCCGCCATCTCCACCGCCGGGGCCGGCTTGCCGATCAACGCCGAGGGCAGGCGCACGCCTTCGCCCGGCCGCTCCATCTGCAGGACGAAGAGAACCCCAAGACCCAGGATCGCCAGAAGCGGGAACAGATAGACAAGGCGGTTCACGGGGCGGGCCGTCCCTGCGCGTCCGTCAGGCTCTCAAGCCTGCGGCGCGCGCGCCTTGCCGATACCAGCGTCTGCACGATGACGCCGCCGATCAGCGCCGCAAACACCGCATAGCTCGACCAGATGAACCAGCCATATTTGCCGAAGGCCAGATACTCCATCATGACGCGGCCCTCGACATCATCAGCGTGCGGATACGGCGGCGCGCGATGTCGGTGCGCATCCGCACGAACAGCAGCGCAAAGAACAGCAGCGTGCAGCCCAGCCCCATCACCAGCAGCGGCCACAGCATTTCCCATGGCATCGCCGGATCCAGCCGGCCCTCGTTGAAGCGGATGACGCTGGGGCCCTGATGCAGCGTATCCCACCACTCCACGCTGAAGCGGATGATCGGGATGTTGATGACGCCGACGACGCACAGGATCGCGGCCGCCTTGGCCGCCTTGGCGCGATCCTCGATCGCCGCCCACACGCCCATGTAACCCAGATACAGAAAGAACAGCACCAGCACCGAGGTCAGCCGCGCGTCCCAGATCCAGTAGGTGCCCCAGATCGGCTGGCCCCACAGCGATCCGGTGATCAGGCACGCGGCGGTGAAGCAGGCCCCGATGGGCGCGGCCTCCTTGGCCGCCGTGTCGGCCAGCGGGTGCTTCCACACCAGTCCCACCACGCTCGCCACGAACATGAAGCCATAGACGAACATCGACATCCACGCCGAGGGCACGTGGATGTACATGATCCGAACGCTGTCGCCCTGCTGATAGTCGGGCGGCGCGACGAAGATCGCCGCATACAGGCCCCAGCCGATCAGGCCCGCCGCCGCCAGCCACAGCCACGGCAGCAGCGCGCCTGAAAGATCGAGAAATCTCTTGGGATTGGCGTAGCGCAACATGGCGGTCTTTTAAGCCCCGGCCGCGTCAGGGGAAACCCGGCACGCGCCTGCATCCTCCAAATGTCATGGTCGGCGAAGGCCGGCCATCCACGGCTTTCCCCGCGCCAAAGGCGTGCATGGTCCGCCTGCGCGGACCACACGGTCCATCCGGCTTCGCCGTATGGACCTAGCTCAAATGGATGCGAAGCGCAGCAGCCGCCGCGACTGGCCCGAGAACCAGCGCGAACAGCGACACCGCGCCCAGGAACAGGAACGCCGTATCGGGCGGAAAGCCGTTGATCGCGGCGCTCACCGCGCCTGCGCCAAAGACCACCACCGGCACGAAAAGCGGCAGCACCAGCAGCGACAGCAGCAGCCCGCCGCGCCTCAGCCCCGCCGTCAGCGCCGCGCCGATCGCCCCCGCCAGGCTGAAGACCGGCGTGCCGATCAGCAGCGAAAGGAACAGCGGCAGATACCCCGCCTCGGGCATGTTCAGCATCAGCGCCAGCGCCGGCGCAGCCAGCGTCAGCGGCAACCCTGTGGTCAGCCAGTGGGCCAGCGTCTTGGCCAGCACCGCGAACTCCAGCGGCAGCGCGCCCAGCGCCAGCTGGTCCAGCGTGCCGTCCTCGGCGTCGGCCTGGAACAGCCGGTCGAGCGAGAGCAGCGTCGCCAGCGCCGCCGCCACCCACAGGAACCCGGCCGCCGCTTCGCCCAACAGGTTCAGCTTGGCCCCCACCCCCAGCGGTAGCATCGCCGTCACGGTCAGGAAAAAGGCGAGGCCCAGGAACGGCCCGCCGCCGATGCGAAAGG
>CAZBPO010000175.1:5155-6818 GCA_964493795.1 uncultured Flavobacteriaceae bacterium
CGAAAGGCCAGCGTCAGGTCCCGCCGGACGAGGGCGATAAAGGCCGTCATGCCAGCCTCAACTCGCGTGCATCGTCGGCCAGCGGCTCGTGCGTCGCCGCGATCACCGTGCCGCCGGCCGCGACATGCGCCGCGATCAGCTCCAGCATCGCCGCCCGGCCGGCCGCATCGAGCGCCGCCGTCGGCTCATCCAGCAGCCAGACCGGGCGGCCGATCATCCAGCAGCGCGCGAACGCCGCCCGCCGCCTTTGCCCGGCCGAGAAATAGCCGACAGGCAGGTCGGCCTGCCGCGTCAGCCCCATGCGCTCCAGCGCCGCGCCGGCGTCATGGACAGCGCCGTGCCAGCGCGCCGCGAAAGCCAGATTCTCGCGCGCCGTCATCTGCGCCTTCAGCGCGTCATGATGGCCAAGATAGTGCAGCAGCCCGGCAGGATCTTCGTCCGTGGCCCCGGCCCGGCTCAGCGTGACCGCGCCCGCCTCCGGTTTCAGAAGCCCGGCGATGATCCGCAGCAGAGAGGTTTTGCCTGAGCCATTGGGGCCGGTCAGCGTCGTCAGCGCGCCGGGCGGTGCGCGCAGCGACAGCTCCGTGAACAGCAGGCGGTCGCCGCGCCGGCAGCTCAAGCCTTCCCCTGTGACCTCGACCCCGCCGATCATCGCCGAGGGTTAGCACGCCCTGCCGCTTGATGTGGAGCGGCGGATGCGGTCCCATGGGGCCATGCGCTGGATCTCAGTTTTCCTCGCCGCGACGGCGGTCTTTTTCGCGATCCTCGTGCTGTACGAGCTGACGCTGGCCAAGACGCCGCTGCTGCACATCGTCGATCCGCGCTTCCTGATCGCCCAGTTTGGCTCGTCCGCCATCATGATGGGGATTTCAGGCGCGATCTTCGTCCTGCCGATCTGGCTGGTGTTCGGCAAGCGCATGGGCGACCGGCCGGGGCCCTGGGCGCTGGCCGGGGCCTTCGGCGGCTCGGGCATGATGCTGTTCGCGGCGCTTTACGCGGGCACCTGCAAGCCGGGCACCGAACTGTGCCCCGACGAACTGCCGGGTCAGACCGGGGCCTTCCTGCTGCTCGCTGCGGTCACCGGCATCGCCGGGGCCGGCGCGGCGCTGGCCGGACTGCTCGCCTGGCGGCGCACCGAACCCCCAAGGCCCGGCTCGCACACGGATTTCCGGGCCTGAAGCAAGCAGGCCCGCACGGCCCTCCGGTCCGCCGCCTAGATTTCGTCGAAGCGCCCGCCGCGGCCCTTGCCGGCCGCGAAACGCGCCGCGCCCTCCGCCGACCCCGCCGCCAGCGAGGTCCGGCCCCGCGCGAACTCGTTGGCCATCGCCGCCTGATGCGGCAAATCCCACTGCTCGATGGCCGAGAGCCGGTCCTGACGCATGCAGACCTGTGGGAAGCGGGCGATCCCGGCCGCCAGCGCCTCGGCGGCGGCGCGCGCCTCGCCCTGGGGCGCGATGCGGTTCACCAACCCCATCGCCAGCGCCTCGTCCGCCCCCACGCCGCGCCCGGTCAGGATCAGGTCCATCGCCCGGGCATGGCCGATCAGGCGCGGCAGGCGCACCGTGCCGCCGTCGATCAGCGGCACGCCCCAGCGCCGGCAATAGACGCCAAGCACCGCGTCCGCCGACGCCACCCGCATGTCGCACCACAGCGCCAGCTCAAG
>CAZBPO010000176.1:0-2862 GCA_964493795.1 uncultured Flavobacteriaceae bacterium
TGGTGAAGCCGGGCGTCGAGGTCATCACGCCCAACCCGAAGACCTCGGGCGGCGCGCGCTGGAACTTCCTCGCGGCCTGGGCGTGGGCCAAGGCGCAGCCCGGCGGCAACGACGAGACCGCGCAGGCCTTCGTGACCGCGCTGTTCAACAACGTGCCGATCCTGGATACCGGCGCGCGTGGATCGACCACGACCTTCGCGCAGCGCGGGCAGGGCGACGTCCTGCTGGCGTGGGAGAACGAGGCGCATCTGGCGGTGCGCGAGATCGGGCCGGACGAGTTCGAGATCGTGGTGCCGTCGCTGTCGATCCTGGCGGAGCCGCCGGTGACGGTGGTGGATGCGATCGCCGACCGCCATGGCACCCGCGCTCTCGCGCAAGCCTATCTGGAGTTCCTGTACACGCCGGAAGTGCAGGAGCTGGTGGCGAGCCATTTCTATCGCCCGCGCGACGAAGCCGTGCTGGCGCGTCATGCCGAGCTTTTCCCCGCCGTGCCGCTGGTGACCATCGCCGATTTCGGCGGCTGGGCCGAAGCGCAGAAAACCTTCTTCGCCGATGGCGGCGTGTTCGACCAGATCTACCGACCGGGCCAACAGTAATCGTCTCTCCTCCCTCGTTTGGCCCTAAACTGCGGGCCCCCGTTCGCCGGGGGCCCGTCTCCTTGTTCCAGAAAGCGCGTTTCGTGAAACACGGCCGATGACAGCACTCGCGCTTCCTTTCCGCCCGCGCCGGCGGCGTTCGGTCTTGCCGGGCTTCGGCCTGACGCTGGGCTTTACGCTGTTCTATCTCTCGCTGATCGTGCTGCTGCCGCTGGCGGCGCTGATCGTGAGGCCGTGGGAGCTGGGCTGGGACGGCTTTGTGAACGCCGTCACCGAGCCGACCGTTCTGGCGTCGTTGAAGCTTTCGTTCGGCGCGGCGCTGGCGGCGGCTGCGGTCAACGCCGTGTTCGGACTTCTGCTGGCCTGGATACTGGTCCGCTATCGCTTTCCGGGCCGCCGGCTGATCGACGCGGCGATCGACCTGCCGTTCGCGATGCCGACGGCGGTGGCGGGCATCGCCTTCGCCACGATCTATTCGCAGCGCAACGGCCTGCTTGGCGGGCCGTTGCACGAAGAGTTCGGCGTGACCGTGGCGCAGACGCCGATCGGGATCGTGATCGCGCTGGTGTTCGTGGGGCTGCCGTTCGTGGTGCGGTCGGTCCAGCCGGTGCTTGAGGACCTGGATCGCGACCAGGAGGAAGCTGCGGCGACATTGGGCGCGCGCGGCTGGCAGACATTCTTCCGCGTCATCATGCCGGCGCTGCTGCCCGCGTGGTTCACCGGGTTTGCGCTGGCCTTCGCCCGCTCGGTGGGCGAGTTCGGTTCGGTTATCTTCATCGCCGGCAACAGGCCGCTGGTGTCGGAGATCGCGCCGCTGAAGATCCTGCAGAAGCTTGAGGCCTATGACTATGCCGGCGCGGCGGCCATCGGCGTGGTGATGCTGGGCGCTTCGTTCGTGATCCTGCTGCTGATCAATCTGGCGCAGCGCTGGGTCTCGCGCCGATGAACGCGATCTCGCCCGCCCGCTTCGCGCTGTTCGCGTTCCGCACGCTGCTGGTGCTGACCGGCGTCGCCTTCGTGGCGCTGATCGTGCTGCTGCCGCTGATGACGGTGTTCGACGAGGCGTTCCGCAAGGGCTGGGACCATTTCGTGGCGGCGATCAGCGAGCCGGACGCGGTGGCGTCGATCAGGCTGACGCTGATCGTGGCGGCGATCGCGGTGCCGCTGAACGTGTTGTTCGGCGTGGCGGCGGCTTGGGCGATCGCCAAGTTCGAGTTCCGCGGCAAGGGCGTTCTGGTGACGCTGATCGACCTGCCGTTCTCGGTCTCGCCGGTGGTGTCGGGCCTCGTCTATGTGCTGGTCTACGGCACCTATGGCTGGTTCGGGCCCGAGCTTCAGGCCATGGGGATCAAGGTGATCTTCTCGGTCATCGGCATCACGATGGCGACGACCTTCGTGACCTTTCCATTCGTCGCGCGCGAACTGATCCCGCTGATGCAGGCGCAGGGAACGCAGGAAGAAGAAGCGGCGATCACGCTGGGCGCGTCGGGCTGGCGCGCCTTCTTCAGCGTGACGCTGCCCAACGTGAAATGGGGCCTGCTCTACGGCGTGCTGCTGTGCAACGCGCGCGCGATGGGCGAGTTCGGCGCGGTGAGCGTCGTCTCGGGGCACATACGCGGCCAGACCAATACCATGCCATTGCATGTGGAGATCCTGTACAATGACTACGATCTCGCCGGTGCGTTCGCCGTCGCCTCGCTCCTGGCCGGACTCGCCCTCGTCACCCTCGTTGCGAAACTCGCGCTGGAGTGGCGTTATGGCGGCGAACTCGCCGCCGCCCGCAAACACTGACGCCGACCGCCGCATGACACTGACGATCGACGGCATCACGCGCCGCTTCGGCGCGACAGCAGCCTTGAGCGGCGCCAGCCTGACGGCACCGGAAGGGGCGTTCCTGGCCCTGCTGGGGCCTTCGGGTTCGGGCAAGACGACGTTGCTTCGGATTCTGGGCGGGCTGGATGCGGCCGATTCCGGATCGGTGACCTTCGCCGGCGAGGACTGGCTGCGCCTGTCGCCGCAGCAGCGCCGCGCCGGCTTCGTGTTCCAGAACTATGCGCTGTTCCGGCACATGACGGTGGCCCGCAATGTGGGATTCGGGCTGAGGGTCCGGCCCTGGCGCACGCGGCCGAACCGGGCGGAGATCGCGCGGCGGGTCGAGGAGCTGCTGGCGCTGGTGCAACTGGAAGGGCTGGGCGGCCGCTATCCGAGCCAGCTGTCGGGCGGGCAGCGTCAGCGCGTGGCGCTGGCGCGGGCGCTGGCCATCGAG
>CAZBPO010000176.1:2872-6735 GCA_964493795.1 uncultured Flavobacteriaceae bacterium
CTGCTGGACGAGCCGTTCGGGGCGCTGGACGCCAAGGTGCGCAAGGACCTGCGCCGCTGGCTGCGCGACCTGCACGACCGCACCGGCGTGACGACCATCTTCGTCACGCACGATCAGGAAGAGGCGCTGGACCTGGCGGACATCGTGGCGGTGATGAACAAAGGACGGATCGAGCAGGCGGCGAGCCCGCGCATCCTGTTCGACCAGCCCGAGACCGCCTTCGTCGCCGAGTTCATCGGCGGGGCCGCGCGCTTCGACGGCGAGGTGCGGGGCGGGACATTCCAGGGCGGCGGGCTGACGGCGCGGGCGGGCGTGACGGCGGGGCCGGCCTCGGCCTTCGTGCGCCCACATGACTGGCGCATCGTCGGAGAAGGCGGCCTGCGCGCGACGGTCCTGAACGTGCTGGATGCAGGGCCGACGGTGCGGATGGATTGCCGCACCGACGAGGGGCTGCTGCTGGAAGTGGTGTCGCCGCACGAGGCCGAAGCGGTGCGGCGGGGCGCGACGGTGCGTCTGCACGCGGAGACGGTTCGCGTCTTCCCGCGCTGAGGCGGCTGTTCCGCTGGCGGTTCTCCCGCCTAGGGTTTCACATCTTCCGGGGCGATGCGCCGGTAGATGAGGTCGGTCTCCTTGTCGGTGAAGCTGTCGGGGCCGTCGAAAACGACATCGCCGTGATGGAATTCCAGGCTGTCTTCCGGCGGACGGGTATCCGGATCGCGTCTGAGCCGGTCCCAGCGCGTCTCGGAGTCGATCTTCTCCCAGCCTAAACCCAAGCTGCAATCGGCGTGAGCGGGGTCGGCAGGCGGCCCTGCCTGCCAGACGTCGAGTTGGGCGATCACCGGCGGCGTACGGGGCGCTTCCTTGCCGGGCGTTCCTGCTTCCTCGTAGCGGATGACCAGATAACGCGCGGCGCGATTGTCCTTCAGCTCGACGATCCTGACGAAGTTCAGGGTCTTGTCGGTGCCGTCGGGCTCGCGGATATCCGGAACGACCTCGGTCGTCGTCCAGAGGCCGACCAGCCTGTCATGGCAGGTCGGCGGCCCATCGGCGCATGCGCCGAGGAACAGGATGGGGAGAACGCCGGCGTATGCCGATCTGTAGACCTGCTTCATTGCCTGACCTCCGCTGTGGGGCACCTCGATGCGCTTACTTGCAGGGTTGGGAGTTGATCGTGCCGCATGTGGAGCGGCGATCCGTGCAGAACGTTACAAACTCGGAGCAGCCGGACGTTTCGCGTTCGCAGGTGTCCTTCGATGTCTTTTTTGTCACCGCCGGGTCCGGCCCGACTGTCCAGTAGGAGACCTTGTTCGCGCCTTGGTACATCGAGAGACAATCGCTGTTGCGCATGACGTAGTCAGATTGGCAGGCCTGCCCCTTGTTGTCCGATCGGCAGGCGCTCTTCGCCTGCTCGATCGCTTCGAATGCGGTCCTGCCAGCCCCTGCAGCGCGATAGGAGAAGACGCCCGGCGACGCCGACGCTGCCCCGTATTCGTGGATGTCTCGTCCGGCGGCGAGCACGCTGTAGATATCTTTGTATGGCGCGAACTGCAGAACGGCTTTTTGGTTCGGCGCGAAGTGCGCAGCGAAGAAGTCGAGGGCCTTTTGCGTGTTTTCGCCTGCTGAGCCGTCGGCGGTCGCCGCCTTGTAAAGGTGCATGCCGACCAGCTCATTCTGGACGGCCTTGATCCATAGAATTTCGCTCTCGTTCGCAGTCGCTCTGGCTTTGGCCTCGGCTGCCGCGCGCCGTTCGGCGTTTGAGCAGGCAGCGGCGCATCGGTACGCGACGTCACGGATACTCTCGCATCTGCTTGCTGCGCCGGCATAGTCGTAGTCGAGCCGGGTCTCCCTCACATCGCAGGCAAGGTCGCGCTGCCGATCCCACAACGAGTCGATGTTTTCGACAGAGACGGGGGGCGGCGCTGGCGTCGGTGTGACGACCGGCGTAGGGGCGGGTGTCGGCACTGGGGTCGGCTCCGGCGTCGGCTCTGGGGTCGGTTCCGGCGTTGGTGCGGCGGGTTCAGGCGCGGGGACGGCAGAGGGCGTCGGCGCGGGCGCTTCGGCGATCTTTTCCCGGGCTGCAGGGGCGTCCTGCGATCCGGACAGGCCGCCGGAGACATAAACGCCGGCCAATGCGGCCCCGGCCAGCACCAGGCCGAGCGCGGCGATCCTTAGCAGCCCCCGCCGCGGCTTGTCGTCGGTGGCCGTTGGCGCAGGCGCGCGCCTTACCGCCGGCGCGGCGGCCTGCGCCTTCTGCTTCTCAGCCTGTTCGCGCGCGTCGAGGTCCTCGAAGGCGAGGTCGTTGGCGCTGACGGCGGCGTAGCGCTCAAGCGTGTAGGGACGATCTCTCGGATCGGGCTCGAGCAGGCGTGCGATCCGGCGCGCCAGATGCATGGGGATGCCGGAGAGGTCAGGTACCTGCCGGCGCGCCTTGATGGCGTTCTCCATGCTGACGCCGACCGGCAGTTTCTGGCCCCTGGCCAGAAACGCCATGATGAGGCCGACGCTGTAGAAATCGCTCCAGGGGCCGACTTCGCCGCATTCGGGATCGAACTGTTCAGGGGCCGCCCAGCTGAGCTTGCCGCTGAAGCCGGCGCCCAGCGGATCGACGCCGCCGCGCTTGGCGATGCCGAAATCGATGATCGTCGCCTTGTCGAGCCGGCCGCCGCTGAGCACGATATTGTCGGGCGAAAGATCGCGATGAATGATGCCTTCGGCATGGGCGGCGTCGAGCCCGGCCATCAGGCGGGTGGCGAGGGTTTCGATCTCTTTGGTCGTGGGCGTGTGGGTGGCGCGCCATTCGGCGAGCGTGGGGCCGTCGAGAAATTCGATGACGAGATAGAACTCGTCGCTGGCCGGCAGGCGGCCGAAGGTGCGGTACTGCACGACCGCATCATGTTTGACGCGGAGCAGGGCGCTGGCTTCCGAACGCAGCAGGTCGATGAAGCCTTCGCGCTGGGCCATATCGGGCAGCAGCAGCTTGATGACCACGCGCTCGTCGTCGTTGTGGATGTTGCGCGCTTCGTAGGCGGCGCCGAAGCCGCCCTGGCCGAGTTTGCGGACGATGCGGAACTGGGCGATCTCCTCGCCGGGGCGCAGTTCGCGCGGCACGAACCAGGTCGCCTCGGTATCGTCAGCGCCGGTCCAGGTGTTCGGCGGCGCGGCGGACGGCCGCGAGGGCGTCGACGGCCAGTCTGGCGCGAAGATGCTGCGTTCAGGCTCATCCGGAGCGGGGGGCGGCGTTGGCGCTGAAGGGGCTGACAGGGATGTCGGCGGCGCGGTCACACCCGTCGCTTCGTCGGCCGCCTTGAGGCCGCCGCCGGCCATCACGGCGTTGAGCGCCTCGACCAGATCGTCGATCGCGGGGGCGGCCGGGTCGCCATCCCAGCCGGAGAGGTCGGGCGTGTGATGCTGACGGAAACCGAAAGGCGGGCGCGAGCCGTCGATGGTGAGGGGCACCAGGCGATTGTTATCGCGCCCTTCGGCGGCCTCGTCCTTGACCCAGGCCGAGCCCAACGACGATTTCGACCACACGACGATAACCGCCGGCGCACTGGCTAGCCGCGCGGCGATCAGATCTTCAAACGATTGCCCGGCCAGCAGCCGCCGGTCCCACCATACGGTCAGTCCCCGTGTCGAAAGCGCGGTCGCGAAACGCACGACCCAGTCCAGGTCTTCCCGGGCGTATGAAACAAAAATCTCCCCCGGCATCCCCCCTCCGGCTGTCCGACGCGGGGAACTTAGAGCGAAGAGGGCGGAACCGACAGGGTCAAGTCGCCACAGGCGCGATGGCGCTATCGATCCGGCCCGCGCTTGACTCCGTCAATTAAATTGACTGTTGGGTGGGGCCGCCGCATACCATCGGG
>CAZBPO010000177.1:0-1817 GCA_964493795.1 uncultured Flavobacteriaceae bacterium
GTCGGACCCCACCGCCGATCTCGCCAACCCGCTGTCCGGCCCGTTCGCGGCGCTGCGCCAGGCTTTGCCCGACGGCTACCGGGCGGGCGTGAAGCTCGCCAAGCTCGCCGGTTTGCTGCCCGCTCTCGCCGCGACGCCGCTGACGCCGGCCGACGCCCATGCGCTCGAGGCCGCCGACCGGCTCGAGCGGGTCGCCGCCACGGCCATCGACGCCTATGACGAAACATCCGCCCGGGCCCTGCGCGCCGTCACGCAGGCCCGCGTGCCGCTCGAGGGGGCCGAACACACCACGATCGTCGCCTTCCGGGCGGGCGATGGCGGGCCGGAGCACATGGCTTTTCTGATCGGCGATGCGGCAGGGAACCCGCCCGCCCCGCCCGGCCCGGTGCTGGTCCGCCTGCACTCGGAGTGCTTCACGGGCGATCTTGTCGGCTCGCTGAAATGCGATTGCGGCGATCAGCTGCGGGGCGCGATCCGCGCCATCGCCACCGGCGGCGGCGGCGTTCTGCTGTATCTGGCGCAGGAAGGCCGCGGCATCGGTCTGATGAACAAGCTGCGCGCCTATCAGCTTCAGGATCAGGGCTTCGACACGATCGAGGCCAACGAACGCCTCGGCTTCGACGCCGACGAGCGGCTTTTTCTGCCGGCCGCCACCATGCTGGGCATCCTTGGCTTCGCCAGCGTCCGCCTGCTGACCAACAATCCCGACAAGGTGGCCCAGCTGGAACGCCATAGCATCGCCGTCACCGAACGCGTGCCCCACGCCTTTCCCCCCAACCGTCACAACGCGCAATATCTGCAGACCAAGCGCGTGAAAGCCGGGCACGACCTCTGAGGCCCGGCAAAGCCTGCCCGGTCCGCCGCAGCCGGAGGGCGGGAATCCGGGGCGATCCCTCTGGCCCGGCCCTTGCTGGGCGTCCGCCATGAAGGACGCGCAACTCCAGGCGATGAGCCTGGCCCGCCATCACAAGATTCTCGCCCGCGCCCGCGCCGCCGAGGCCGCCGCGGCGGCGTCCGCCGAGACTTTCGCCGTGCCTGAACCCGCCGCGCCGGTCAAAGCCGAGAACAAGGCGTCGATAGGAACTGCGCAGCCGCCGCAGGCGCTGGCGGGGCCCGAACCTGCGCGCACGCTGGTCACCGCCCGTCCGGCGCGCGCCGCCGAACCGCCACAGCTCTCGTCCGACCAGATGGCCCTGCTCGCCGCCAGCCTGGGCGCCGACCTGACCGAACCCGCCGCGCCGCCTGTCGCGCCGGCCAGGCCGCCATCAGCCCCGCAGGGAGCCGCCGCGCCCGACATGTCGGAAGCTCAGCTCGCGACGCTCATGGCTGCGTTCGGACAAGACGCCGCCGCGCATCCTGTCGCCGGCCCGCCGCCGTCATCCACGCCTGCCGCCGACATAGCGCCGCAACAAGCCGCCGCCGCGATGATCGCCACGGCCATTCCGCAGGCCCGGGACGACAATCTGCGCTATTTTCCGGTCAACCGGGCGCGCGAAGCCAACGCCGCACAGATGACCGCGTCCGATTCCTATCTGCGCGCGATGCAGCAGATGGAGCGCAATCTGGGCGCCTATGGCGGTCTGGTCCGAAATGGCCGCTGAGCCGCTTGAGCTCCCCTGCGACGGCTTTAGCATCGCACCCATGCAATGGACGGTGAGATCCTGGCCCGAGGGAGGGCACATTCTGGAAGCCGACGGCTTCGCCATGCGCTGCGCGATCGGGCGTGGCGGCGTGAAAGACGACAAGCGCGAGGGCGATGGCGGCACCCCGGTCGGGGCGATAGAACGCCTCGCGCAGCGGCCAGAGCCCGACCGGGG
>CAZBPO010000177.1:1827-6696 GCA_964493795.1 uncultured Flavobacteriaceae bacterium
CCCCGGTCGGGCTCTGGCCGCTGCGCGAGGCGTTCTATCGCCCCGACCGCATGCCGATGCCCGAGACGCGCCTGAAGATGACCGCGCTCGATCCGCTGGATGGCTGGTGCGACGCGCCGGGCGACCCCAACTACAATCGCCAGGTCCGCCTGCCCTACAAGGCCAGCCACGAGGAGCTGTGGCGCAAGGACTCCATCTACGATGTGATCGTGGTGATGGGCTACAATGACGACCCGGTCGTCGATGGCAAAGGCAGCGCCATCTTTCTGCACCTCAGCCGCAGCGACTACAGCCCGACCGCCGGCTGCGTCGCGGTGCAGCTTGAGGACATGATGAAGCTTCTCGCCCTCGCCGGCCCCGACACGGCGATCCTGGTCGAGGGCCGCTGACCTCGCTTTACCCGCGCGCGCCGAAGATCGCGCTTCCCACCCGCACGAAGGTCGCGCCCAGCTTCACCGCCACCTCGTAGTCGCCGCTCATGCCCATCGACAGTTCAGCGAGGGCGAGACGCTTCGCCATCGCGGCCAGGAGCGCGAAGTGCAGCGCCGGCTCCTCGTCTTCCGGCGGGATGCACATCAAGCCGTCGACCGTCAGGCCGAGGGCGCGGCATTCGGCGAGGAAGCCTTCCACCGCATCCGGCGAGACGCCGCCCTTCTGAGGCTCCTCGCCGGTATTCACCTGGATGAAAAGCTGCGGCGTGCGGCCCTGCCGCGCGATCTCGGCGGCCAGCGCCCGGGCCAGGCTCGTCCGGTCGAGGCCGTGAATGGCGTCGGCCAGCGCCACCGCCTCGCGCGCCTTGTTCGACTGAAGCTGCCCGATGAGATGCAGCCGCAGACCTGGATGCGCCGCTTTCAGCGCCGGGAACTTCGTCTGCGCCTCCTGCACGCGATTCTCGCCGAAGATGCGCTGCCCGGCGGCGATCGCCTGTTCGATCGCCGCACTGTCGTGGGTCTTGGAGACCGCGATCAGCGCTGCAGCGTCCCGCGCGCGCCCCGATGCTTCGGCGGCGGCGGCGATGCGGGCGCGCGTATCGTCGAGATTTGCGGCGATGGTCATGGCCGAGGGCTTAGAAACTTGCGCCGCCGGCCGCAAGGCGCGAGGAAGACGCAATGCCGCCCGCCCTGCCCCGAATTTGGCTGATGACCGACGATACGCGCGGCGATGCGGCGACGGCCATGGCCCGGCTGCCGGCCGGCGCGGCCGTGATCTTCCGTCACTACGCCCATACTGAGCGAGAGGCCCTTGGCGCGGCGCTGCGTGAGCTGGCGCGCCGACGCCGCCTTATCTTTCTGGTGGCGGGCGATCCTCGCCTCGCTGCGCGCCTGCATGCCGATGGCTTCCACGCGCCGCAGCGCCTCGCGCATCGCATCGCGGCGGCGCGGTGGTTGCTGCCGCGCGGCATCGTCACGATGGCGGTTCACGACGCACCCGGCCTCGCCGCCGCACGTCGTTACAGACCCGACTCGATCCTGATATCGCCCGCCTTCGCGACCGCCAGCCACCCCGGCGCGGTGGCTCTTGGGCCAGTGCGCTTTGCGGCGCTGGCGCAAGCTGCGCCGATGCCGGTGATCGCGCTGGGCGGCATGAGCGCCAGCGCGCTGACCCGCCTCAAAGACGCGCGTCCCCATGGCTTCGCCGGCATCGGCTTCGCCTGAAGCGCGCGTGACGCGTCAGAAGCCGAACGAAATTTCCGTATAAAGAATATCGGCTTTCAGATCGCCGGCATAGGTGAAGCGCGGCGTACCCAGAAGGCCGGTTTGCGCCAGCCCGCCTGGGTTAAGTCCTGCGCCTGCGCTGAAGTCATAGGATTGCCAGCCCGCCGCCAGCTGAATGTCAGGCGTGAAGGCGTAGGCCGCGCCGATCTGCCAACCCTCGCCCTTCTGCTTTCCGATGAAGCCGCCGGCCGGGTCGGCCACGGCGACATTGGTCGAGCCGCGGGCATAGTTGGCCCCGACTTTCCAGCTGTCCCACTCATAAAGCGCGCCCAGCGACCAGATCGAGGTATCGCTTGCGCCGCCGGTCAGCACCACCGGCGCATGGTCGACGAAGCCGCCGCGCGCGTTGGAATGACGATAGGCCCCGCCAAGGCTGAGGCCGGCGACCTTGAAATTGAGCGCGCCGCTCCATTCCGAGAGGTCGGCCGATCGCCACGGGCTGGCGAGCGTCGATGTCGTGTCGCTCTCGGCCTCGTTGCGCGCCGTGAGGTAGGTCAGGCTGGCGCGCACCCGCACATCGTCGAGATTGGTGTCATAGCTCAGCCCCGCTTCGAATATGTCGGACTGCTGATCGAAGTCGGTCGCCGCGGTCTTCACGAAGCGTTCGAGGTTGGTCGAAAACTCCGGCGTGTAGGACACCGAAAGCTGCAAGCCGAAAAGGCGCGGGCTGCGATAGATGAACTTGAGGCTTTGGTCGGAGACATAGGAGTCGGTCCGAAGCATCAGCCCGGCCGGGCGGTAATAGGCGCCGCCGTCGTCCACCACCGGCATCATCAGCGGATTGTCGATACGCATCGACTTGGTGATCGAGGGCGGGGCGGCATGGGCCTGCTTGGCCGCGCCGTCCTGCGCCCCGATCTCGAACCGGCCAAGGCCGCTTTCGGCCCACAGATACGCCTTTTCCAGCTGCAGCCAGTCGTCCGCGCCGCTGGTCGAATTCGACCGCTCGCCGCTTTGAAGGCGCAGCTCGGCCCGGCCGCCGAATTCCCAGCCGCCATCGGTCAGGATCGAGCCGCGCAGCTGCACCTTGCCGTTCAGCAGGCCGTCCAGCCCGTCGCGGTCCGGGTCGGCGAAGCCGCTCGAATCCTGATCCTTGTGGAAAACCGACGCATCCAGGAAGCCGGTCACGTCGAATTTGAAGTTGTCTTCGGCGAAGGCGACGCCGGCGCCGGCAAGAACGAGGAGGCTTGCGCCGAGGTGACGGGGACGGAACATGACCGATAACTCCGGGTCGGGTGGCAGGAAAGCAGCCTGACCATCTTCATGGCGGAAACAAGGTTAAGGCGTATTTATCAACTTGGCCCTCCGGCATCACGATCGCGCCACCCCGTCGCCTTGCCCGCAAAGCCGGGCGCGGTTAAGAGGCATATCCCCTGGGGATCGGGCTGAATTCAGCCCCCCGTCAAAGGTTCCGCTGATGCGCAAGTCGACCGGCTTCACCTCGAAACTCCGCGCCATGGCGCTTGGCGGCCTGATTGTGCTGGCCCCCGGCCTTTCGGCCTGCGAGACGCTCGGCCTCGTGCCGGTTCCTTTCCTGCCGGAAAATACGCCCGCCAACCTGACGGTCGATCCCTATATCTGGGCCGGCGCGCAGGAAACGCTGAACTTTCTGCCGATCGCCGTGGCCGACCCTGTCACCGGCCGGATCGAAACGGGCTGGGGCGAGGTTTCGCGCGGGTCAGGCGAAGAAGTCCGCGTGATCGTCCAGATCTATCCCGGCGCGCTCAGCGCCAACTCCGTCGCGGTCGCGGTCCATCGCCGTGTCGGCGGCGTCGAAGCCGGCGTCAATCCCGAGACGGCCGGCACGATCCAGCAGGCGATCCTTCTTCGCGCCCGCCAGATCAAAACCGCGCTCGACGAGGAAATGTACTGACGCGCCCCAAGGCGCGCTGAAGGTCCCATGTCTGCCGATCCCAAACTGCCGATCCGCTATGACGCCGCCGCGTCCGAACGCCGCTGGCGCAAGCGCTGGAAAGACGAGGACGTCTTTCGCGCCCGCATCGACGGCGCGAAGCCGAAATATTACGTCCTCGAGATGTTCCCCTATCCGTCGGGGAAAATTCACATCGGCCACGGCCGCAACTATGTGATGGGCGACGTGGTCGCGCGTTACAAGCGCATGGCCGGCTTCAACGTGCTGCACCCCTTTGGCTGGGACGCCTTCGGCCTGCCGGCCGAGAACGCGGCGATGGAGCGCAAGGTCCATCCGCGCGCCTGGACCTATCAGAACATCGCGGCGATGAAAGAGCAGCTCGACCTGCTCGGCCTCTCGCTCGACTGGAGCCGCGAGTTCGCGACCTGCGACCCCGAATACTACAAGCACCAGCAGCGCATGTTCCTGGACTTCGTGCGGCTGGGCCTCGCCTACCGCAAGGAAAGCGCCGTCAACTGGGACCCCGTCGAGCACACCGTCCTCGCCAACGAGCAGGTGGTGGACGGCCGCGGCTGGCGCTCCGGCGCGCTGGTCGAGAAGAAGAAGCTCACCCAGTGGTTCTTCAAGATCACGCATTTCGCGGAAGAGCTGCTGGCCGACCTCGCCACGCTGGACCGCTGGCCGGAAAAGGTCCGCGCCATGCAGGCGAACTGGATCGGCCGCTCCGAGGGCGCGACCTTCAGTTTCGACCTCGCGGGCCAGCCCGGAAAGGTGGAGGTCTATTCCACCCGCCCGGACACGCTGTTCGGAGCCAGCTTTCTGGCCATCGCGGCCGATCACCCGCTGGCGGCGGCGGCGGCCAAGACCGACCCCGCGCTCGCCGACTTCGTCGATGAATGCCGCCGCACGGCCACCAACGAGGCCGCCGTCGAGACCGCCGAGAAGCTCGGCTTCGACACCGGCCTCAAGGCCGTTCATCCGTTCGACCCGAACTGGACGCTGCCCGTCTATGTCGCGAATTTCGTTCTGATGGACTACGGGACGGGCGCGATCTTCGGCTGCCCGGCGCACGACCAGCGCGATCTTGAATTCGCCCGCAAATATGGCTTGCCGGTCAAGCCGGTGGTGATCCCGCCCGGCGAGGACGCCGCCGGCTTCGAGATCGGCTCGGAAGCCTTTTCCGGCGATGGCGTCCTGGCGCATTCCGGCTTTCTCGACGGCCTGGCCCCCGGCAGCGCCAAGGCGCGCGCCATCGCCGAGCTCGAGAAGCTTGGGGTCGGC
>CAZBPO010000178.1:0-1186 GCA_964493795.1 uncultured Flavobacteriaceae bacterium
GCCAAGGCCCGTGCCGCCGAATTCCTCTTCCACCGTGATGCCGAGCAGGCCCAGCTCGCCCAGCTGCGGCCACAGATCTCGCGGAAATGTGTTGGTCTTGTCGATTTCCGCAGCCCGCGGCGCGAGCTTATCGTCAGACCAGCTGCGCACCGTATCGCGCAGCATCTCTGCGGTTTCGCCAAGGTCGAAATCGAGGCCGCGGAAAGAGTTCGAGATCATGCCTGCCGTTCCCGGTGAATTCGCCGCTGGCATAGCATGACGCGGCGGGGAAAACACAAACCGGCCTGCGCGCCGGATGGGGAGGCGGAAGCGATGCGAGTTCTGCACGGCCTGGCTTTGGCGATCCTGATGGCGACGCCGGCATGGGCCGAGAGCGCGGCCTCAGGCACGCTGCTGATCGGCAACAAGGGCGAAGACACGGTCAGCTTCGTCGACCTCACGACGGGCGTGGAGATCGGCCGCGCGGCGACGGGCAAAAACCCCCACGAGATCGCCATTTCGCCTGACGGGCGCGAGGCCGCTGTCGTCGCCTATGGCGGCAAGACCATCGACATTTTCGACATCGCCGCGCGCGAAAAGCGCCGCACTATCGACCTCGCCGCCAATGAGGGCCCGCACGGGGTCGTCTGGCTGCCCGACGGACGCATCGTCGCGACCACCGAGCGCAGCCAGTCGCTGACCATCGTCGATACGACGAAGGACGATGCGGTCTCGGCCGTTTCGACCGGCGAAAAGGGCACGCATATGGTGGCCGTGTCGCCGGACGGGCGGCTGGCCTATACCGCCAATATCCAGTCCGGCTCGGTCAGCGTGATCGACCTCACCGAGGGCGAACTGATCCGCAACGTCCAGTTGGGCGGCGCGCCGGAAGGCATCGCGCTCACGCCCGACGGCGCGACGCTGTGGGTCGGCGACAACCAGGGCGCGCGCGTGATCGTCTTTGACGCCGCCGCGCTGGCCGGCGATGGCGGCGGCCAGCTTGGCCCGGTGGTGAACCTGTCCTTCAAGGTCGCCGACGGCACGGAAGACGAGGTTCGCGGAGCCATCACCGGACCGATCGAGGCGGCGTTGCGCGAATGGCCCGGCGCGAGCGCCGTGACGAGCCACCTGGATGGCGCATCGGGCTGGCTCGAGGTGACATTCGCCCCCGGCACGACCTCGTCCTGTGACGGCATGGCCGTGCCGG
>CAZBPO010000178.1:1196-3107 GCA_964493795.1 uncultured Flavobacteriaceae bacterium
TTCGCGTGGCGGCCAGCCCTGACGGGCGCTGGATCGTCACCTCCGATCTCGGCGCGGGCGGGCTGACCGTCATCGACGCTCAGGCCCGCACGGTGGCGCGCGAGATCGAGGTCAGCGGCACGCATGAAGCCGGTCAGGTCACGATCCTGTTCAGCGCCGACGGCCGGCGCGTGTATGCCGCCGAAACCGGCCGTGACCAGATCGCCGAGATCGACATCGGCGAGGGCCGGGTCATCCGCCGCCTGCCGGCCGGAAAGCAGGGCGACGGACTGGCGATCGCGCCCTGAGCGGGCGGGACTGGCAAGCGCGGCCCGAAAGAGCTATCTGCTGCATTGCAGCATAGCCAGGAGGCCGCCGCCCCATGTCAGACCCCGCCGCGCCCGAGACCGTTCTCGTGCTTCAGGGCGGCGGCGCACTGGGCGCCTATCAGGCCGGCGTCTATGAGGGCCTGGCGGCGGCGGGCGAGCATCCCGACTGGATCGCAGGCATTTCCATCGGTGCGATCAACGCCGCCCTGATCGCCGGCAATCCGCCGGAACGGCGCGTCGCGCAACTGCGCGCATTCTGGGAAAAGATCACCTCAGGCGTCACCGTCGATCCCTGGCTGCCGGGCGATCAGGTGCGCGCCATGTTCAACACGGCCAGCGCGTACTGGACCGCGGCGGTGGGCGTGAAGGGCTTTTTCACGCCGCGCATACCACCGCCCTCGTTCTACCCGGCCGGCGCGCCCCAGGCGCTCAGCGTCTATGACACCGCGCCGCTGAAGGCGACGCTGGAGAGCCATGTCGACTTCGACCTCATCAACGCCCGCAAGACGCGCCTCAGCGTCGGCGCGGTGAATATCCGGACGGGCAATTTCGTCTATTTCGACAACCAGACCCAACGCATCGGCCCGGAGCACATCATGGCGTCGGGCGCCCTGCCCCCGGGCTTTCCGCCGGTCGTCATCGACGGCGAGCACTACTGGGATGGCGGCCTCGTCTCGAACACGCCGCTGCAATACGTGCTGGATCACGAACACGCGCATGACCTGACCGTCTATCAGGTCGACCTGTTCTGCGCGCAAGGCCCCCTGCCCCGCACGCTGGCCGAGGCCTCGGAGCGCGAAAAGGACATACGCTTCTCCAGCCGCACGCGCATGAACACCGACGCCAATCTCAAGCTGCGCAAGGTGCGCGCGGCCGCCGCCAACCTGATCAGCAAGCTGCCGAAATCGCTTCAGGACGATCCAGACATGGCGATCCTCAAGGAGATTTCCGAGGAGAACGCGGTGACGGTGGTGCAGCTGATCTATCGCGACAAGCCTTACGAGGGCGGCACCAAGGACTACGAGTTCTCGCGCAAGACGATGGTCGAGCACTGGACGGCCGGCGTGGAAGATGCCGGCCGCACGATGGCGCATCGCAGCGAGATCAAGGCAAGGCCGACAAAGGGCGGCGCAAAGACGTTCGACGTGCGACGCACGCAGCAGAAGACGTGAAAGGACGGATCATGAGCCTCAAAGGAAAATCCGCCATCGTAACGGGCTCGACCAGCGGCATCGGCCTGGCCATAGCCCGGGCGCTGGCCGCCGAAGGCGCGGATATCGTGATCAACGGCTTCGGCCCGGCCGAGGCCATCGAGACAGAACGCGCCAAGATCGAAACCGATTTCGGCGTGCAGGCGGTGCACTCCCCCGCCGACATGACCAGGCCCGACGAGATCGAGGCGATGGTGAAGCTCGCGGCCGCCCGCTTCGGCGGCCCGGACATTCTGGTGAACAATGCCGGCATCCAGCATGTCGCGCCGGTGGAGGACTTCCCGCCCGAGAACTGGGACGCCATCATCGCCATCAACCTGACCGCCGCCTTCCACGCCATCCGGCACGCCGTGCCGGGCATGAAGGCGAAGAAATGGGGCCGGATCATCTCG
>CAZBPO010000178.1:3117-5329 GCA_964493795.1 uncultured Flavobacteriaceae bacterium
CGACGCCCAGCCGACCAAGGAATTCGTCACGGTCGAGCAGGTCGCATCGCTGGCCGTGTATCTGGCCTCGGACGCCGCCAAGTCGGTCACGGGCGCGAATATCAGCATGGATGGCGGCTGGACCGCAGCGTGAAGCTCAGGGCGCTGAAGCGCGCCGAACTGCCGATCGCTACGGTGGATATGGCGCGCTTTCTCATCGGCGCGACGGTCGTGCACGACCTGCCCGAGGGCCGCGTGGCGGCGCGCATCGTCGAGGCCGAGGCCTATCTGCCCGACGATCCGGCCAGCCACACATTTCGCGGTCTGACGAAGCGCAACGCCCCGATGTTCGGCGAGCGCGGCCACGCCTATGTCTATCTGAACTACGGCATGTACTGGCTGTTCAACATCGCCAGCGAAACGCCCGGCATCGGCGCGGGCGTGCTGGTGCGGGCCGTCGAACCGCTGCTGGGCGCGCCTATCATGGCGGCGCGCAGACAGGGGCTCACCGGCCCGCACATGACCAGCGGGCCCGGCAAGCTGACCCTGGCCATGGGTATCGGGCCGCAACATACCGGCGTCGATCTTTGCGCAGGTGGGGCTCTCCGCCTCGCAGCACCTGCGTCCGCTGTCGGCCAGATCGGCGTCTCAACCCGTATCGGACTGAAAAAAGCCGCCGATCTGAAGCTCAGATTCTTCGAACGCGGGAACGCGTTCCTGAGCGGGCCGAGGGCGCTTAACGCTGAACCGCAGGCGTCGCTGTCCTCTTCGCGGCGATGCCGAGAAAGGTGACGGCCGCGCTCATCGCCAGGATCAGACCTGCCGAGCTAATGATGTTGGCCCTGCCGAACTCGGCGAGAAGAAGGATCGCGGCGAGCGAACCGGCTGCAATCAACAGCGCCCCGCCGATCGCCTTTGGCGACTCGTAGAATGGGCCGAATAGCGGCCCCCGCTCGTCTGAGTCCAGCCGGCGCCCGGTCAGCAGCCGCACCAGCGCCGCAAAGCCGGCGATCAAAAGGAAGGCGACCGCGAAAATCACGAAGCCCGCGAGCGGCGCGCTGAGCAGAAACCCGGCACCGCCGGCAAAGCGCATCAATGCGATCACCCCGGCGGCGACCACGCCGGCAAGCAAGACCCCGATGACGAACCGCCATGAAGCCAGCGGATGCGGCCCGCCGGGCTTGCGGGTCCGTTGATCGACCGCCGCGGCGATGAGAAAGCCGATCCCGGCCACGAGAACGGCTATGGCGGGCAGGACGATCGCCACAGCGCCAAGGCCCTCGCCCAGCATGAGTGCCGCGATGGCTGCGGCCGTGCCGATCCCGATCAGCCAGATTCCGATCCGCAGCAACGTGTTCATCTTCCCCCCTCACGCTTTAGGCGATCCGCCCGAACCTGCGGGGAAACGGGCCCTGCGCGCTATCCTCTAAACGGATTGATGCGCTTGCCTGGCCGATTGCGCTCTCCGGGCATCCGACAGACGGGCCAAACCCTTGCCGCCGGTGCTATGTAGGCTGTGGAGGCCTGCATGCGACTCTTCGATCAACCTTGGCCGCTGAAGCTCATCTGGCTGGCGCTTCTGGCCGAGGCTGTGCTGGCGTTGGCGACGGGCGCGCTCAGCGTCGCCTTTATCGCGCTGGCGACCTTCGCCCTGACGCTGGCCCCTCTATACGTCCAGCGGCTGACCGGCGTGAAGATTCCCGCCGGCTTCACCTTCGCCATCGCCCTGTTCCTGCTGGCGACGCTGTTTCTCGGCGAGGTGCGCGATTTCTACAACCGCTTCTGGTGGTGGGACAGCGTGCTGCATTTCGGTTCGGCGATCGGGTTCGGACTGATCGGCACGGTGCTGATGCTGATCCTGGTGCGCGGCGACCGGCTGTCGGCCGCGCCCTCGACCGTCGCCTTCTTCGCCTTCTGCTTCGCCGTCATGATCGGCACGGTCTGGGAGATTTTCGAGTTCGCCGTCGATCAGACGCTGGGCACCAACATGCAGAAATCCGGCCTGGTCGATACGATGAAGGACCTCATCGTCGACTGCATCGGCGCATTTCTGGGGGCCTTCGCCGGCTACGCGCATCTGAAGGGGTGGAATCGCTGGCTCTTCACCGGCGCGATCCGCGACTTCGTCGACAACAACGCCCATCTGTTCGGCCGCAAGCGCCGCCGCAGACGCGCGAAAGCGAAAGAACCGGACGTTACTTGAAGCTCGCCCATTTCGGCGACCGGACGCGAG
>CAZBPO010000178.1:5339-6633 GCA_964493795.1 uncultured Flavobacteriaceae bacterium
GTTCAGTTGAGCCGGGGTGTAGGCGGAAAGCTTCTTGATCCGAAGCGTGATGCCCATGGGCACCCGGTTCGGGTTGGAGCCGATCTTGTCGCGGTTATTGTCCCAGATCAGCGGCCAGTAGTGATAGGTGTCGTAGCGCTTGAGCGAGACGACCGACAGCATCAGGCCCGCCTTGTCCACGACCCACGGCTCCATCTCGTCGGACGGCAGGCCCGGCGTCGGCGGACGCTCCTGCCTGGCTGCGCCCGCGCCGGCCGCCGCCGCACTGGCGTCGAACGCGGCCAACCCAGCCCGAAGCTCGCGTAAGGCCTGCTGGCTGTCGAAAGGCGGCGCGCCGGGCCTGGTGCTGGCGGGATCGGTAACCAGCCGTTGCCAGAAATCCGCCCCGAACATCCAGCCCTTCAGATCGACGTCCAGGAACTGCGCGCCGTTGCGGCGATAGGATTCGGCCAGCTTGAGCTCCAGCGCGTTCATGAAGGCCGAAAACGCCTCGGCGCCAGAAAGATCCTTCTGCGCCTCCCAGGCGCGCATCAGCGGTTCTTTCAGCCAGGGGTCGATCGCCAGCTCCCAGGCCGCCGCGCCGAGAAACGAGCCCGCCGGGGTGATGACCACCGACAAATAGGCGGCGCGATAGACATGCTCGACATTGGCGATCTGCAGATCGCTGAAATAGTCGTGGGGCTTGCCGAAGGCGGCGCAGACCGCATCCGTGCCGCCCTCCTCGCCGTCGCCCCGGTTCAGCGAAATCCAGTCGCTCGCCGCCACCAGCGTGCGGGCGTCGGAATTGCCCTCCAGCGACAGATAGAACCGCGTGATAGAGGTCGAAACCTGGTTCTTGGCCGCCATTTCGCGGCCCTTTTCCCAGACGAGGAGCGCAAGCTCCTTTTCCTTGGGATCGGTGAAATAGGCTGCCGGCGATTTCATCTGCGCACCCAATCGGGAACTTTCGCCGGCACGCTAGTGGAACCGGGAACCCGCACAATGCGACAGGTGGAACCACCCCCTGCCGGCTCGCGGACGCTGGGCTAGCCGTCAAGGCATTGAAACCAGGGGTTGCGAGCGGTGGAATCATGGCAGCCTGCCGACATGAACCGCCCTCCGACGCCTTCCCGCTCGCTGGACGACCTGCTGGGGTTCCAGCGGTATTTCGTGGCGGGCGCCAATAGCGGCGGCGACATCGTGCGGCGATGGCTGGAGGCGAGAGGCAAACAGATCGCCGCGTTCGTCGAACCGCGCGCCTTACGGCGCGCAGCCTCCCGTGACGGGCTCGAGGTGGTCGCTGCGGACGTGATCC
>CAZBPO010000179.1:0-6619 GCA_964493795.1 uncultured Flavobacteriaceae bacterium
GTAGGCGATGCCGCCGCCCTGGCCGCCCAGTGTGAAGCTGGGGCGGATAATGGCGGGCAGTCCGACATGGGTGAGCGCCTCAAGCGCCTCGTGGCGCGAGGTGGCGATCGCCGAGCGGGGGCTTTCCAGCCCGATCTTGTCCATGGCTTCGCGGAATTTCAGCCGGTCTTCGGCCTTGTCGATCGCGTCGGCTTTCGCGCCGATCAGCTCCACGTCGTATTTCGTCAGGACGCCGGCCTTGTCGAGCGCCAGGGCGCAGTTCAGCGCGGTCTGGCCGCCCATGGTGGGCAGCACCGCGAAGCCGCGCACCGCGTCCGGGCGCTCCTTGGCGATGATCGTCTCGATCACCTCGGGCGTGATCGGCTCGATATAGGTCGCGTCGGCGAAGTCGGGGTCGGTCATGATCGTCGCCGGGTTCGAATTCACCAGCACGATCCGATAGCCCTCGGCGCGCAGGGCCTTGCAGGCCTGCACCCCTGAATAGTCGAACTCACAGGCCTGTCCGATGACGATGGGGCCAGCTCCGATAATCAGGATCGCCTCAAGATCGGTCCGTTTGGGCATGTGCAGTCCTCGCGCGCGCGTAACGGGCCGCGCGCGGGGACGCGACTCGTGAAGTCCGGAATGTGGGTTAAGCGGATCGTCTAGAGCGGCGCGCGCTGCGGTGCAAGATGAATGCGCCATCGGCCGTGGCGGGATCGGTGTGCGACGGCCGTCACAGGACAGCGCGCCCCGCCGACAAGCTGCTTGAAGAGCTCAAAATGATATCATAATGATATTATACGAAGTTTGATGGAGGGGTATCATGAAGGAACAAAAACGCGTCGTTGCGCCGGGGATTCCGGCGCTGCTGGGTTTGCTCGCCCTGGTGATTGCTGCGGGGGCGTGGCTGGCGCTCGGGATACAGATGAAATCGGCGCTGCATATCGTGCCGGCGGCGTTGATCCTCTCCGCCGGGGCCTTCGCGATCACCGGCTTCTTCACCGTCGCGCCCAACGAAGCCAAGGTGCTTCAGTATTTCGGTCGTTATGTCGGTACGGTGCACGACGCCGGCCCGCGCTATACGAATCCGTTCTTCACGTCCAAAGCCGTGTCGTTGCGGGTGCGCAATTTCGAATCCAGCCGCCTCAAGGTGAACGACCTGGAAGGCAATCCGATCGAGATCGCCGCCGTCGTGGTGTGGCAGGTGATCGACACAGCCGAAGCGCTGTTCCTGGTCGACGACTATGTGGACTTCGTGAAAATCCAGTCGGAATCCGCGCTGCGCCAGATGGCTCAGTCCTTCCCCTACGACTCGCACGACTCCGGATCGGTGTCGCTGCGCAGCCACCATGCCGAGATCGCCGAACGTCTGCGCGAGGAAGTGCAGGAGCGTCTCGCCAGCGCCGGCGTCAAGGTGATCGAGGCGCGCATCACCCATCTCGCCTTCGCGCCTGAGGTGGCCCAGGCCATGCTGCAGCGTCAGCAGGCCAGCGCCATCATTTCGGCCCGCACCCGCATCGTCGAGGGCGCGGTGTCGATGGTCGAAATGGCGCTCCAGCAGCTTGCGGATCGCGATGTCGTCACGCTCGACGACGAGCGCAAGGCGGCGATGGTTTCGAACCTGCTCGTCGTGCTGTGCGGCGATCGCGGCACGCAGCCGGTGGTCAACACCGGCAGCATCTACGGATAGGGCGGGTGGTAGAGAAGAAGGCCTTCGCGCTGAGATTGGGCGCCGATGTGATGCAGGCGCTCCAGCGTTGGGCCGACGACGAACTCAGAAGCGTCAACGCGCAGGTCGAATACGTCCTGCGCGATGCGCTCCGGAAGGCGGGGCGGATGAAAGCCCCGCCGCCGGGCAAGCCGGTCGCCGAAGATCCGTCCTGATGATCACTGCCGGTCTGGTGGTGAAAAGCCCCGGGGTGCGCCCGGGGCTTTTTCCGTGCCGTGCCGCGCGCGCCTACATACGGGTGGCGATACGCAGGAAGAAGAACCGCCCGACGCCCGAAACCGGCGTGGCGACCGAACCGAGGAACGGCTTTTCGTCGGTCAGGTTCTGTACGCCCAGCGTGAAGTCCAGCGTCTCGCTATAGCGCCACTGGGCCGACACGTTGTGCACCCACACCTGTTCCGAGAAGGCGGGCGCGAAGTTGGGCGCGTTCTCGATCTCCACGCCGGCGAGGGTCTGGCGGCTCTGATAGTTGGCGAAATAGGCGAGCGTCACATCCTTGTAGTCCCACTGGACGACCGTATTGAACGCCCAGATCGGCAGGCTCGCCTCGCCTTTTTCGGGATTCACCGCGTCCGGATCGGTGACGACCTCGTAATTATTCCGGTCTTCCAGCCAGGTTCCCGCGACGCCAAGCGTCAATTCACCCGCGTCGACCAGCCCGATATCGGCCAGGTCGAACCTGTAATTCACATTAAAGTCGATCCCCGACGCCTCGAGCTTGGCGAAGTTCACCTGGGTCTGCAGGAGATAGTTGAAGCCCAGATATGTCGGTGAGGCGGAGTCCCGATTGCGCGTGAACAGCGCGCAGAACGAGTTGCTCAGAGACGGCGCGTCATAGCAGGCATCGACGATGTTCTGGGCGCTGACCGCAGCGATCGCATTCTCGATCGAGATGTTCCAGTAATCGACCGTCGCGGTGAAGCCTTCCAGGAAGGTCGGCGTGAAGACCAGGCCGAACGTGTAGGTGTCGGCCGTTTCGGCGGCGAGATTGGCGTTGCCGCCGGTCTGGCCGATGAAGCGGGCGGTCAGCGGATCGACCCAGCCCACCGGGATGCCGTCCGCAGCGCAGTTCGCGGCGCGATTGACGGGGTTCGGGCCGTTGTTGATCTCATTGACGTCGCAGGGGTCGATCGGCCGGAAGACGGCCGATTCCAGTGGCGAATACAGTTCCGCGATATTCGGCGCGCGCACTGCGACCGAATAGCCGCCACGGAAGCGTATATCGTCGACAGGCGCCCAGATCGCATCGACCTTCCAGGTCTCCGTGCTGCCGATGGTCGAGTATTCCGAGATGCGGCCGGCCAGGTTGATGCTCAGCAGCTTGGCGAACGGCGCATCCTGAAGGATCGGCAGATTGATTTCCGCGAACGCCTCCCAGACGTCGAAATCGCCGGTGACGGTGCCAGTCGTCGTGAACTGGAAGCCGAGCCCTTGCTCGCGGACCGAATCGGGCCGGAAGTCGCTTGTTTCGCGGCGATACTCGCCGCCGACCGCGAAGCCGACCGGACCGCCCGGCAGGCTGAACCAAGCCGCCGTATCACCGACCAGCACGGCGCTGAACACGAACTGGTCGATCTCGTAGCTGTCGACCGCCATGTAACGCTGGAAAGCGCGCGCCTCGTCGGATGGCGCGCCTTCGCCGAACAGGTTCAGCGGCGCGCAGGCGCTGCCGGCGCCCGGCGTGAAGGTGGTGAACGGCACGGGCGTGAAGGGTGCGTCGTAGAGATACGAGCGGATCGGCAACGCCGTCGGGTCCAGCGTCGAGCGGCACACGATTGCGCCCGTTCCGGGATCGACCACGGCGTCGATCGCCGCGAAGTAGCGATCTTCCAGACGCACCGCGCCGATCTGCTTACCCGTAGTGCGGCCGTAGCTCAGCGAGACGTCATAGGTCCAGCCGTTGTCGAACTCGCCTTCCACGCCGCCAACCAAGCGGAAGACTTCACGCTTGTCGGTGGCGAGCGGTTCGAAGATATCGACATTGTCGCGGGCGATCGTGACGTTTTCGATGACTCCGCCCGCCGCCTGCTCCAACGCGATAAGGTCGTGGATCGCTTGCGGGATGAAGGGATTGTCGAGCGTGATGATGATGGAGTCGTCGAACGAGTTGTACGGGTTGTAGGTCCGCCCGCGGCTTTTGACGTATTTCGCGCCGAAATAGGGCTGTACGGCATCGGAGAACCGGTAGCGAAGGTTCATCTCGAAGGCGATCGAGTCGTTCTCCGGCGTCAGGTTGTCGCCGTTGAAAGTTTCGCCCGCGCCATCACCGCCCGACTGGTTGGCTGCGCCGGCCTGAAGTCCGTCGCGGAAGGGGCGCAAGGCCCCCGTCGTGTTGTCGATCACCCAGCAACCGGGCGAGAAGCCCGGCCCGTAGGTGCCGCCGAAGCTCTGTGCGCAGTCATCGACGCCGTTGCCGTCGGTGTCGAACGTGGCGGCGAAGTCGCTCCAGCCGTCCCAGATGCCGCCTGCGAAGCCGCCGAAGCCGGCCGGCGCGAGGCCAATGATGCCGGCCGTGCTGGAGATGGAGAAGCGCGGATCAGGGATGAAGGCGCGCGACGTGTCGGTCTGGGCGCGGGTCACAAGGTCGGCAGATGTCCCGGCGAAGCGTGGGGCGCCGCTGGCCAGCAGGATGGTGCGGCCGACCGCCTCCGCCGCCGTGACGCCGGCCGGCAGCGGGTCGCCGGCCTGGAAGCGCAGGGCGGGGTTGGCGTAGTCGTTGGCGCGCAGGTTGTCGCGGGTGAAGGCGCGGTCGCCGAACATGATCGCGTCGGAGCGCTGGGCCTGGAAGGCGACGGTGATGTTGCCGCGGTCGTCCTCGCCGAAATTCTTGCCCCACAGGGCCGAGGTGAACAGCTCGACGCCGTCGCCGTGGCCCGAGACGCCGGCCTGCATGTCGGCCTCGAAGCCCTCGTAGTTCTTCTTCATGATGAAGTTCACGACGCCGGTGACGGCGTCAGACCCGTAAACGGCCGAGGCGCCGCCGGTCAGCACTTCCACCCGTTCGATCAGGCCGGCGGGGATCGACGACACGTCGACCGCGGCCGAGCCGGGGACGCCGGCGACGTGACGCTTGCCGTCGACCAGCACCAGCGTCCGGTTCACGCCCATGCCGCGCAGGTTGAGGGTAGGGGCCGCGCCATCGGCCTGCGCGGTGCTGGCTGAGGCCTGAAGGGCGGGCAATGTGTCGAGCAGGTTCACGACATCGACGACGCCCTGGATCTTGATCGCCTCCTTGCCGACCATCTGCACCGGCTGGGGCGCGTTCAGCGGCTTTGACCGGATGCGAGCCCGTGACGACGACCTCTTCCTCGCTCGTGTCGACCTGAGCGACTTCAACAGGAGCGGGTTGTCCCTCCACCGTTTGAGCGGCGGCCGCGAAAAGCAGCGGAAATCCGGCGGCTGAGATCAGCAGATGGCTGAGGCGGCGCGGCGTTGTCATGAATCCCCCTTGAGCGAACAAGGGCAAAGGATGCATCAGGTCAAAAAATAGGCGATTCAAATATCTGATTAAAAATAGGGCGTTTCGGGCCCTGGGCCGTTTCCCTGTTCGCAGTTGCGAAATGGCCACATGCCTCGGCGGAGTGGCGTCCGGCGTGCGACTCTCCTAAGAGCGGCGGCCGAAAACGGAGGTCTCATGTCGATTGCGGCGCGCCTGCCTATGATGACGTTGCCTGAACTCACCCGGCTGCACGCCAACGCCGCCCGGCTCGCTGAAGGCCCGGCGGGCAAGTCGCGCGAGCAGGCTGCGGCGCTGCTGCCTTTGCTGGACGCCGAGATCGCCGCGCGCCGCGATGGCAAGAAGCGCGTGGCGGAAAAGCCGGCGCGCGAGGCAGGGGCGGGCGGCGAGGCGACGGCGAAAACCGCGCCCAAGGAACCTAGGCCGCGCGCTCCGCGCGCGCCACGGCCCGTGAAGACAGAGGCGCAGAAAGCCGACGATTTCCTGGCCGGCGTGAACGAGGCATTGGCCCGTCGCTGATCAGCCCAATTCGGCCAGTTCGCCTGCGATGTTGGCGCGCGCCTGTGCGCCATAGGCCGCCTCGAAGCGGTCAGTAAGGAAGATGCGCGGCCGGCTGAGCGCGGCTTTCAGAAAGCCCGAGCGTCCGGCGCGCCATGCCGCGTCGTCGAAGCGGGCATATTCGCGCCGCACGCCTGCGACATAGGCGGCGTAGGCTTCGCCGTCTGCGCCGAGAATTGCGAAGTCGGCGTCGAGGAACACGGCGTCATCGCCGTCGCTTCCGCCGGCTTGATGAGCGGCGGTGGCGCGGATCAGCCGCGCGATCCGGGCGATCAGCGCCGCCTCTACCCCGAGCCCCTCAAGTTCACGCTCGGCGCGTTCGGCGCTGCGCGCTTCGTTGTCGGCGGCGAGCGGGTCGTAGATCACGTCGTGATACCAGGCGGCGAACGCCGGACGCAGCGGTTCGCCGGCGTCGCCTCCGTGCTCGTCCAGCCGCGCGAACAGGAAGTCGAGATGGGTCAGTGTGTGATAGGCGCGATGCGGCTCGCTATAGGCGGCCAGAATGCCTTGGAAGAGACCCTCGGCCCTGGCCTGGTCGTATCCGGCCGTGTGCTCGCGCCAGCGCCGTTTCAGCCGGTCTGCGAGCCCCGGCGCCTTCATCCGGCCTCGCGCGCCATCAGTTCGGCGAAGCGGTGGAAGAGGTAGTGGCTGTCATGCGGTCCGGGTGACGCTTCGGGGTGATACTGAACGCCGAAGACCGGCTTGTCGGTCCAGGCGATGCCGCAGTTCGAGCCGTCGAACAGGGAAACATGGGTCTCGACCACGTTGGCGGGCAGGCTGGCCGCATCGACCGTGAAGCCGTGGTTCATCGACGTGATCTCGACCTTGCCGGTCGTGGTGTCCTTGACCGGGTGGTTCGCGCCGTGATGGCCCTGATGCATCTTTTCCGTCTT
>CAZBPO010000180.1:0-6575 GCA_964493795.1 uncultured Flavobacteriaceae bacterium
AAAACGCCCTCGCCCGGATGCTGGAAGCGGGCGAACGCGCCGGCGCCGGCCTCGACGTGTTCGAGCACGAACCGGCGGTCAACCCCAAGCTGCTCAAGCTGAAAAACGTGGTGCTTCTGCCCCATATGGGCTCGGCCACGCTGGAGAGCCGGGTCGACATGGGCGAGAAGGTGATCGTCAACATCAAGACCTATGTCGACGGCCACCGCCCGCCCGACCGCGTCATTCCGGCCATGCTGTAAACAAAAGCGAACGCTCGACAGGATCGTTTCGCCTTCCTAAGTGTTGAAGGATAAAGCGGTCTATCGGGGCGGCGCATGCGCTTGCGCATCATTATGGCGCTTACCGTGGCGGCGGCCCTGTCCGCATGCGCCAGCACGACGCCTGTAGCCCTTGAAACCATCACCAGCGCCGCCGCCACCGGGCAGGACCCCGACAGCGCCGACGAGCGGCTGAAAGCCCTGCTCGTCGACGAGCAGCGCCTGAACGACGTGTTCGGCCGCCTCGTCACCTCCAACGCCGATCTCTGTGGCGAAAGCTTCATCCCCACATTCGGCATCCGCCTGTGGTCGATCGAAGACTTCGCCGAGCCCTTGAGAAACGCCGCCCGCGACGCCTTCGCGCTCGACGAGCGCCTCCAGGTCTATGCCGTCGCCGCCGACCAGCCTGCCGCCCGGGCCGGCGTGAAGCCCGGCGACACGCTGATCTCGGTCGAGGGCCGCAAGCTGGCGACCGGCCCGGAAGGCCGCCGGCAGTTCGCCGAGGGCGTCACGGCCGGGCTGCTCAAGCGCGGGGCCGTGCGGTTCACCTTCGAGCGCGCCGGCAAGACCCGCCGGGCCGACCTCAAGGCGCTGAAATCCTGCCCGTATGGCGTCGCGCTCGCCATCGGCGACGATCCCAACGCCGCCACGGACGGCGCCACGGTCTTCGTCACGACGGGAATGATGGATTTCGCGCATGACGACCGCGATCTCGCCATCGTGCTTGGTCATGAGATCGCGCATGCCCTGAAAGGCCACCCGCGCCACCCGCCCGAGGGCCGGGCGCGGCGGCCGGCCTTCGGGCGGGTGTTCGGCGCGGTGATCGACCTCGCGGCCGGGATCGGCAATGTCGCCGCAGGGGCGCTCGGCCTGTCCTCGGCGCAGCGCAATTCGATCGCCGCCGAAATCGAGGCCGACCGGGTCGGGCTCTATCTGGCGGCCCGCGCCGGCTATGACGTCTCGAACGCCGCCGACATCTGGCGCCGCCTCGACAAGGCGTTCCCATCGACGTCGGACGGCGGCTGGACCCATCCCGCCTCGTCGCGGCGGTTCGATCTGATGCAGGCGACCTCATCGGAAATCGCCGAAAAGCGCGCCGCCGGGGAGCCCCTCCTCCCCGACGGCGATCCAGCCCCGACCAGCTGACCTCAGAACCGTGCGCTCAACTCGACGCCGAGGGTGCGTTTTGCGCCGCGGATGAAAGTCGGGATCGTGAAGCTGTCGCCGACATTGCCGGCATCCAGCAGGTAGTCTTCGTCGGTCAGGTTGTTGACGAACCCCGTGATCCGCCAGCCGCTGTCGGTGTCCAGCGCCAGCCGGATATTCACCAGTCCGTAGTCAGACTGGTACTCATCGACCGCGCGGTCCCGCAGCCCGGGCAGGACGGGCGGCTGAAGGTCGAGGCGGTCATTATTGTCGTCGAAGAATATCTTCGACTGCCACGACCAGCTCGGCGTCAGCGAGACCACGCCGACGCCGTCGATCGCCATCTCCCAGGTGAAGCCCAGCGAGACGGTATGGTCGGGCGAAAGACGGAAACGATTGCCGTCGCGCGCGCCGCTGGTGAAACGGGCGTGGTTGTAGCCATAGGTGCCGAACAAGGTGAGGCTGTCGATCGGCCGCCACCGGAACGCGCCTTCGAAGCCGTAGGCCGTCGCCTCGCCGGCGTTGATCTGGCGCAGCGCGCCGCCGACGAACTCGGTCGTCTGGAAGTCGTTGTAGTCGTAGTAATAGACCGAGCCCTCGACATCGAGCGCACCGTCCAGAATGCGCGCCGCGCGCGCGCCGATCTCGTAGGAATCGACCGTTTCTGCCGGCAGGATCTCGGTGCTGGCGCTGCTGCCCGGCAGGTTGCCGCCGCTGATGGCGATGACGTTCGGCGTGCGGCCCCTGGCATAGGACGCCCACAGCGAAACCTTGTCGTTCAGCGCATAGCGGGCGTTGACGCGCCAGGTGAAGCCTTCGAATTCGCCCGAACGCACAAGCGGCGCCGACGGCTGGGTGAACAGGCCCACATAGGGGTTGGGCGCGGCCGGGTTCGCGAGCGCGGCGATGATGCCCTGGACCTGCGCCTGGAGCTGTCCGGCGAGAACGAAGTTCCCGGCCGCCGCCGCTGCCGCGGCCTGCTGGCCCAGCGATTGGGCCACCAGAAGGCCGCCCAGCGCCGAAGGCGTGCGCGTCACGTCCGCCTCGAACCGGCTGGTCTTGCTGTCGCGCGTGTAGCGCAGGCCGGCCGTCAGCTCGAGATCGTCCGTCACCTGCCAGGTGAGGTCGCCGAAAATGTCCCAGGCTTCGGTCTCGCCGCTATTGATGAAGTATTCGCCATGCTGGGGGCTGAGCTGGGCGTAGAGCGCCTGGGCGATCGCCGCGCTGCCCGTAAGACCGGTGAGAACGGCGAGGTCGATCGCCTGAACGGTCGCCAGCGAAGGGGCGGTGGGGCCAAGAATGGCCCCCGTCGAGAAGGCGAGCGCATAGCGTTCGTCATACTGGGTGGGCGAACGCTGCGAGCCGTCCTCATAGAAATACGAGACGCCGACGAAGCCTTTCACCGGACCGCCACTGTCGAACGCGAGACGGAGCTCCTGGCTCGCCTGGTCGCCCCTGGCCTCTTCTGCGGCGATGATCAGCGGCAGCTCCGAGCCGTCGGCGTCGAACACCTCGAAACTTTCGAAGTTCCGCAGACCCGAGATCGACGTCAGCGTCAGGGACTCCGACAACGCCCAGCTGCCCAGCAGCGTCGCGCTGCGCACTTCGCGCTCCAGGCCGATCTCTCGGCCGTTCTCGAAGCCCGCCGCCGAACGGTTGAGCGCCGCCGGCGCGAACGGACTCAACGCGCCGCCGGTCGGGGCCCAGGTGCCCGACTTGAAGGGCGTCCCGGCATTGGAGTCCATATGCACGTTGTAGATCATGTCGAAGCGGACGCCCTCGAAGGGCGCGATCGCCGCCGCGACGCGCCAGGCGTCGACCCTGACGCCGCCCAGGTCGTCGCCGCCCAGCAGATTCTCGACGAAGCCATGGCGCTCGCGCTGGGTGCCGGCGGCGCGGATGGCGACCTTGCCCTCCTCCAGCGGCACGTTGACCATGCCTTCGCTGCGGTAATAGCCGGCATTGCCGGTGGCCGCCGAGAACGAGGCCGCGAAGCCATCCACATCGGCCTTGTTCTGGATCACGTTCAGCGCGCCGATCAGCGCGCCGCGACCGAACAGCGTCGCCTGCGGACCGCGCGCCACCTCGACGCGCTCGATGTCGAACAGCTCCTGATAGGTGCCGCGATTGCGCGAGGTCGAGACCCCGTCCTGGAACACGGCGATACGCGGCTCGGCCTGGGCCGAGCCTGAGTCCGACGTGATGCCGCGAATGACGAAGCCGGTATTGTTGGCGCTCTGCTCCTGCACCTGAAGTCCGGGGACGATCAGCGAGAGGTCGTCATACTTGGTGATGCCAAGACGGCTGAGGGCGTCGCCGGAAGTGGCGGTCACGGCCATCGGCACCTCCAGCAGCCGCTGCGACCGCAGCTGCACGGTGACGACGACCTCCTCGTCCGGCACGACATCTTCTGGCGGGGCGTCCTGCGCCACGGCCCAGCCCAAACCCGCCATCAGCGCCATCGCGCTCGTCGCCATCCGCCGCATCGCAGCCCCCGCATGTTGCACTGCGGCGCGACATATTCTCGTTGTATGACAATGCGTTGACGCAACCCGCTGGATACAGTGACGAAGCCGTCAACTTTTGGGTGATGTGCGAAAGACCAGCCGCGACGAAGCGGCGTAGTTGAACGCCAGCCCCGCCAGCGCGCCGCATCCGGCCGCGACATAGGGGTTGGCGAGCAGGCCCGAGGCCCAGTTCAGCAGCGCGGCATAGACACCGTAATTCACCGCCAGTCCCAGCGCGTTGGCGGCCACGAAACGCGCCCACTCACGCGCCGCGCCGCCAAGGCCCCGCGCTCTCCGGTCGCCGAAGGTCAGATAGCGGTTCATGGCCCAGGTGAAGGTGACGGTCACCGCGAACGACAGCGCGCGCCCGGCATAGGGGCCCAGCCCCAGCGCCTCGATGGCCAACGCCAGCACGGCGATGTCGACCAGGAAGCCGAGCGCGCCAATCAGCGCGAAGCTGAGAAAGGGGGGCAGACGGCGCGCGGCGCTCAAGGCGGCGGCAGCGACAGATAATGCAGCCGCTTCATCTCCCAGCGCCCGCGCGTGACGCTGTCGAGAATCAGCCCGGTCATGGCCGACAGCGCCGAAAGCAGCGCCAGGCTGGCGGCCAGCACGGCGCTGGGCAGCAGCGTGACGAAGCCGGTGCGGAAGAATTCGATCACCACCGGCAGGCCGATGCCGAGCGAAAGCAGCGCCAGGACGATGGCGATCACGCCGAAAAAGATCAGCGGCCGCTCCTGGCGCACCAGCTTGGCGATGGTCAGCAGGATGCGCCAGCCGTCGCGATAGGTCCGCAGCTTCGAGACCGTGCCCTCCGGCCGTTCCTTGTAGGAGGTATCGACCTCGGCCACCGGGCTCATCATGCGCGCGACATGGACGGTCAGTTCGGTCTCGATGCCGAAGCCCTTGGCGGCGAACGGCACCGACTTCACGAAACGCCGCGACATCACGCGATAGCCGGTCAGCATGTCGTCGAAGGGCGAGCGGAAAAAGAACCGGACAAGGCTGGTGAGCAGCCAGTTGCCGAATCTGTGGCCGCGCCGGTAAGCGGCGTCGGCGGTTTCGATACGCCGCCCGGCCACCATGTCGAGCCGGTCCTCGACCAGCCGCGCGATCATCGCCGGCGCGGCGGCGGCGTCATAGGTGTCGTCGCCATCGGCCATCACATAGATGTCGGCGTCGATGTCGGCGAACTGGCGGCGCACGACATTGCCTTTGCCCTGCTGCGGCTCGGAGCGCACGATCGCCCCGGCGGCGCGCGCCACCTCGGCGGTGCGGTCGGTGGAGTTGTTGTCATAGACGTAGATCGCGGCGTCGGGCAGCGCCGTGCGGAAATCGGCGACCGTCTTGGCGATCGCGCCTTCCTCGTTATAGCAGGGCAGCAATACGGCGATCTTCATGGTGCCGATTAGTGAGGCATGACCCGGCACCAGCGCAAGGCGGGGGCGAGATTGCTCGTCACCTCGGCGCAGTCCTCGGCGCGGACCAGCCCGATCAGGGCCAGCGCCCGGTCGCCCCGTTCGGTTTCGCCCGGCGCGAACAGCGTGAAGACATCGCCACCCGCCCCCAGATGGGCCGCGATCCGCGCCGTCATGCCCTGCAGCAGCGCCGTGTCGCCGCCCGGCCGCACCAGAAAGCCGTCGATCCGCAGGAAGGCGACCGCCTCGGGAAATGCCGGGACGACGAATCCCATCGGCTCCACGCCGGTCATCAGCGCCAGCGTCGCCTCGGGCCTGTCGATGGCGGGCGGGTCCACCACGACCATGCGATCGGCGAAATCTTCGCGCGGGCCGGGATGAAGCGTGGTCAGGCCGGCGGCGGCGGCCAGCGCCATCGCGATGATGGCCCGTCGCACGCCGGCATGCATCGACAGCGATCCCAGCGCAACGACGATCAGCAGCGGCGCGATCATCTCGAGCGGCGCGATGTAGCGGGCGATGGCGAACACGGCCAGCCAGCTGACATAGGCGGCGATGGCGAAGGCGAAGAGGATGCGGGCCACGCGCGGCGGCGCGACCGGCGCGGCGGCGCGATAACCCAGCGCCGAAAGGATCAGCGCAACGGGTATCGCCAGATAGGCCAGCGGAATGCGCCAGTCGTTGACCGGCCAGTCCGACGAGACGCGCCAGTCGAGCGCGATGAGGAACGGAAAGGCCAGCGCCTCGAAGGCGCTTTCCGGCAGGAACCGCATATCGCGATACGAGGCGTCGGCGATCAGGTCGGAATCGATGAGATCGTTGAAATAGGGAAAGAGCGGACTGCCGGTCTCGCGCCACAGCACGTAGAACCACCAGCCCGAGACCAGCATGAGCCCGGCGAAGGCCGCGACGCCTGCGGTCAACACCAGCGCCACGCGCCGTCCGGTCAGCGAGGGCGCTGCGGCGACGGCGGCGAGTACGGCAAGGCCGAAGGGCGCGGTCGGCAGCTTGAGGCCGACCGCCAGCCCGACCAGCGCCCCCGCCAGGGCCACGATCCGCCGCGCCGCGCGGCCGTCGCCTGCGTCCAGCGTCACCCGATGCCTGACGATCAGCCACAGCGCGGCAAGAACCGGCACGGAAACGACATTGTCGTAATAGGTCGTGCCGGTCAGGATGACGGCATAGCCGCCGGCCACGGCCAGCAGCGCGATCAGCGCCGCAAGCGCCCGGCGCATGACGATCTC
>CAZBPO010000181.1:0-3318 GCA_964493795.1 uncultured Flavobacteriaceae bacterium
CTGGGGCCGGGCGGCATCCGCGAGATCGAGTTCTTCGCACAGACCCAGCAGCTGATCCTGGGCGGCCGCTATCCGGAGCTGCGGCAGCGCCGCACGCTGGATGCGCTGCGGGCGCTGACCGCAGAGAACGTGGTGAGCGCCGAGGCCGAGAGCGACCTTCGCGCCGCCTATCGCTGGCTGCGGACGCTGGAGCATCGCATCCAGATGGTCTCCGACGAGCAGACGCACCGCATTCCTGAAGGCGAGGCCGAGCGCGCCAATGTCGCGCGCTTCATGGGCTTTCCCGACATGGCCGCGTTCGAGACGGCGGCGCTGGAGGTGTTCCGCACGGTCGAGCGCCATTATGCGGCGTTGTTCGCAAGCTCGGCGCCGCTGGGCGCAGCCGACGGATCGCTGGTCTTCACCGGCGTCGACGATGACCCCGAGACGCTGAAGACGCTTGCCGGGTTGGGCTTCAAACGGCCCGAAAGCGTGTCGGCGGCGGTGCGCGGCTGGCATCACGGGCGCATGCCCGCCACACGCAGCGCCCGTGCGCGCGAATTGCTGACCGGTCTTAAACCCGCGCTGCTGTCGGCGCTGGCGAAGACCGCCGATCCGGACGCCGCCTTCGCGCGGTTCGACTCGCTGCTGCGCGGCCTGCCGGCCGGGGTTCAGCTGTTCTCGCTGCTCAAGGCCAATCCCTGGCTGCTGGACGTGCTGGCGGAAGTGGCGGGCGGCGCGCCGCGTCTGGCGCGTCATCTGGCGCGGACGCCGGCGGTGCTGGATGCGGTGCTCGACCCCGCCTATCTGCGCGATCAGCCGAGGCGGGAAGAGGCGGTCTCCGCCTTCGCCCGCGCCCTGGACGAAACCGACCACTACGAGCAGATGCTCGACGCCGCTCGGCGCACCGCCCGCGAGTTGCAGTTCCGCGTCGGCTTCCAGCTGTTGCGCGGGGTGATGGGGCCGGAGGAGGTGGGCTCGGCCTATGCGCTGGTGGCCGAAAGCGCGCTGCTGGCCGTGGCGGCGCGGGTGCGGGCGGCGTTCGAGGCGCAGCATGGCCAGGTGCCCGGCGGCGTTTTCGCCATCGTCGCGATGGGGCGGCTGGGCGCGGCCAAGATGACCGCGTCGTCCGATCTGGATCTCGTCTTCCTGTACGATCATGAGGCCGACGCCGGGCCTTCCGACGGCGCATCGCCGTTGACCGCCAGCGTCTATTTCAGCCGCCTGTCGCAGCGCCTGATCGCCGCGCTGACCGCGCCGACCGCAGAAGGGCGGCTCTACGAGGTCGACATGCGGCTGCGGCCTTCGGGCAGCAAGGGGCCGGTCGCCGTGCGGCTGGAGACCTTCCGCGCCTATCAGACGAACGAGGCGTGGACCTGGGAGCGGATGGCGCTGACCCGGGCGCGCGTGGTGTTGGCCGATGCAGGCTTCGGCGAGGCGGTGGCCGCGACCATCGAAGAGGTGCTGACCCGTCCGGCCGACGCTGCAAAGATACGCGCCGACGCGACCGAGATGCGCGCGCTGTTGCTGCGCGAGAAGCCGGGGCGGACGCCGTTCGACCTCAAGACGGTGCGCGGCGGCATGATCGACATCGAGTTCATCGCGCAGACCGGCCTGCTGATCGCCGGCCATGCGCATCCCGGCATTTTCGCCGGCGCGACCCAGCAGGCTTTGGCCAATCTGGGCCGGGTCGGCGCGCTTGACGATGGCGACCGGGCGGCGCTGGCGGAAGCCTATCTGCTGTATTCCAAGGTCAACCACATGCTGCGGCTGACATCGGAAGACGATGCAGCTGCGCTGGACGAAATCGGGCTTCAGCGCCTGCTGGTGCGCGCGGCGGAAGCGGAGGATTTCACGACCCTGACCGAAACGCTGAAAGCGACGCAAGCAGACGTCGCCGCGCGCTTCGCCAGACTGGTGGGCGAGCCAGGCTAGCCTTTAGAGGCGGCCAGAAGATTGTCGCGCAACTTGATGAGGTCGCGCTGCAGCCGCGTGAACGCATCGGGCTCGAGGCCGGTCGCCTTGATTACGTTCTCGCGGCCGCAAAAGGCTTTGTCGAAGACGCTGCGCCCGGCTTTGGTGAGGCTCACGCGCACCTGGCGTTCGTCCTCCGCATCGCGCTTGCGGGTGACGTGTCCCATCGCCTCCAGCCGCTTGAGCAACGGCGTCAGCGTGCTGGATTCCAGGAACAGCTTTTCGCCCAGCTGACTGACCGTCTGGCCGTCTTCCTCGTTGAGCGCCACCAGAGTCGCATATTGCGGATAGGTAAGACCAAGCTCCTCGAACAGCGGCTTGTAGGCGCGGCTGAAGGCGAGATTGGTCGAATAGACCGCAAAGCAGAGGAAGTCGCCCAGCGACCCGGCAAGAGACGTCTCTGAATCGGGGGTGCGTTTCATGCTGTTGGGTCGCCTCGCGCCTGCATTCGCTCCTGCGACAGGTAAGTCGCTGACGATTTAATCGCAAGCGATTGACATGGCGGCGGCGCGGCTATAAATATCGTGCACGATCTAATCGTAAACGATATAAAAGGGGCTCTGTCATGATCGAAACAGTTCGCAAGACCATCGTCGCTGTGGCGACAGCCGCCGCGATTACGGGCGCCGTCTCGGCCCAGCCGGCGGAGCGCATTCCCGACGATCAGAGCGTCAGGAACGTCGTGCTTGTGCATGGCGCGTTCGCCGATGGCTCGGGCTGGCGCGGCGTGTATGACGATCTGGTCGCGCGCGGTTACCGCGTAAGCGTGGTCCAGAATCCGCTGACGTCTTTCGAAGACGACGTGAAATCGACCAAACGCGTCCTGGCGCGTCAGGACGGGCCCGTCATCCTCGTCGGCCACTCCTATGGCGGCGCGGTGATCTCGCAGACCGGCGTCGATCCGAACGTCGTGGGTCTGGTTTATGTCGCGGCGTTCGCGCCGGATGTCGGCGAGTCGCTGAGCGGCCTTCTCGCCGAACTGCCGCCGCCGGGGCTGGTCATCGACCCTTCGGCCGATGGCTTCGGCTTCGTTCAGTATGAGACGTTCAAGTCGGGCTTCGCCGGCGACACGAGCGATGCGGACGCTGCGTTCCTTCGCGACAGCCAGGGGCCGATCGCCCTGTCGATCTTCGAAACGCCCGTGACCGAGGCCGCCTGGCGCAGCAAGCCGAACTGGGCGATCGTGGCGACGGAAGATCGCGCCATCGACCCGCGCCTGCTGCGGAAGATGGCCGAACGCAGCGGGGCCGAGATCGTGGACATCCAGGCGAGCCACGTGCCCTATGTCACGCAGCCCCGCGCCGTCGCTGACGTGATCGATCGTGCGGCCCGTGCGGATCAGCATTTCCTCGGTCAGCAGGTCCG
>CAZBPO010000181.1:3328-6561 GCA_964493795.1 uncultured Flavobacteriaceae bacterium
CGTGCGGCCCGCGCCGCGTCGGGCCCCAAGACGGCGGACTGACGAACGCGACGATGTCGCTTCTTTACGGCAGGCGGGGCCTTGGCCCCGCTTGTTTCGTTTCTGGCGTGAGCGTCTTCGCCGCCGTCAGCTCTTCGGCAGCAGGACCATCGAGTTGTCGCCCCACGAGACGGTGACGTGCTCGCCGGGCGTGAAGCTGGCGAGGGTGGAACGGTCGCCCTGTTCGGTCGCGACCTGAAGCGGCGCGCTGCGGCCGTCGATCGTGACCTGATAGTGATTGCGGTCGCCGAGATAGGCGCAGGCGCCGATCGTGCCGCGCACGCCCTTTTCGCCGGGGTGGGGCGCGCCGCGCACCACATCCAGCTTTTCGGGCCGCGCGCCGATCAGCACGTCAGACCCGACAGCGGCGAAGCTGTGGTCTTCCGGCAGGGGCGAATTGATGAGGCCGAGGCCTTCGACATCGACCACGGCGATCCCCGGTTCGATCGATTTCACGACGCCGGGCATGAAGTTCATCGTGCCGATGAAATCTGCGACCTCGCGGCAATTGGGCGATTCATACAGCTCGCGCGGGCTCGCGATCTGGAGAACCTTGCCCTTCTGCATCACCGCGATGCGGTCGGAGAGCGAGAGCGCCTCTTCCTGATCGTGCGTGACGAAGATGAAGGTGATGCCGACCTGCTGCTGGAGCTGGCGCAGTTCGAACTGCATCTGCTCGCGCAGCTTCTTGTCGAGCGCGCCCAGCGGTTCGTCGAGCAGCAGCACCTTGGGCCGGTTCACCAGCGCGCGCGCGAGGGCGACGCGCTGACGCTGGCCGCCCGACATCTGGTCGGTGCGGCGGCGTTCGAAGCCGTCCATGCGGATCATCGCCAGCGCCTCTTTGACCCGGCGATCCAGCTCGGCCTTGGGCAGGCGCAGCTTCCTGAGGCCGTAGGCGACGTTGTCGTACACGTCGAGATGCGGAAAGATCGCGTAGGACTGGAACACCATGTTCGTCGGCCGCTTGTTGGCCGGAACGCCGGTGACGGGCTGTCCGTCGATATAGATCTCGCCCTCGGTCGGAAACTCGAAGCCCGCGATCATCCGCAACAGCGTGGTCTTGCCGCAGCCCGAAGGGCCGAGCAGCGAGAAGAACTCGCCCGGTTTGATCGAGAAGTCGGCGTCGTCCACGGCGTGGAAGGCGCCGAACCGCTTGGTGACATGCTCGATACGGATGTAGTCGCCGCTGTCCATGTCGCCTCACACGCCCACTTTGACTTTGCCGCCGCCCGAGCCCGCCTGCCGCAGCCATTCTGCGAACACGACAAGTACGATGGAGACCACCAGGATGATCGAGCCGAGCGCCAGCGTCGGCGGGAAGTTCGACGGGAATCTGAGGCCGCTCCAGATATAGAGCGGCAGCGTCTGCTCGGTGCCTTGCAGGAAGAAGGCGAGCAGGAACTCGTCGAACGATACGATGAAGGTGAGAAGCAGGCTGGAGACCACCGCCGGCATGATGAGCGGAAAGGTCACGCGCCAGAACGTCATCCAGCCGCTTTCGCCGAGGTCCAGCGATGCCTCCTCGAGGCTCTTGTCGAAGCCGTCGAGCCGCGCCACCAGAACCGCCATCGCGAACGGCGTGCACAGCAGCACATGGCCGGCCGCGATGGTCAGCAGCGAAAGCTGGATATCGACGACGTTCAGGATGATGAGCAGCGCCAGGCCCAACAGGATTTCGGGGATGAAGATGGGCAGGGTGATGAGCGCCAACGCCAGCGTTTTGCCGGGCATCGCATAGCGCGTGACCGCCTTGGCGGCCAGCAGGCCCAGAAGCGTCGCGGAGATGGAGGCGATGAGTCCCACCTTGACCGAATTCCACAGCGCCTTGTGCATCTCGGGTTTGGCGAACATCTCCTCGTACCAATGGGTGGTGAAGCCCTTGATCGGGAAGGTGATCACCTTCTGGTCGGCGAACGAGAACAGCGGCAGCACCAGCATCGGCGCATAGAGGAAGGCGAGATAGGCGAAGGCGAACAGGGTGATGCCCCAGCTGCGCTCGCCCACTTTCTTCAGCGGCTTGCGGCTCATTTGAGCGACCTCGCGGCGGCCCTTAGGGCGCTGATGAAGAAGATGACCGCAAGCGCGACCACGGCCATGGACGAGATCGCGATCGCCGCCGCCATCGGCCAGTCGTTCGATTTGATCTGCGACTGGATGATGTTGGCGATCATGAAGGTCGGCGGCCGTCCGCCGCCGATCAGCGTGGGCGTCACATAGTCGCCGATGGTCGGCACGAAGATCAGCGTGGCCGCCGAAATCACGCCCGGCAGCGAAAGCGGGAACGTGATGCGCCAGAAGCGGCGGAAGGCGCTGTCGCCGAGATCGGCGGCGGCCTCAAGCAGCGAGCGGTCGATTTTCTCGAGGCTGACATAGATGGGCAGGATGGCGAACGCCGCCCATGCGTGGGTGAGGGCGATCACCACCGCCGTCTGCGAACCCTGCAGCTCGCCCGGCATGATGACGCGCAACGCGAAGACGCGCAGCAGATAGCTGGTCCAGAACGGGATCGTCAGCAGGATCAGCCAGAGGAATTTCGTGTTCTTGGCGTGGAACGCCACGTAGTAGGCGACGGGATAGGCGAACAGAACGGTGAAGAAGGCCGCCAGCGCCGCGATCCACAGCGAGCGCAGCAGCACCGGATAATACTTGGTGGTGACCTCGGCGTAGTTCGCAAGGGTCGGGTCGGTGTTGAGCGTCAGCCCGTCTTGTTGCCACAGACTATAGACCAGCATGATGCCCAGCGGCGCAGCCAGGCCGACGATCATCAGCAGGGTCGTCGGGCTGAGCAGGGCCCAGCCGCGCAGGGCTTCCGAGCGCGTGAACAACGCGCCCCATGACGGCTTTTTGGCCGCCGCTTGCTTTACCGCCGTCTCCGCCGCCAAACGCGCCCCCTCGGCTGTGAGATGCCTAAAGTCTTTCGCAGTTTTTTCCCCGCCGCAAGGCGCGCGATCAAATCTCCAGCCAGGCGCGGAAGGCGGCGAGGGCGGGGCTGTCGGGTTTTCCCCTTGGGACGACCAGAAAGTACGCGCCCGTTTCGACCGTGACGGCGAAGGGCTGGACCAGCCTGCCTTCGCCGATCTCGCGCGTGAACATGGCCGGGGGCGCGAGGGCGACGCCTTCCCCCGCCAGCGCCGCCAGCACCATCGTCAGCGAGGCGTCGAAGACCGGGCCGTGCGCGCGCATTACCGCGAGCG
>CAZBPO010000182.1:0-6481 GCA_964493795.1 uncultured Flavobacteriaceae bacterium
CCCGCCGCGCCTCGATGGCGTCCCAGACCAGCGCGGCGGGGTTAGGGCACCACACGTTCTGGGTCGCCCTCCCCTTTTCCTCATGGCCGGGCCTGACCCGGCCATCCAGCCCCTGGCGACATTTCAGGCAGAACTGAGATTGTCTTCCGAAAGGTCGCGCCAGTCAGGATTTAATTTCTCGATCAGGGCGATCTTCCAGGCGCGCTTCCAGCGCTTCAGGCTTGTTTCGCGCTGGATGGCGTCCACGACAAGGTCATGCCTTTCGTACCAGACGAGCGTGGTCACGCCGTAGCGACGACAAAATTGCGAACCGCGCCCCTCTTGGTGCTCTGTCACGCGCTCGCCAAGGTTCTTCGTGACGCCGATGTAAAGCGTCCCGTTGCGGCGGCTGGCCATGATGTAAACCCACGCGCAGACCATGAATTGAGCGTGACGGCGTGGATGGCCGGGTCAAGCCCGGCCATGAGGACTTTTGAAGCATGATGAGGTTTTGAGGTCATGGCGTCCAGCCCGGCAGTTTGGCGGCTTGCTTGATCCAGGCAGCGATCTGTTTGTCATCGAAGGCGTCCTCGGTGATGTCGTGATAGCGGACATCGGCGACCTTTGACGGGCCGGCGGGTTGGGGCTTCAGCGACGTGCCCTTGAAGAAGGTGAGGCGCACGAATTTCGTGAAGCAGTGGACCGAGACGAACCAGCCCTGCCCGTCCACGCCGTAGAACGGCGAGTTCCAGCGGACCATCTTCTGCGCCTTGGGCACGGCCTTGCCGATCAGCGCGTCGAGGCGTTCGCCGACTTCCTTTTTCCAGCCTGGCATGGCGGCGATATAGGCCTGCACCGGCGCGTCGCCGTCGCCCTTGGCGATCTGCGGATTGCCGCCGGAGAGGAGTTTGGGCGAGGCGGGTTTGGCGGCCATGCGGGGGCGTCCTGTCCTGAGAAGGCCGACTTTAGCCGTAAAGTCCGGCGCTCCGACACCTCTCCTGACCGGCGCGAGCGCCGGTCTGTCCTCTCCCCGCTCTCGCGCGGAGAGGATTGCACGCTTAGCCATTCGCTGCGGTTTCGAGGCCTTTCAAGTCGACCAGCTCCAGCTTGGCGTAGCGCAGGCGCACCAGGCCTTCTTTGGCGAAGTCCTGAAGCAGGCCGTTCACGGTCTTGCGGGTGAGGCCGATGAGTTCGCCGAGGGCCTGTTGCCCGATTGAGAGCGTCACCGGGGCGGGTTCGCCGGAGATGGCGGCGAGGGCGATCAGGCGCGCGGCGAGACGCGGGCGCGGCGGCAGCGCGACGATCTGGGCCAGCATCTGCACGGTGACCCGCATCTGCGCATAGGCGAGACCGGCGATCACCCGCCACAGATCAGGCCAGACGGCGCTGAGCCGCGTGAGCGCGGCGTCGGAGACGATGAGAAGCTGGCTGGGCACTACGGCGATGGCGGTGACGATGCGCGGGCCGCCGCCGAAGCGGCTGGCCTGGCCGATCGTGCCGCCCCGTTCGATATGGCCGACCAGCACCTGACGGGCGCCGGGGGCCTCGGTGAACAGCTGCACCGCACCTTCGATGACGACAAAAATCCCGGTTTCGGGGTCGCCTTCGCCATGGCTCCATGCGCCAGCCGGCAGACGCGCCAGCCGTCCGGCGTCGACCAGAGCCTCGGCAAGGCCCGGCGCCGCCTGCCCGGCCCAGCCGGTGCGTTTGAGAACGGCGAGGATGCGCTCGGAGTCCGCTTGAACCATCGCTTAAGTGTAACGGACGTGACAGTGGGCCGCCAGATGCGCCACCACACTGCCGCGAAAGTCCGAGGAGACGTCCCATGCAGATCGATGCTCTTGAAGGGTGCGGCGCGCAGATCGAAGGCATCGACCTTGCGCAGGCCAGCGACGCCGAAGTGGCCGCTGTGCGTCAGGCGGCGTTCGATCACGGCGTCGCCTTCCTGCATGGACAGAACCTGCACCCGGAAGCGCATATCGCATTCGCCCGGCGGGTCGGGCCGATCGTCATCAACCGCTATTTCCCCAAGACCGAACGCTGGCCCGAGATAGCCAAGGTCGAGAAGACGGAAGAGCAGACCACCAATATCGGCGGCGGCTGGCACACCGACCATTCCTATGACGCCGAGCCCGCCATGGGCTCGATCCTGGTGGCGATGGAAACGCCGCCCAGCGGCGGCGACACACTGTTCGCCAGCATGTACGCGGCGTGGGACGCGCTGTCGGAGGGTTTGAAGCGAACGCTGTCGGGCCTAAACGCCGTGCATTCGGCGGCCCATGTATTCGGCGCGAAATCGGCCTATGGCGCGGGCGACCAGACCGCCCTGTCGGGGCATAGCGACCTGCCCGAGAACGTGCATCCGGTGGCGATCACCCACCCGGGCAGCGGCCGCAAGGCGCTGTATGTGAACCCCAGCTTCACGCTGCGCTTCGAGGGCTGGACGGCCGAGGAGAGCAAGCCGCTGCTCGACTATCTCTATGCCCACGCGCAGCGGCCCGAATTCGTGCACCGCTTTTCCTGGAAGCCGGGATCGGTGGCGTTCTGGGACAACCGGGCGACCTGGCACTACGCGATGAACGATTATCACGGCCATCGCCGGCTGATGCACCGCATCACCATCGCGGGCGGGAAACTGAGCTGAACCCTAGCTGCGGGCGGCGGCAGGCGGCAGGCTGAGCCTCGCCGCGAAGCCGTCCGGCGTATTGGCGAGCCGCAGGCCGCTGCCTACCGCCTCGGCGATTTCGGCGGCGATGGCGAGGCCCAGTCCCTGTCCGGGCAGACTTTCATCGAGGCGGCGGCCGCGCTGCGCCAGCTCGGAAAGGCGCGCCTCGGGCACGCCGGGACCGTCATCGCGGATTTCGACATTGACGCGGCCCTGATGCGCGGCGGCTGAGACGTCGACGCGGGCGGCGGCGTGGCGCGCGGCGTTCTCCATCAGCGCCCCCAGCGCCTCGGCGAGATCAGCCGCGTCCATCGCCACGGCGAGGCCCGCCGGCACGTGGATGCGCCACGCGAGCGCCGCGCCGGCGGGGGTGCGGGCGATGACCTTGCGGACATTCTCGACGACTTCGGCGACGACAGCGCGAGCCCGTCCGCCCGAAGCGGCGCGGCGCGCCCGCGCCAGCTCGCGGTCGATATGGACGCGCATCGCGCCGACGACATGTTCGATCGCCGATGCGGCCTCGGCTTCACCCCGACCGCGCAGACGGGCCGCCTCGCCGATCAGCGCCTGAAGCGGCGTCTTCAACCCATGCGCCAGATCGCCGGCGCGGGCGCGGGCGCGCGTCACATCACCCTCCCGCGCGGCGAGCAGGGCGTCGATCTCACCGGCAAGCGGCAGCACCTCGGACGGCCAGGCCTCGCCCATGCGATCGACGGCACCGGCATTCAGGGCAGAAACCCGCGCGCCGATGCGGCGGAGCGGGCGCAGGCCATAGGCAAGTTGGATCGCCTGCGCCGCCGCGAGGGCGAGCGCGAGCGCGATGAGATAGGGCGCAAGATCCTTCACGAAACCATCGCTGGCGGCGGTGAGCCCGGCGCGATCCATGGCGACGATGACACGGACCGGCGCGACGCCGGGCCGGTGTACGGTCTGTTCAAGGCCGACCGCCGGCGCGCCGTCCGGCCCGACATAAGCGATGAGGCCCGCGGCCGAAGGCGCTTCTGCGTCGCGCGTCAGCGTCTGGTCCCACAGCGAGCGCGAGCGCAGCAGCGTATCGCCCGACTCGACCTGCCAGTAGAGGCCGCCATAGGGCTTTGCGTAGCGCGGATCGGCGCTGGGCGCGCCGATCGCCACCCGGTTTCCGGCGAAGGACAGCGCGGCGATCACCTGGTCGAGATTGACCTGAAGCTCGAGACCTGCGCGGCGCTCGACATGTTCGGCGAACAGCCAGCTCAAGGCGAGGCCGGCCGCACCCAGCGCCGCGATAATGGTGAGCGCGCCGATCAGCGTGAGGCGCCAGCGCAACGAGACGCCGGTCACGCGTCGCGACCTGCGAAGACATAGCCGAAACCGCGACGCGTCTCGATGACCCCCGCGCCCAACTTGCGACGCAGGCGCGCAATGACGGCCTCAAGCGCGTTCACCTCACGCGCATCGTCGTCGCCATAGAGATGTTCAAGCAGCTCGGTAGGCGGCACGACGCGCTCGGCGTTGAGCGCAAGGCGCGCCAGAACCCGCCATTCGAGGGCGGTGAGCGCCACGGGAGCGCCTTTCAGCGTCACGCTCATGCGGTTGTGGTCGAGGACGAGGTCGCCGCTGGACTGGATCGGCGAGCCGCGCCCGGCGGCGCGGCGCAACAAGGCGCGGGCGCGGGCGACGAGCTCTTCCATGCGGAAAGGCTTGGTCAGGTAGTCGTCGGCGCCCGCCTCGATGCCCTCGACACGTTCCTGCCACGCACCACGCGCGGTGAGGACAAGCACAGGCATCTCACGGCCCGCGGCACGCCAGCGTTTCAGGACGGCGAGCCCGTCCATCCGCGGCAGACCGAGGTCGAGGATCACGATGTCGAAATTTTCCGTGTCGCCCAGAAACCAGGCTTCCTCACCATCCGCAGCACGCTGCACCGCGAAGCCGGCGGCCTCGAGCGCCGCTGCGATATCGGCGGCGATGCGCGCATCGTCTTCCACCGCCAGAGCGCGCATCAGTCGTCCTCTTCGATCTTGAGGATCCGGCCGGTGGCGGCGTCGATCTCGACTTTAAGGATTCGGCCGTCGGGCATCACGACTTCGATCTCGTAGATGTAAATGCCGTCATCCTCGTCAAGATCGACCTCGATGACGCGGCCGCCGACATTGTCGCGGACGATCTGAAGAATGTGGGCGAGCGGCAGAATGTCGCCGCGTTCCAGCGCGGCGCGGGCGCGGTCGTGATCGTCGTCGTCGTCATCGGCGCGAGCGACGAAGGCCAGCGGCGAGGCGAGCAGCACGCAGAGCATGAGGGCGAGAAGGCGCATCCGCCGGGACAGACCACAATCAAGCTGACAGGACGCTGACAATGACGGTGGGCGAGGCGTCAGGCAATGCGGCGCAAAACCGGCGCATCGAAGCGGAAGACCGCCTTCCGTCAAAACGCAACAAGGAGACCCGCCATGAGAAAAGCCACCACGATCGCCGCCCTGTTCGCCGCCGCGGCCCTCGCCGCCGGAATCGCGCTGGCGGACGATGACGATCGCCGCCATCACCGCGCCCATGGCGGCTGGATGAGCGTGGAGAACGTCGTCGCCGACCTGAAGGCCAAGGGCTATACGGTTCTTGAGATCGAACGCGACGATGGGAAGTATGAGGTCGAGATGGTCGACCGCCAGGGCCGCCGCTTCGAGGCCGATATCCATCCGCGCAGCGGCAAGATTCTGAAGATCGAACGGGACGATTGAGCCCTGACGGTCTGGCGCTTGCGATCCGGCGCGGCGCGGGGATGATGCCGCATGAGCGACACCGCCCTGACGCGCCGCGTCTTCGCCCGCAGCTGGCAATGCCTGGCGCATGACAGCCAGATGCCGGGCGAAGGCGACTATGTCGCCGAAACCATCGCGGGCGTGCCCGTCATCGCCGTGCGCGGCGCGGACGGCGACATCCGCGCGTTTCGCAATGCCTGTCGTCACCGCCTGAGCCCCTTCGTATCCGACGGAACCGGATCGTGCGGCGGCGAACTGGCCTGCCCCTATCACGGCTGGCGCTATGCGCTGGACGGGCGGCTGAAAGCGGCGACCGGGTTCGGGCCGATGGATGGGTTCGATGCGCGGGCGCTGGGCCTCGTCGCTTTGCCGCTGCGGCTATGGCGCGGCTTCGTGTTCGTGGCGTTGTCTGACGAGGCCGGCGACTTCGAGGCGTGGATCGCGCCGGTGACGCGGCGGCTCGCGGCGACGCCGCTGGAGGACTGGCGTTTCGGCGCGCGGCGCACGCACGAGGTCGCGTGCCGCTGGACGCTGTATGTCGAAAACTATCTGGAAGGCTATCACGTGCCGATGCTGCACAAGGCGCTGGACGCCGAGATCGACAGCGCCGCCTATCGCGTGGAGGTCGAGGACCGGATCGCCATCCATCACGCGCCGCTGCGGCCCGAACGTCGCGGCGATGCCGTCTATGAAGGGCTGTGGGCCTGGGCGTGGCCCAATCTGGGCATCAATGTCTATCATGGCGGCATGATGATGGAGCGCATCTGGCCGACGCCGGATGGCGGCACGCGGCTGGACTATCTCTACATCTTCGCCGATCCGGACGGCGACCACGCCGCGACCTTCGCCATGTCGGATATCGTGACCGCCGAGGACAAGGCGATCTGCGAGGCGGTCGAGACGAACGTCGCGGCGGGCGACATCGCGCAGGGGCCGCTGTCGCCGACCCACGAGAACGCGGTGATGGCGTTCCGGCGGCTGATGGAAGACGCGGCGCGTGGGTGATCTGGTCGATGCGATCGTCGCCTGGCTGAGCGCCAATCAGGATATCGCGGGGCCGGCGCTGGGCGGGCTGTGCCTGTTCCTGTGCCTTGGGATCGTCG
>CAZBPO010000183.1:0-1245 GCA_964493795.1 uncultured Flavobacteriaceae bacterium
CTCCACCTATGGCGTCCAGCATGTCCAGCACCGGCCCCGGCGCGCCGCCGTGCAAGGGCCCGCTCAGCGCGCCATAGGCCGCCGTCACCGCAGAGACCAGGCTCGCCCGCGTGGCGATCACCACGCGGCAGGCGAAAGTCGACGCGTTCATCCCGTGATCGCTCACCGTCACCAGATAGGCGTCCAGCGCCGCCGCTTCCGCCGCCGTGGCGGGGCGGCCATGCAGCATCCGCAGGATGTCGGCCGCATGGCCAAGCGCCGGGTCCGGCGCGACCGGCGCGCGGCCCTCGCGTGACGCCATCAGGGTCAGGCTCAGCACCGGCACGGCCGCCGTGATCGCCGCGGCCGCCTCAGGCCCGTCGGGAATGTCCAGCGCCGCCAGCCCGGCGCGCAGCGCATCCACCGGCGCCAGACCGGCCAGCACCGGCGCCAGCTCCATCGCCCGTTCGAACGCCCGCGCCCGCAGCGGCCCCAGCGCCGGGGCCTCGTGTGCCCCTGCCAGCCGCCACAGCGCGCGCGCCACCGCCTCATAGTCCGAAGCGCCCGCCAGATCGTCGACCCGCTTTCCGGCGATCACCAGTTCGCCCCGCGCGCCGTCGACATGGCTCAACGCCGTCACCGCCGCCGGCACGCCGTCGAGCCCGATGGCGGGGGCGGGAACCTGGATGTTCATGAGGTCTCTCCATCGTTGCTTTCGACGGCGAGATTGCGCGCGGCCTTAAACCGATCAATATTGACGAGCATGATCAATAATAAGACAGCCAACGGGCTCTACATGACCGCGCAGGAGGCGGCGGCAACCCTCTCGGTCTCGCCCGCCACCATCTACGCCTATGTCAGCCGGGGCCTCATCCGCTCCGAGGCCGCCGCCGATGGCCGCAACAAGCGCTATCGGGCCGATGATGTCCGCGCCCTCAAGGACCGCCGCGCCCCGCTCGAAACGCGCGCGGCGGTCGAATCCGCCTCGCCGCTCGCGCTTGATTCCGCGATCTGCCTCATCACCCCCGAAGGCCCCTTCTATCGCGGCGCATCGGCGGCCGAACTGGCGGAGAAAAGCTCGTTCGAGCACGTCGCCGCCCTGCTCTGGAACGTCGCGGACCAGAACCCCTTTGCGGACAGCGACCCGGGGCCCCTCTGGCGCGCGCTGGAAGCGATCGCCGCCGCCACGGCCGGGCGGCCGTTCATCGACCGCGCCGCCGCCGCCATGACGCTCGCCGGCGGTTTCGACCCGGCCGCCTTCAACGG
>CAZBPO010000183.1:1255-6479 GCA_964493795.1 uncultured Flavobacteriaceae bacterium
GCCGGCGGCGCGGCCATAGGGGCCAAGGCCCTGCGCATACTCACGGCGCTGGCGACCGGCGACGCCCCGCCCGGCCCGCAGCCGATCCATCGCGCCCTCGCCGCCGCCTGGGCGCCCGCGCGCGCAGATGCGCCCGACCTCATCCGGCGCGCCCTCGTTCTTCTGGCTGATCACGAACTGAACGCCTCGACCTTCGCCGCGCGCGTCGCCGTCTCCACCGGCGCGTCGATCTACGACGCCCTCGCCGCCGCTCTGGCGACCCTGAAAGGCCCCCGTCACGGCGGAGCCTCGCCGCGCGCCATGCGCTTTCTCGCCGCCCTGCCCGCCGACGCCGCCGAGGGCATCAAGCAGCGCCGTGCCGAAGGCGAGCGCCTGCCCGGCTTCGGTCATACGATCTATCGCGCCACCGATCCCCGCGCCGCCGTGTTGCTGGCCGCGCTCGACGCCGCAGGGGCCGACCGCCGCCTCACCCGCGACATCGTCACGGCGGCGCGCGAGATCGCCGGCGTCGATCCCAATATCGACTACGCGCTCGCCGTGCTCGCGCTGCATCTGGGTCTGCCCGCCGATAGCGGCCTCACCCTCTTCGCCATCGGCCGCACCGCCGGCTGGACCGCCCATGCGATCGAACAGCGCGCCTCCGAAACCCTCATCCGGCCGCGCGCCCGCTATACGGGCATCGCGCCGCGCGCCTCCACAAACGCGCCATAAAGCGGCATCATAAGCCCGCACATGATCGGGCGGCTCGCCTTCTTCCTGCTTCTGGGAACGCTCGCTTTGGGCGCGTGCGCGCTCGCCTTCGACTGGCGCGTGACCATTCCTGAGGACGTGGCCGAGGCGATCGGCTGGCGCGAAGGCCTCAGCGACGCCGAGATCGTGGACGCCGACCTCGCCTGGCACATGAACGCCGACAAGATCGCCGGTCGCCTCGACGACGCCCTGCGCCGCGAGGATGCCGCCGACACGATGCTGTATCTGGAGATCGCGCGCAAAGCCGGCATCCCGCTCGCCGCCGGCCTCGAAGCCGCCGCCTACGCCGTCCAGACCCGCGAACAGTCGCTCGAAGAGAACGTCTCCGACTACATCTCCGGCTTCGTCACCGGACGCGGCGACAGCCTGGCCGGGCTCGGCGGCGCGATCACCTCCGACCTCACCGTCTATGGCGACCTGCGCGACATCACGCTGGAAGGCGGCAAGATGCTAGCGGGCGAGGACTACTCGCAGTTCATCCTGGGCCTCTCGGCCGTCGGCATCGCCGCCACGGCCGGCACCATCGCGACCGGCGGCGGCGGCGTGATGGTCAAGGCCGGCGTCTCCTTCGCCAAGTTCGCCCGCCGCGCCGGCCATATGAGCGCCGCCTTCGCCGCCCGGCTGCTGCGCCTGGCCGACGATGCGGTCGATCTTCCGGGCCTCAAGGCCACGCTTCGCACCATCAACCTCACCGATCCCGCCGGCTCATGGGCGCGGCTCAGCAAATATCTCGGCGGCGTGAAGGACGCGCGCGTCTTCAAGGTGCTGGGCAAAATGGAGGACATCCGCAAGGAAGTCGGCACCGTCGAGGCGCTGCGCCTGCTCAAACGCATGGACCGCATCGAGGACGTCGACGACATCCACGCCATCGCCAGGGCGGCCGGCAAGCGCACGCGCGGCGTGATGGAGCTGACCGGCAAGACCAGCTTCCGCGCCATCAAATACACGGCGAACGTCGTGCAGATTTTCTTCGAGTATGTCTGGGGCCTGATCCTGTGGGTCGGCGGCCTGCTGGCCGCGATCCTGCTCAAGGCGGCCATCACGGCCTTGCGCATCGCCCGCTTCACGGCCCGCCGGCTGCGCCGCCGCCCGCGCCCGCAGCGCGCCCTTGCGTTTAATCATCGTTAAACGCGCGTTAACTGTTGCAGCGCACCATCACGTCCGAACTCGTCGCCGTCAGGTCGCAAAAACTTTGACGGACCGACAAATCCCTCGGCTAACGTCGAGGGGTGAGACGATTCGAGCCCGTCCCGCGGCTCGCAACGCAAGGGGGAAGCCCTTAGGTGACGGAACGCGCCGGCGTCTTTGCCGAGCTTCCATGTCTCCGGTTCCCGGCCTCTGGCCGCGCGGAACAGGCTCCCCGCCGCACCCACAGTCTCGGCTCCATTCCACCCGGCCCGCTTGTTCCGCGCGCCGGCGGATGCGTTCGTCTGTTCCCTCCCTTGAAAGGAAGCACCGATGGCGAAGCGGGCAGCGCGCGATAAGGCGCGCAGCTATGAGGACCGGTCTGGCAGATCGAAAGTGCGTGCGTTGTTTCCAGGCAAGCAGGCCCCCTGGGACCCCCTGAACGGAGAAGAACGGGAAACCCGCGACAAGTCCTATGTCCGCAATATCCGCCCCCAGAGCGACAATCAGCGCCTTCTTCTGGACGCCATCGACAAGAAGAACGTCGTCGTCGCGCTCGGCCCCGCCGGCACGGGCAAGACCTATCTGGCCATCGCCAAGGCGGTCGAGGCGTTCGAGGCCGGCCGCATCTCGCGCATCATGCTCACCCGCCCCGCCGTCGAGGCGGGCGAAAATCTCGGTTTCCTGCCCGGCGCGCTGGAAGACAAGCTCGCGCCCTATCTGCGCCCGCTCTACGACGCGCTGTCCGACCGGCTGGGCGCGAAGCGCCTGAAACAGCTCCTCGCCGACGGCTCCATCGAGATCGCGCCGGTCGCCTATATGCGCGGGCGCACGCTCAACAACGCCTTCATCGTCATCGACGAGGCGCAGAACTGCACCTACGGCCAGATCAAGATGATGCTGACGCGCCTCGGCTGGCACTCCACCATGGTCCTCACCGGCGACCCCGACCAGAGCGACCTGTTGCCCGGCATGTCGGGGCTCTCGCAGGTCGGCGACAAGCTCAGCGAGCTCGAAGACGTCGCCGTCATCCGCCTCGCCGACCGCGACATCGTGCGCCACCCGCTGGTCGCCAGCATGCTCACCGTCCTCTGAGGCGGAGCCCGCAACCGCAAGGCGCGCCGGCTTAACCCCGGCGCGCTTTCTTTTTGACCGCCGCCACCCCTCTTCGCCATGGTGCGCCCATGTCGGAATTCGAATTCATCTTCGCGCTGTTCGGCCTGCTGCTCGGCCTCTCGATCGCCGAGGTTCTGGGCGGCCTCGGCCGCGCCATCGCCGCGCATCTCAATCCGCAGACCAGGGTGCGGATCGGCTGGCTGACGCCGCTGATGGGCGCTTTCGTGCTGCTCGACCTGCTCTCCTTCTGGCAGGCGGCCTGGGTGGTTCGCGACCATGTCTTCGTGTCCAGCCATGCGCTCATGGCGGTCACGGCCTTCGCCAGCGCCTACTATCTCGCCGCCCATCTTGTCTTCCCGCGCGACGCCGGCGAACAACCGGATTTCGACGATCATTTCTTCCGCACGCGCCGCGTGGTCCTGGGCGTGATGTTCGTCCTGCTGCTCTGCCAGATCGCCTGGTACGCCAGCATTCCCCAGCTGGCGGGCTATCTCTCCAACCCGCTGGCGCTTTCGCTGACGCTCGTGCTCGCAGCGCTGATGCTGGCCGCGATGTTCACGCCCGGCAGGCGTCTCTCGACCGTCGTCATGGCCGCGCTCGTCGCCCGCTATGTGGTGATCTACCTGCTCTAGATTTCGCGCCGGCCTGTCGGGATCGCGCGCGCCGGATCGTCCTTGGGCTGAAAGCGTTCCAAAGGACGATCCAAGGAGGTTCCCATGCCCAGCATCCAGCCCTTTCTCTGGTATGCGCACGACGCCGAAGGCGCCGCGCGTTTCTACGCCTCGATCTTCCCGGACTCTTCGGTCGACCGGATCGTCACCATGCCCGCCGACTCGCCCTCCGGCCCCGAAGGCTCGGTCGTGGTGGTCGAATTCACGCTGATGGGCACGCCCATGACCGCGATGACGGCAGGGGCCATGGACAGCTTCAATCACGCGATCTCGCTGGCGGTCGCCTGCGACACCCAGGACGAGATCGACCGCTTCTACGGCGCGCTGCTCGAGGGCGGCGTCGAAGAGGCCTGCGGCTGGGTGCGCGACCGCTATGGCGTCTGCTGGCAGATCTTCCCGGCGATGATGAACGAGCTGTATGCCAGCCCCGACCGCGTCGCCGGCCGCCGCGCCGCCGAAGCGATGATGACGATGAAAAAGCTCGACATCGCCGCCCTCAAGGCCGCCTTCGACGGAAAGCCAGCGGACTGACAACCATGGCCAGATCACGGCCAGACGTGATCTGGCGCACATATTGATTTTACCTGTGATTTACGTCACATCGAAATTGGACGTGATCGGGTTTTCCTGCCCTCAGATGTGATTTGGCGCACGCGCCGTCTGGGGGACAGCATGTTGGACACCATTGTCATGACGTCGGAACACGAGAGCACCGTCGTCCCTGCAACCGTCGATCCCGCGCACAGCCCGGAAGGCCGCGCCGCGCTGGCCGACTTCCCGCTCTTCAAGGGCGCCCCGTCCGCCACGCTCGATCTCATCCTGCGGCACGCCAATCTGCGCCGCTGCGTCGCCGACGAGGAAATTCTCAGCCGCGACGAACAGGCCGGCGACGTCTATTTCGTCCTGCGCGGCGAAGTCCGCATCGTGAACTACTCCGCCTCCGGCCGCGAAGTGGCCTACGCCATCGTCCCGGCCGGCGGTTACTTCGGCGAGCTTTCGGCCATCGACGGCCGGCCGCGCTCCGCGAACGTGCTGGCGGTCGAAGACTGCCTGCTCGCCACGCTCACCCCGAACGCCTTCAAAGAGCTGCTGGCCAACGACGCCGACATCTCGGCCAAGGTGATGCAGAAGCTGGTCCGCATCATCCGCGCGGCCGACGACCGCATCCTCGACCTCGCCACGCTCAGCGCCTACCAGCGCGTCTATGTCGAGGTGCTGCGGATGAAGAAGCCCGACCCGGTGCGGCCGAATTCGTGGCTCATCTATCCGCTGCCGACCCAGGCGCAGATCGCGGCGCTCGCCTCGACCACGCGCGAAACGGTCGCCCGCGTGCTGTCCCAGCTGCACCACGACCATCTCGCCGAGCGTAAATCCAAGACGCTCTACATCCGCGATCTGGCCAGGCTCCAGGCCCTCGCCGCCAAGAGCCAGCCCGACGGCAAGATGAACTGACCAAAGCTTTCCTCTTCCGCCCCTCGGGCGCCTTCCCCGAAAGGGGAAAGACGATTTCCGCCGCCAGGCTATCCTTCCCCCACCGGGGGAAGGTGTCGCGAAGCGACGGA
>CAZBPO010000184.1:0-6469 GCA_964493795.1 uncultured Flavobacteriaceae bacterium
AGCGCCGCCAGCGCCCGGCGCTGCACGATCTCGGGGCTCAGCGCATCGCGCGCGATCAGATAGAGAAAGCTGAAATTCAGCCCCTGGACGAGGCCGAGAAACGCCGCCGCCAGCCAGCCGGGGCCAAGATGGGCGACCGCCCAGAGCGGCAGGTCGATCAGCGGGTTGTAATAGGTCGCGTGATGGGCGACCGCGACATCGAACCCCATGCGCCCGGTCAGCAGCGCATAGGGGTTGTACCAGTGGTAGTTCCGCAGATCCCAGGACGTCGACTGGCCCAGCCAGAGCGCGAGCGCAGCGACGGCCAGAGGTCCGGCCACGAAGGGCCAGATCTCACCGTCGCGGCGCGCGGCTGGGGTCATGCGCGGCCTAGCGGCGGGTCAGCGTGACGGTGGCTTTGTTGTCGTCATCGATCAGCGTGCCGACCAGCTTGTCGCCGACGCCCGCCCCCTTCAGGCGCAGCGCGATCACCTCGTCAGCGTCGAATTCGCCGTCGCGTTCATCCTCGATCACGCTGAGGATCAGAACGAATTCGTTTTCGGCATTGGCCTCGACGACGCCCCAGACGCCCGAGCCGGACTTGCTGCCCCGGTCGCCCGAACCGCCCAGTTCGCGCACGGTCAACGTGAACCGGTTGCCCGGCAGGAATTTCAGGTCGCCTTCGAACGCCTCGCGCTCGGCCTTCAATTCCATGCCCCAACTGGTGTCCGCCAGGCCGGCCGCCGACCGGGCGATGACGGCATCGCTCGCCTCGGGGCGCGGCAGGTCTTCCGGCGGCATCGGCGGGATGTCGGCCAGGGCGGACGGCGTGAACGCGGCGATTGCGAAAGCGAAGGTGAGCGCTGCGGGTTTCATAAGGTGGTCTCCAACTTTTGACGGGTACTAAAGCAAAAATGCGCGGCGGCGGAAAAGCAGAAGGCTCCGGCGGACGCGCCGGAGCCTTTCGGCGATGCGGTGATCGTTTAGATCAGGGGGCCGTATTTGTCGTCCAGCGGCGTCACGGGCTTCCAGTCGCGGATCGCCGTGGCGACGCGCTTGGCCATGATCGGCTCGGTCGCCGCGACCCTCTGCCAGCTGTCCATGCCAGAGCGCCAGATCAGCGTGTCTGCGTCGATCTCGCCGCGATCGAGACGGCCCATCAGCGCCTCTTCGGTGATCGGCCCGACCTGACGGCCGTCGATCACCACATACCAGACCGCATCGCTCTGGGCGGCGGCCGGAATCGGCGGCGGCGTCTCGGCCGTGGGGGCCGGCGCGGGCGTCTCGACGCGCGGCTCAGCCAGGCGGGGCAGTTTGTCGGCGGCGACCGCGACGGCCCCGAGCGGCAGCACGCCGGCCGCAAGCGCGGACAGCGAACCGAAGGCGAGGGTACGAGTGATCGACATGCTCAGTTCAACTCCAGGTCCGGGACATCCCGGTCTGTCTGGATATGTGACAGGCAAGTTTGCCCGAAATGCGGCGGAACCCGATCAGCGGACCCGCTCATAGCGGTGCCGCCCATCGGTGGTGACCAGCGTGTCGTCGTTTTCGACAGCAAGCGCCAGCGTCTCCGGCGGCAGGCCAAAGCCGGTGTCCAGCGTGATCAGGAATTCGCCAGCGTTCAGCGCGCGCACCGACCAGGCGCCCTGCAGCGGTTCGGTCAGCGGCGGCAGGTCGGGGCTGTCAGGCATGCGGGTGGACAGCGAACCGGCATAGTTGCCGTCGGCGCGGAACTCGTACCGGACGGTCGACTCAAAGCGCCGTCCGGCCATGCTTTCCGTCGTCACCATGCGCCAGCCGCCCAGCAGGAAGGCGCGCGCCTCGTCATCCAGCATTTGCTGGCCAGCCGCGCTGCCGGGCCCGGAGACCGGCGGCGGCGGCCGTGACGGCGCCGGGGCGGCGTCCACCAGATGCGCCCGCAGCGCCGGGGTGTCCCTAGCGAAGGCCCAGCCGGCGGCCGGGTCATAGACCTGGGTGGTGGGGCGAATGATGCCGCGCGCCGTCATGGTCTGCATCTCGTCCAGCGTGTGCGGGCCCTGAACCTGGTTGCCCGAGACATAATACCACTCGGCGGCGGCCACGGGGGCCGGCTGGGCCGAGGCGTTCGGGGCCAGCGCCGCGAACACGAACATCAGGGCGAGCAAGGCACGCAGCATCGTCACATCCTCCCGGCCGGCTCCAGCGCGGATCACGATGTCCGCGACGGAGAAGTCCGGCCGTCTATTGAGCGTCCAATCGGTCCGAAATGAGGCGGTTTCCCGCGCCACAGGCTGGACAGGCCGGATCGCGCCGCAGCTTGACCTTGCGCGTTCCCGCCGACAACCCGTCCATCAAGAGGATGTGGCCGGTCAGATCGGCGCCAAAGCCGGCCAGCGTCTTCACCGTCTCCAGCGCCGCCCAGACGCCCACGACGCCGGCCAGCGCCCCGACCACGCCCTGTTCGGTGCAGCGCGCCGCATTGTCCGGGATTTCCGGCACGAAACAGCGATAGCAGGGGCTGTCGTCACGGCCGGGCCGATAGACCGCGATCTGTCCGTCGAACTCGCCGATCGCCGCCGAGACCAGCGTCTTGCCCAGCGCCAGCACGGCGTCGTTGACGGCGAAGCGGGTCTCGAAATTGTCGCAGCCGTCCAGAACCAGATCATAGGGCGCGACAAGGTCGCGCGCGTTGTCCGGGGTCAGGCGCACATGATGCACCGTCACCGCGACGTCCGGGTTGATCGCCGCCAGACGCCGGGCGGCGCTGTCGCCCTTGGGCTGGCCGACCTCGTCGGTCGAGAAGATCACCTGGCGCTGAAGATTCGACAGCGAAACGATGTCGTCGTCGACAACGCCGATCGTGCCTACGCCCGCCGCCGCCAGATACATCAGGGCCGGCGCGCCAAGGCCGCCCGCACCGATCACCAGCACCTTCGCATCGAGCAGCCGGCGCTGGCCCGCCCCGCCGATCTCGCGCAGCAGGATATGCCGGGCGTAACGCTCCAGCTGTTCGTCGGTGAGAGGCGCGGTCATGTCTCACCTTGCCATGGCGGCATGGCGCGGCGGAAGCTGTTCCCATGACAGGCCATATCCTCATCTTCGGCTTCGGCTATGTCGCCGAAGCGATCGCCCGCCGCCTCAAACCCCAGGGCTGGCGCATCTCGGCCAGCGCACGCCGTCTCGACAAGGCGGGCGCGCTGACCGAACGGGGCATTCCTGCCCATGTTTTCCACGAAAAGCACGGTTTCACCGATTTCGCCCGGGCGCTCGACGGGGTCACCCATGTCGTCGTCACCGCCCCGCCCGGCGAGGACGGCGATCCGGTGCTGAAAGCCCACGCCGCCGATTTCGAGCGTCTCAGCGGGCTCCAGTCCATCGTCTATCTGTCGACCACCGGCGTTTACGGCGACGCCGGCGGTAAATGGGTCGACGAAGCCGCGCCGATCCGCCCGGTGCACGCGCGCGGCCAGCGCCGGGCCGACGCCGAGATGGGCTGGGCCGATGTGGGGGAAATGAGCGGCAATCCCGTCGCGGTGCTGCGTCTGCCGGGCATATACGGCCCCGGCCGCAGCGCCATAGACCAGCTGCGCGCCGGCACGGCGCGGCGGCTGGTGAAAGCGGGCCAGGTCTTCAGCCGCATCCATGTCGACGACATTGCGCAGCTGATCGAGGCGGCCTGGGGGGCCCATCTCGACGGCGGCACGGTGCTCAACCTCGCCGACGACGAACCCGCCCCGCCGCAGGACGTGATCACCGAGGCGGCCCGGCTGCTGGGCGTCGACCCGCCGCCAGAACAGGATTTCGAGGCGGTGAAGGCCTCGCTCAGCCCCATGGCGCAGGAATTCTATTCGGCAAACCGGCGCATCGCGCACAAGCTGATGAAGCAGATGCTGGGCGTGCCGCTGATCTATCCGACCTATCGCGAGGGCCTGAAAGCCATCCTCGCCGCCGAATCCGGGAACGCGCCTTAGGCGTTCAGCGTTGCTTCACGGGTTCGCGCTAGTCTGCCGGTGCAGCGAACGGCGTCAGACCTTAAGGGAGGCTGCACATGACGAGCCTGATCCAGTGGTTCACGGGCGACAGCGCCCCCGCCGAGGCCGAAACGGCTGAGGCCGAGGCCGATATTCTCGCGGAGACCCGCGACGCCCTGCCCGCCCATGTCCAGGAGTTCCTCGATCTGAAGGCGAGCACGGGCGTTTAGCCCAGCCGCGTCAGCCAGTCTGCGAGCCGCGCGCGCATCGCGCGGGCCGCCTCGACGGGCGCCATATGCGTTTCATGCGGCAGAAGGGCGAGCTCGCCCGCCGGAACGCCGGCCGCCACATCCTGCATCATCCCGCCATAGAACTGGTCGGCCGCCCCGCCCAGCACCAGAACCGGACATCTGACCGCGCCCAGATCGACCGGGCCCGCGGCGCGCGCCATCTCCAGATACCGCACGATCACCGCCGGGTCGGCCATGCCGGCGGCGATGCGCCCACGCATCAGCCTCACCGCCAGCCCCATCGCCGCATTCCTGAAGCTGCTGCGGAACAACGCCCCGAATTCCTTCAGGAATCCCGCCCAGTCCCCGGCCTCCAGCGCCGCGATCTGACGCTGGACGCGGCGCTCGCCTTCCGCCGAGAATCGATGCGCGCTCGCGATCAAAGCCACGCCCCGCACCGTTTCGGGATACCGCGCCGCCAGCAACATCGCCACCGGTCCGCCATACGAGATCGCGACCAGCGCCGGCGGCCGCTCCAGCCGTTCAAGCCCCGCAGCCAGCCTGTCGGCGATAGCTTCCAGCGTCAGCCCCGCCTCAGGGGCCGGATCGTAGCCGATCTGCGCGAAGCCGGTTCCCGGCGGCAGCAGCTTCGCCGCCCGCCCCACCTCACGGCGTTCGCGCGCCGCTTCGTGGCGACGCACGAAGCCCTGCCCGCCCCGCAGCACGACCACGGAGAGAGCCCCGGTTCCGCCATAGGCGACCGGCGCGCCCGCGATGAATTCTCCCAAAGGTGGCATGGCCGTTCCTTGACTTGGACCCCTCCGGCGGGGAGTGTCCCGCGCCCGCCGCTCCCGGCGGTCCTCAACAAGGAATAGTCCCGTGTCTGCCGCATCCCAAGCCGAGATCCGTATCACTCTGCCCGATGGCAGCGTGCGGACGACTACGGCCGGCAGCACCGGGGCCGACCTCGCCGCGTCCATCGGGCCGGGCCTCGCCAAGGCGGCGCTGGCCATCGAGGTGGGCGGAGCCATGCGCGACCTCTCCGCCCCGCTCGGCGACGGCGATCAGGTCCGCATCATCACGCGGAAAGACGAGGCCGAGGCGCTCGACCTCATCCGCCACGATACCGCGCATCTGATGGCCCAGGCGGTGCAGGAGTTGTTCCCCGGCACCCAGGTCACCATCGGCCCGAATATCGAGGACGGCTTCTTCTACGATTTCGTCCGCGACGAACCGTTCACGACCGACGATCTGCCCAAGATCGAAGCGCGCATGCACGAGCTGGTGAAGGCGAACCTGCCCACCAAACGCACCGCCATGCCGCGCGACGAGGCGATCGCGCATTTCGAGGCGATGGGCGAAAGCTACAAGGCTCAGATCATTCGCGATCTGCCCGAGAGCGAAGAGATCAGCGTCTATTATCACGGCAACTGGCACGACCTCTGCCGCGGCCCGCATCTGCCTTCCACCGGGGCGATCGGCTCGGCCTTCAAGCTGATGAAGATCTCGGGCGCCTATTGGCGCGGCGACGCGAAAAACGCGCAGCTTCAGCGCATCTACGGCACCGCCTGGCGCGACGAGAAAGAGCTCAAAGCCTATCTCACCCGGCTGGAAGAGGCCGAGAAGCGCGACCATCGCAAGATCGGCCGCGAGATGGATCTGTTCCATCTCCAGGCCGAGGCGCATGGCAGCGTCTTCTGGCACCCGAACGGCTTCGTCATCTACCGCGCGCTCGAGGCCTATATGCGCCGCCGGCTCGACGCGGCCGGTTATCAGGAAGTGAAGACGCCGCAGGTCATGGACGCCCGACAGTGGGAACAATCCGGCCACTGGGGCAAGTATCGCGAGAACATGTTCGTCATCCCCGACGAGGTGCCGAACACCGAGGATGAAGGCCCCATCGTTTCCAGCGAGGCGAGCTGGATGGCGCTGAAGCCGATGAACTGCCCCGGCCACGTGCTGATCTTCCGCCAGGGCATCAAGAGCTATCGCGACCTGCCGCTGCGCCTGTCGGAAATGGGTTGCTGCCACCGCAACGAGCCGCACGGCGCGCTGCACGGCCTGATGCGCGTGCGCCAGTTCACCCAGGATGACGCCCACATCTTCTGCCGCGCCGACCAGCTGGTCGACGAGGTGGCGAAATTCTGCGACCTGCTCGACGTCATCTACAAGGATCTCGGCTTCCCCGACTACGCGGTGAAGCTGGCGCTCAGGCCCGAGCTGCGTTTTGGCACCGACGAGATGTGGGACTGGTCGGAACAATCGCTGCGCGACGCCGTCGCCGTCACCGGCCGCACCGATCTGGTCGAG
>CAZBPO010000185.1:0-828 GCA_964493795.1 uncultured Flavobacteriaceae bacterium
CTGATCTTTCGATCAGCAGACCGGTTTGTTGGATGGCTATATGCGCTGAATCAGGCCGGGGTTCAAGGGGGCGCTAAACCCGCCTGAACTCAAGATAGGCCGGAACGCGGCCGGCGATCAGCGCCTTGGCTTCGTAGCGGGTGCCCGGCCAGTCGCTCGGGCGGATGCGCCAGTCGGCGGGCTGGCGGGCCTGCCAGGTGAAGGTTTCACCTCTAGCGCGGTTGAAAGCGGCGATTTCGACCAGCGTCCAGCGGACATAGTCGGGAATGTCGCTGGCGACGCGGAATATCGCGCCGGGCTTCAGCGTGCGGGCGAGCTGGCCGAGGTTCGGTTGGCTGATGAAGCGGCGCTTGTTGTGACGCGGCTTGGGCCAGGGGTCGGGGAACAGCAGATAGGCCTTGTCCAGGCTTGCGTCCGGCAGGCCGTCGAGCACGTCGCGGGCGTCGCCGTGATGGATGTGGACATTGCCGAGACCCTTCACCGCCGCCGCCAGCTTGGCGACGCCGTTGAGGAAGGGCTCGGCCCCGATAAACCCGGTATCCTTGTGGGCGGCGGCCTGCGCGGCCAGATGCTCGCCGCCGCCGAAGCCGATCTCCAGCGCCAGTTTCGGCAGGCCGGGAAAGGGGGTGTTCAGGGTCGCAAGGTCCAGCCGCAGCGCCGGCAGCACCGTCTCGAAGGCCTCGCGCGCGCCGGATTTCAAGGGCCGGCCCTGACGGCGGCCATAGATGAGGCGGCGCTTTTCCTGCGGTTCGTCAGTCATGTCTCTCGCTCCAGTCCTCATGGCCGGGCCTGACCCGGCCATCCAGCCCCTGGCGACATTTCAGGCAG
>CAZBPO010000185.1:838-6358 GCA_964493795.1 uncultured Flavobacteriaceae bacterium
GGCCATCCAGCGAGCTGGTGGCAGCAGGTCTGGATGGCCGCCTCAAGGGCGGCCATGAGGGAACAGGGGAGCGGTCGTCAGAACGCGCCTTTCAGCGCGTCCACGAGGTCGGTCTTTTCCCACGAGAAGCCGCCATCGGCTTCCGCCGCGCGGCCGAAATGGCCGTAGGCTGCAGTGCGGGCATAGATCGGGCGATTGAGCTTGAGGTGCTCGCGGATCGCACGGGGCGAGGCACCGCCGACCAGTTCGGGCAGCAGCTTTTCCAGCTTGGCGGGATCGACTTCGCCCGTGTCGTGCAGGTCGACATAGAAGCTGAGCGGCTTGGAGACGCCGATCGCATAGCCGATCTGGATGGTGCACTTGGCCGAGAGGCCGGCGGCGACCACGTTTTTCGCCAGATAGCGCGCGATATAAGCGGCCGAGCGGTCGACCTTGGTGGGGTCCTTGCCCGAGAACGCGCCGCCGCCATGCGGCGCGGCACCGCCATACGTATCGACGATGATCTTGCGGCCGGTGAGGCCGGTGTCGCCGTCGGGCCCGCCGATCACGAAGATGCCGGTCGGGTTGATGTGCCACTCGGTCTCGGCCGTGATGAAGCCTTCCGGCAGCACCTTTTCGATATAGGGGCGGACGATGGCGGCGACGTCGACGGTGGTCAGGTTCGCCTTGTGCTGGGTGGAGAGCACGATCGAGGTCGCGCGCACCGGCTTGCCGTTCTCGTAGAGCAGGGTCACCTGGCTCTTGGCGTCGGGCTCGAGGCCCTTTTCCTTGCCCGATTTGCGGGCCTCGGCCAGCACCGAAAGGATGTTGTGCGAATACTGCAGCGTCGCCGGCATCAGCTCGGGCGTCTCGTTCGTGGCATAGCCGAACATGATGCCCTGGTCGCCCGCGCCCTCGTCCTTGTTGCCGGCGGCGTCGACGCCGACCGCGATATCGGCCGACTGGGCGTGCAGGTGGCACTCGTAATGGGCGGTCGCCCAGTGGAAGCCGGTCTGCTCGTAGCCGATATCCTTCACCGCAGCGCGGATCTTGTGCTCAAGCCCCTCGATCACCTCGCCCGGGCCGCGCACTTCGCCGGCGACCACGATGCGCTGGGTGGTGACCAGCGTTTCGGCGGCGACGCGGGCATAGGGGTCGGCCTCCAGGAAGGCGTCGACGATCGTGTCGGAGATGCGGTCGGCGACCTTGTCGGGATGACCTTCCGAAACGCTCTCGGAGGTGAAGATATAGGACGGCCGCGCCATTCAGGGCTCCCAACGTGAGGGGTGAGGCTGCGGCACAGTGGCCGCACAAAACCGCGCCCTTCTGTCAAAGGCGGACAAAGGGGTCAAGTGAAGCCAGGCTTCAGGCCGCGTCGCTTTCGCCCGATCCGGCCAATTCGCGCACCAGATCAAGAATGCGCCGCCGCAGCCGCGGCTCGGTGATCGCGGAATAGGCGCGATTGAGCGTCAGGCCTTCGGTGGACGAGACGAAGTCCATCACGAAGGGCTCGCCCGCCGATTCGGCGAAACCATGCGGCCGGGCGATGGGGCGGTCGCCGTCCTGCGGCAGATCGTCGAAGAAGAACTGCACCGGCACGTCGAGAATCCGGGAAATCTCGTAAAGGCGGCTGGCGCCGATCCGGTTGGCGCCCTTTTCGTATTTCTGGACCTGCTGGAAGGTGACGCCGAGGAGCTCGCCCAGCCGCTCCTGGCTCATGCCGATCAACATGCGGCGCAGACGGACGCGCGCGCCGACATGGGCATCGATGGGATTCATGGACCGTTTGGGCATAACGAACCTGTGCGGCAGCGCGAGGCGCCTTTGGGTTATCGGAATATCAGAACGTCTCTGGATTAAGCCCGGTGAAACAGGGGGTCAACAGACCAGCCCCTAAAGTTGACGTAAGCGTCAAAATTTATTCAACCCTTTGACCGAAATAGCCCTTTGGGTCAAAGCGAGTCCCAGCGCGAGGGTCGCGGCGAGCACAAGCCAGAAGATGAGATGGCCATGCCGGGCGAAGGGCGTCGCTTCCCGCGCGCCGGGCAGCGCGGCGTCTAATTTGACCGCCTCGCCAAGCTTCGAGGCGACGACGATGGCCCCATCGGCGTCGATCACCGCCGAGACGCCCGTGGTGGCGGCGCGCACCAGCGGCAGCCCTTCCTCGATGGCGCGGAAGCGGGCGGAGGTGAGGTGCTGGTAGGGGCCGGTCTGGGTACCGAACCAGGAATCGTCGGTGATATTGGCGAGCCAGGCCGGACGCGGCTGGTCGGCCGCCACCACCGCGGCGGGGAACAGCGCCTCGTAGCAGATAAGGGCCGAGAAGGCCGGCAACGCGCCCAGCTGAAGCGTCTGAAGCCCCGGCCCGGCGGTGAAGGCGTCGGCGACGCGCGCGTTCAGGCTGGCGATGCCGAGCGAGCGGAAAAATTCCGGGAACGGCATGTATTCGCCGAACGGCACCAGATGCGCCTTGTCATAGACCGTGACGATGCGGCCCTCGCCATCGACCACGAAGAGCGAGTTGTAATAGCGCGCGCCATCGGTGGTGCGCTGGCGCCGGGCCGAGCCGGCGATGAGGAACTGGTCGGGCCCGAGCGCATCGCCGATCACCTCAAGCGCCTCGGGCGTCTCGTCCATCAGGAACGGGGTGACGCCTTCGGGCCAGATGAAGACATCGACGCTCTCCGCGCCCGGCTCGAGCGTCAGGCCCATGAGGCGCTGCCATAGCCGGCGGGCATAGTCCGGCAGCGGTTTTTCGCTCTGCGGGTTGTCGGGCTGGACGATGCGCAGCCTGGTTTCGGTTGGCGCGGGGGTCGGGGCGCGCAACGCGCCATAGGCATAGAAGCCGGCCAGCAAGGCGAAGCCCAGCGCCGCCGGAACGATCCGTCGCCAGCCGTGCCCTGCGATCAGCGGGGCGAGGCCGAAGCCGGCGATCGCCGTCGCCAGCGTGAGGCCGTAGAGCCCCGCGATGGCGGCGCCCTGATCGACGCCCGAGCCGACGAAACCGGCCCCGAAGAGGTTCCACGGGAACCCCGTGAACAGCCAGCCGCGCAGGAATTCGGTGGCGGCGAAGACCGCCGCCAGGATCAGCGCAAAGGCGGCCCCGCGCTGTGGAAAGGCGCGGGCGACACTTGCGGCCAGCGCGTAGTAGAGCGCCATGCCGGCCGGCAGCAGCGTCACCGCGAAGGGCATCATCCAGGTGGTCGCCGGATCGACGTAGAACGCCTCGCCCACCCAGTAGAAACCGCCCGCGAAATAGGCGAAGCCGAAGGCCCAGCCGGTCAGCGCCGCCGTGCGGCGCGGGCGAGGGCGATCGGCGGCGCCGTCGAGGAGAAAGGCGAGAAGGCCGAGCGCCGCGAGCAGCAGGGGCCACAGATCGAACGGCGCCATGCCGAACACCGCCGCGCCGCCCGCCAGCGCGGCGAGCCCCATCCGCGCCGGCAGTTTCATGCCGCCGCGTCGCTTTCGCCCGGATCGACGCTCCAGCGCGAAATCCGCACGCGCTTGACCCGGCGCGGGTCGGCGTCGGCGATCTCGAAGGCGAGGCCCGAAGCGTCGCGGATGATCTCGCCGGTCTGCGGCACGCGCCCGGCCAGCGCCGTGATGAGGCCGCCCAGCGTATCCATATCGGCCGGCTCGCCGTCGATGACGAAGGCGACGCCGGCGGTTTTCTGAAGGTCCTCCAGCGGCAGACGCGCATCGGCGTCGAAGCCGCCATCGGGGCGCAGCACCAGATCGGGGTCTTCGTCGGTATCGTATTCGTCGTCGATCTCGCCGACGATCTGTTCGACCAGGTCCTCGATCGAGATGATGCCGTCGGTGCCGCCATGCTCGTCGATGACCAGCGCCAGATGGCTGCGCGTCATCTGCATCTTGAGCAGGAGGTCGATGGCCGGCATCGAGGGCGTGACGAACTGGACCTCGCGCATCACGCCTTGCAGCGTGAAGGCCTGGCGCAGCGCCGTATCCATCATGGCCGGGACCATGTCTTTCAGGTGGATCATGCCCAGCGGCTCATCCAGCGTCTCGCGATAGACCGGCAGGCGGGAATGCTGGGCGTCGGCGAAGACCGCCATGACGGCGTCGAAGGCGGCGGAGGCCTCGACGCCCACGATATCGGCGCGCGGCGTCATCAGATCGGCCACTTTGAGGCCGCCGAATTTCAGCAGGTTGCGCAGCATCGCCCGTTCCTTGGGGCTCAGCGCGTCGGATGTGTCCTCTTCCTCCAGGATGTCCTCGATGGACTCCTTCACATCGCTTTCGCGCCGGCCGCCGCGCAGCAGCCAGCCCAGGCGCGAAAACAGGCCCGTCGCGCGCTGGCGCGCGGGCGTAGATCGACTCGGAGGTTCCTCGTCGGCGGATTTGAGAGGCGGCGTCGTCTCGCGGGCGGCGTCGCTCATGGCATGCGTATCTATCCTCGTCTCAATCGTAAGGGTCGGCGATGCCGAGCCCGGCGAGAATAGTCCGCTCAAGGCGCTCCATGCGCTTGGCCTCCCGTCCCGCCATGTGATCATAGCCCATCAGATGCAAAATCCCATGCACGATCAGATGGGTGGTGTGATCGGCCATGGATTTTCCCTGGATTTCCGCCTCTTGCGCCACGGTCTCCAGCGCCAGAATGACGTCGCCGCCGCCCTGAATCCCGGGAAACGACAGGACGTTCGTGGCTTTGTCCCTGCCGCGAAACTGCGCGTTGAGCGGCCGGATATCGGCGTCGCGGGCGAACGCGATGGCGGTCTCGCCCGTCAGAGGTTCGGCGCCGTCGGCGACCGCCGCGGCGTGCGCGGCTCCGGCCGCCGCGCGGGTCAACGCGGCGAGGCCGGGCACGGCCTTGCGCCAGGCGGCGTTGACGGTGATCGCTGGCTTAAACGCGCGGCTTTTTGGCGTCATGGCGCTCATAGGCCCCGACGATGCGCCCGACCAACGGATGGCGCACGACATCGGAGGCGGCGAAACGGCTGATCGTTACGCCTTCGACTCCATCCAGGATGGACAAGGCTTCCTCAAGCCCCGACAGCGTGCCGCGCGGCAGGTCGCTCTGCGAGGGATCGCCCGTGACGGCCATGCGCGAGCCCTCGCCGAAGCGGGTGAGGAACATGCGCATCTGCATGGTGGTGGCGTTCTGGGCTTCATCGAGAATGATGAAGCTGTGCGCCAGCGTACGGCCGCGCATGAAGGCCAGCGGCGCGATCTCGATCTCGCCGTTCTCCATGCGCCGCTGGACCTCTTTCGGGGTCAGACAGTCGTTCAGCGCGTCGTAGAGCGGGCGCAGATAGGGGTCGACCTTCTCCTTCATGTCGCCGGGCAGGAAGCCGAGCCGCTCGCCCGCCTCGACCGCTGGGCGCGACAGGATGATGCGTTCCACCTGTCCGGTCGCCAGCATCGAGGCGGCGGCGGCGACGGCGAGATAGGTCTTGCCGGTGCCCGCCGGGCCGACGCCGAAGATCATTTCCTCGCGCAGCAGCGAATCCACATAGTCCGACTGCGCCCGCGTGCGCGCCGCGATGGTGCGGCGGAGCGTGCGGATGACGCCGGGCGGCG
>CAZBPO010000186.1:0-6306 GCA_964493795.1 uncultured Flavobacteriaceae bacterium
GGGCGCATCTTGTCGCGCAGCGCGATGAGGTACCAGCCATGCGCCGTGCGGATGGGTTGCGAGACGGTCTGCAGCCGCATGCGCTGAACCTCGGCCCAGACCTCGGGCGGCACATCCTCGTACTGGACCCAGCCCATGTCGCCGCCGCGCGAGCCGCTGGCGGATTCGGAGAACTGCTGGGCGGCCTGGCTGAAATTGGCGCCGGTCTGAAGCTGCCGAAAGATCTGATCGATCATGCGGCGCGAGCGGGCCTCATCCTGCGGCGAGTCGATCGAGACGTAGATTTCCGAGATGAGATATTGCGGATGCTGGGCGCCGGCCTCGATGCGCGCCATCTCGGAGTCGATGTCGGATTCGGTAATGCGCACGCGCGGCCCCAGCGCGCCCTCGACGAGCTGCGACCAGGCCATCTCGGCCTTGATCTGGACCCTGAGCGTCATCGGATCGATGCCGTTCGCGGCGAGCGAGCGCATGATGGCTTCGCGCGTGGTGTTGGCCTGCTGGGCGAGGCGGTCGATGGCTTCGTCGATGTCGCGTTCGGGCACGACCAGCTTGACGCGCTCGGCTTCCTTGAGCTGGAGGATTTCGTCGATCAGCGTCCGCAGCACGCCTTCGCGGATGCGCTGCTGCGCGGCGGCGTTCTGGGCCCCGCCCGAAGATGACAGGATCATCCGGACGCGCTGGTCGAGATCGTAGTTGGAGATGATGACGCCGTTCACCACGGCGGCGGCGCGCTGGACGCTTTCAGATGACGCAGGCTGAACCAGCGACAGCGTAAGCGCCGCGGCGGCGAGCTTGAGCAACGATTTCATGGCGTTACGATATTCCGTCCCGTTTGGCGGCCGATGACGCGACCGTCCACTTCCAGTAGCTGCCCTTGCCCCGCGTGGGCCGGAGAATACAGCCTTCGTCCCGTGGTTCAACGGCGGTTTTCACCATAAAGCCGCCGTATTCGGCAGGGCGAAACCCGCCGATTCCGCATCTGTGGATATCAAAACCCGCCAAAATCGCTCGATTCACGGTTCTCGTTTCCGAGATAGGGGTCGCGGCGATACAGCGGGCGTACGGTCGCGGTGTTGTCGCCCAGCGCCTTGAGCCGCACCGAGAGGATGAACGTCGTCGCCGGCTCGGCGTCGCGGTCGCGCGTGAAGCGGCGGCGGAACCCGAACTCGAAATACGAACATTCGTCCTCATAGGCGACGGCGAACCGGCTCTCGATCATCTGCGAGCCTTCAAGGTCGCGCCGGATGCCGCCGATGGCGCTCCAGTGTTCGGAGACATAGACGCGGCCCAGAACCGCCACCTCCTCGCGCGGGCCGAGCCCGGTGAGCGAGGGATCGCTTTCCAGTTTGAGATAGGAGGCGTCGACCTCGTACCACGAGCCGGTGCCCTGGATGTAAACCTCGTTGCGGCGGACCGAGAAGTCGTCCTTGTCGAGCCGCAGGCGGTTCACGATGGTCAGCCCGTCCCAGGGCGTGACGGAGACGCGGCTGACATAGTCGGACTGCGTTTCGCCAAGGCCGGTCGAGCCGAGAAAGGCGGGATCGTCGTCCATCCGCACCTGGAAGCCGGCCAGCACCTCGAGCGAGCCGCCGCCAGGGAAGAATTCCGCGTAGCGCAGGCCGATATTGGCGCGCGGGCCGCTTTCGATCAGGTCGAGGCCGGTGAACTTGATGGGGTTGAACAGGTTGGTGTCGTCGAACTCGAGGCTGACGCTGTCCTCGTTGGGGATGCCGTCGGGCCCGTTGCCGTATGGCGCGGCGAGCACCTGCACGATCGGCTCGATGATCTGGGTGGAGCCGCTTTCGGTCTGGCGCACGAAAGGCCAGCGCAGCTCGGCGCCGATATAGCCGCTGACCCGCGACAGCACGTCGTTGTCGTCGAGGCCGGGATTGAGCAGCGGATCGGCGTCGGTGACGCGATAGACGTCGCCGCGCGCATGCGCGAAGAAGGTGATCGCCATGCCGTTCGGCAGGATCTCGGGCCGCGTCCAGTTGACGGCGGCCGACAGGCGCTGGGTGTCGAGGCCCTTGCTGCGGTGGAGCGCCAGAACATTGGCGTTGAACGACACCTCGCCGCCCCACACGGCGTCGGCCAGCGTGTAGCGCAGATCGAACTCGGGCAGTACCATGGGCGTCAGGCCGGGCTCGTCGCCGGCGCGCAGGCCCTGGAAGGCGTAGGCCGAAAGCGTGGCGCTCGAGCGGCCGTCGCGCCAGTCGAGATAGGCGCGGCTGGTCAGCCGGTCGGCGTTCGAGATTTCGTAGCGTTCCAGATAGGTGTCGCTGGAGACGCGTTCGAGGTCGAAGCCCCAGCCGATCTTGTCGGTCAGCGTAAAGCGTCCACGTCCGAAGATATGGCTGTAGGCGGTCTGCGCGCCGGTCGGCAGGCCGGTGGAATCGAAGGCGTCGTCATAGGTGAAGCTGCCCGACAGCCAGTATTCGCCGTCGTCCAGCTTTTGCCGCCAGTCGAGCTTGAGAATTGGAAAGACCTCGGTCGCCACCATCGCGGTGACGGTGAGGTCGTAGCTGGGGTCGAGCGCGAAATGGTAGGGGACCTCGACGAAATAGCCCAGATCGCTCGACTGGCCGGCGGTGGGCGCGAGGAAGCCCGACTGGTTCTTCACCGTGAAGTCGGCATGCGCGAAGGACGGGATAGCGGCGATCGGCACGCCGAAGAACTCGAACGAGGCGTCTTCGTAGGTGATGCGTTTGGCCTGCTGGTCCCAGACCACGCGCACGGCCTTGATCTGCCACAACGGCTCGGTCTGCCCCTTGTCGACGCAGATATCGCAGGGGCTGAAGACGGCGGCCTCAAGCGTCGTGCGGTTTCCGCCCTCGCGGGTGCCGCGCGCCGCCGCCAGCCTTGTGTGCTCGTCGAGCAGGATGCCGATATTCTCGATCACGCCGTCGCGCAGATCGCCGGTCAGCTCGACCCGGTCCGCCGACAGGGTGGAGCCGTCGGCCTCGTGCACCACGACGCCGCCGATGGCCGTGACCACGCCGGTCGACTGGTCGTAGGCGACGGCCTGAGCGGTGAGGACGCGCCCGTCGGACGTGATTTCGACATTGCCCTCGATCCGCACGGTCTTGCCGTCGGCATCATAGACCAGCCGGTCCGCGCGGAAGAGCACGGGCGCGTTTTCGTCGAATTTCAGTTCGCGCTCAGCCGCCGGCGCGGCGGCGAGAAGCGCCGCTGCGGAAGCCGCCGCAAGCAACCAGGCCTTCACCGTCCGCACCCCTAACCGTCCTCCAGATAGAGCAGAGCGGTCACGCCGGTCAGAATGCAAGCCAGAGTCGGCGCCGCGGCGGCGATCAAGGGCGGCACGAGACCGGAAAGACCCAGCGCTTCGGTGAAGTCGCTGAGGAAGAAGAACAGGAAGCCTACGCCAGCCGCCGTCGCCAGCAAGCGGCCCGTGCCGCCGAACCGCATCGGGCGCAGCGCAAAGGCGGCGGCGATCACCACCATGGCGCCCAGCGCGAGCGGCAGGGCGATCAGCGCATAGAAATGCATCTTGTGACGGACGGCGGTGAAGCCGGCGTCCTCGGCCGTCTGGATGAAGCGGGGCAGGTCCCAGAAGTCGATCGTGTCGGGCGAGGTGAAGCTGTCCTTCACCTCGGCGGCGGTCAGCATCGTGGGCAGATCGAAGGTGTCGTAGTGGGTCGACGGCTCGCCCGGCCGCGACTCATAGACATCCAGCATCCGCCAGTAGCCGCGCTGGAGCAGCGCCGAGCGGGCGTCGAGCCGGCGCGCATATCTGTCGCGGCCCTCATAGATGAAGACGGTCACGTCCTCGAGCTGCATGTCGGCGCTGGAGGCGCGCAGCGCATGGATCACCGCCTGCTGGTCTCCGTCGGCCTGACGCAGCCAGACGCCCGTGGGAAAGACCGCAAGGATCGACGTGCGTCCGCGCAGATAGCGGGATTCGAGCTGTTCGAACTGGCTGGCCGCGTTGGCGGCGATGGGGTTGACGACGGTGGTGGAGATGACCCCGGCGAAGATCGCCACCGCCACCGGCGGCAGGATGAACTGCCATGCCGAAACGCCCGACGCCCGCACCGCTTCCAGCTCGTGGAAACGCGCCAGGCGCGCGAACATCCAGATCGCCCCGAACAAGGCGATGAACGGCAGCAGCTTGTTCATGGTCAGCGGCAGCTTGAAGACCGCCATGGCGAGCGCGATGCCGAACGTCATCTCGTCCTTGCCGGCGCTGCGATTGAGCAGCTCGGCCAGGTTGATGATGAAGACGAAGGCGGCCAGCGCCCCCATCACGGTGCCGCAGGCGACCACGAAGCGCCAGGTGAGGTAGCGCGTCAGCACGAAGGGCGTCATGCCGCGGCCTCCGCCGGCGGCGCGCGCGAGGGCCGCCGCCACGTCCAGCCCGACAGCCACAGGGCCGCGCCCAGTATGCCGACCAGCGGCGTCACGTAGAGCAGCGGCCACAAATCGTTATTGTTGCCCACCACCCCGCGCACGCCCAGACCGGCCATGCGGATCGAAAGCGCGATCAGCGCCGCCAGCCCGATCCGCCAGGCGATCGAACGCCGGGCCGATCCGGCGGCCAGGATCGCGGCGGCGGGGATCAGCACGAAGATGAAGCTGTAGAGCGGCGATGACAGCCGCTCATGCGCGTCCGCGACATAGGACTTGATCCGCTGCTCGGACAGATTGGCGAGGTCGGGCGGATGCAGCAGCTCGGGCAGATAGCGTTCCTGCGTGCCGCGCTGGTCGGCGCGTTCGCCTTTCTGGAACGGGGCCAGGTCGATGACGTAGCGGTCGAATTGCAGCGTCGCGATCCGGCCCGGCGCCTCGATGCGCTGGACATTGCCGTTGACCAGCAGGAAGCGCGGCCCGGCCTCGCTGTCGACGATTTCGCCGGCCTCGGCCATGTAGGTGGTGGCCGAGGCGGGGTCGCGGTTGTCATGCACCAGAATGCCGCGCGCGCTGCCCGATCCGGTCCGCTCGCGGACATAGACGGTCAGCCCGTCGGACGGCGTCGTGAACTGGCCTTCGCGCAGGATGTTGGTGATGAGATCGCCCCTGATCTCGAACATCCGGTCCTTCAGCGTGCGCTGGCCGAGCGGCATCAGATAGAGGTTGATCGCCAGATGCAGCAGCGCAACCAGCAGCGCCAGGACCATCAGGGGGGCCGCGACGGTGAAGCGCGAGCGCCCCGCCGCGGCCACCACGACGAGTTCGGAATCCGTCTGGAGCCGGAACAGGGCGTAGAAGGTCGCGAACAGCAATGCCGCCGGCAGCACGAAGATCATGAGGCTGGGGAGCATCAGCACGATCAGATAGAGGAAGATGCCCGCCGACTGGCCCTGATCGACGATCACGTTCACATAACGCAGCGACTGCGACAGCCAGACGATGGCGGTCAGCGCCGCCGTGAAGAACACGAACGGCCTGAACGCCTCGTCGAAGATGTAGCGGGCCAGCCGCATCAAGGCGTCCTTTGGCTTCACGCTTTGGAGAACGGCGGAAAGCCGCTTCCGCGCGGGCGCGGTTTGCTTTAGCTCTCACGGCCAATCAAGCCGGGAATCCGACTCCCGGTCTAACCATGCGCGCGGCGTCCCGCAATCGCCTTGGGGAGGGCGGCCCGGCCGACGGATCAGTCTAGGATTGGATCGTATGATGGATGTTCGTTTTTCGGCCTTCGGCCCCGCCAAATCCGGCCTTCTGGTCGTCGGGGCGACCGATGGTGGCAAGCTGACGGCTCAGGCCAAGGCCGCCGACAAGACCGCGAAGGGCGCGATTTCCGAGGCCGCCAAGCGCGGCCGCTTCACCGGCGCGAAGGGCCAGATCGTCGAAATCGGGGGCGCCAAGGGCGGCCCCTACGCGCTTGTCGGGCTGGGCAAGACCGCCGATTTCGACGCGCTGGCGGCTGAATCGGTCGGCGGCGCGCTGGTCGCCAAGTTCCTGCTGGCCGGCGAAAGCCGCCTGACCGTCGCGCTGGACGTCTCGGTCGAGCAGGCCGTTCATGTTGCGCTGGCGGCGGCCCTGCGCGCCTATCGCTTCGACAAATATCGCACCCGGCTGAAATCGAACCAGAAGCCCTCGCTGAAGACGCTGGACATCCAGGTCGCCGACCCGGCGGCGGCCAAGAAGCTGTGGAAGGACGCCGCGGCGGTGGTCGAGGGCGTGTTCTTCACCCGTGATCTCGTCACCGAGCCCGCCAACATCCTTTACCCCCAGACCTTCGCCGAGCGCTGCCAGGCGCTGTCGGAGCATGGCGTCGAGGTGGAAGTCCTCGGCGAGGCCGAGATGAAGGCGCTCGGCATGGGCGCCCTGCTGGGCGTGGGCCAG
>CAZBPO010000187.1:0-416 GCA_964493795.1 uncultured Flavobacteriaceae bacterium
TGAACATGTGGACGTCGCCGAACCACTGGAGGCCGGGCTCCTGCAGCTCCATGCGCATGAAGACCGACAACGCGCCGCCGACGATCCCCGCGAACACCGCAAAGATCAGGTACATCGTGCCGATGTCCTTGTGGTTCGTCGAATAGAGGAACCGGCCCAGACCACGCGGCGTGTGGTCGTGGTCGTCGTGGTGGTCGGCGTGGAGATCGACGGCTTTAGCGGCGGCCATGGACTTTTACCCTGTCAGGGAAATTCAAAAACGGATGCGGATCAGCGAAGGGCGGCGGACTGTTCCGGCGTCTCGACCGGAATGCCAGCCGCCGCCTGCTGCTCGGCGACCCATGCGGCGTATTCTTCCTTGGTCACGACCTTGACGCCGATCGGCATGTAGGCGTGCTTGGCGCCGCACAGCTCGG
>CAZBPO010000187.1:426-2689 GCA_964493795.1 uncultured Flavobacteriaceae bacterium
GCCTGCATCTCGGCGAGCAACCTGTTCGCCTCCGGAAGCCCGGCCGTCTTGACCTTCTCCACCCAGGCGTTGAACTCGTTCTCCGGAACCACCCGGACCTCGATCGGCATGAAGGCGTGGTCCTTGCCGCACAGCTCGGAGCACTGGCCGTAATAGATGCCGGGCTCGGGCACCTCGAACCACAATTCGTTCAGACGCCCCGGCACCGCGTCGATCTTCACGCCGAAGGCCGGGATGGTCCAGGCATGGATCACCGAATCGGCCGTGACGATGACGCGAACCTTGGTGTTCTGGGGCACGACGACGAAATTATCGACCGCGAGCAGGCGGGGCTGGCCCTGGGCCGCAGCCTGGTCATCCGGCAGCATGTTGGCGTCGAACGAGAAGTTCCCGTTATCGGGGTACTCGTAGGTCCAGTACCACTGCTTGCCGATCGCCTTGATCGTCAGCTCGATATTGGGCGGGATGCGCTCGTTGGCGTAGAGTAGCTTGAACGAGGGGATGGCGATCACCACCAGGATCGCCACCGGCACCACGGTCCAGATCACTTCGATCAGCGTGTTGTGCGTGGTGCGCGACGGGGTGGGGTTCGCGCGGCGGTTGTAACGGATCATCACCCAGATCAGCAGGATCAGGACGAAAACCGACACCGCCACGATGATGTAGAGCAGCATTTCGTGGAAATCGTGGATCGCCGCCATCTTCGCAGTGGCCGGAGCCTGCAAGTTGAGGCCCCACTCGTGGGGCTGTCCGGCCGCCGGCTGCTGCGCCAGCGCGGCCGGTGCGGCCAGCAGCGACGCTGCCAGAACGGCGAGTTTCGCGAAAGTTTTGCCCATGAGACGACCCTGCTGCCCCAATTCCCGACTCGCCGCGCGAATATCTGGTCGCGCAAGCACACATACGCCGGCCGCGCGCCCCCGGCGCGACCCCTTCACGCGGAGGGTCTAACAAGGTGCGCGGGCAATTTCCAGCCGCGTTTCATGGTCTTTCGCTGCGGAAACGCGGGCGGCTTGCGACAGGCTCGCGAGAGGCCCACATTCAGGGCCCGCCGCCGCCGAACCGAGGTTAGATATGAGCGCCGTCGCCGACCGCCTGTTCTTCACGCAAGCCGAAATGGACCCGGCCCGCGTGCAGCGTCTCGTCAGCGACACGCTGACCGGGGCCGATGACGGGGAACTTTTCCTCGAGTACCGCGAATCGGAAGGCTTTTCCTATGACGACGGCCGCCTGAAGGCGGCGACGTTCGATTCGGCCCAGGGCTTCGGCCTGCGCTGCGTGGCCGGCGAGTCGACCGGATACGCCCATGCGACCGAACTGAGCGAGGCCGCCATCGCCCGCGCCGCCGACGCGGCGGGCAGCGTGCGCAGCGGACGCGACGGACGCGCCGCCGAAGGCCCCGCCCCCACCAATCGCCGCCTCTATGACGACGCCAACCCGCTGACCGCCGTGCCGTTCGGGGTGAAGACCTCGCTGCTGGCCGAGATCGACGCCTATGCCCGCGCGCGCGATCCGCGCGTCAAGCAGGTGTCGTGCTCGCTCTACGGCGAATGGCAGGTGGTGCACATCATGCGCGCCGATGGCCAGAAGGTGAGCGACGTGCGCCCGCTGGTGCGGCTGAACGTCAGCGTCATCGTCGAGCATGCCGGGCGTCAGGAGAGCGGCAGCTATGGCGCGGGCGGGCGCGAAGGCTATACCGCCTTCATCGACCCGGCCGCCTGGAAGCATCACGTGGACGAGGCCCTGCGTCAGGCGCTGGTCAATCTCGACGCGGTGCCCGCGCCGGCCGGCGAAATGCAGGTCGTGCTGGGGCCGGGCTGGCCCGGCATCCTGCTGCATGAAGCGATCGGACACGGGCTTGAGGGCGACTTTAACCGCAAGAAGACCAGCGCCTTCGCCGGCCTGCTGGGCCAGCGCGTGGCGGCGCCGGGCGTGACGGTGATCGACGACGGCACCATCGACCAGCGGCGCGGCTCGCTCAGCGTCGACGACGAAGGTACGCCGACCAACCGCACCACGCTGATCGAGGACGGCATCCTGGTCGGCTATCTGCAGGATCGCCAGAACGCCCGCCTGATGGGCGTCGCGCCCACCGGCAACGGCCGCCGGCAGTCGTTCGCCCACCCCATCCTGCCGCGCATGACCAACACGTTGATGCTGGGTGGCGACAAAAGCCCGGACGAGGTGATCAAGGCGGCCAAGAACGGCATCTATGCGGTGAATTTCGGCGGCGGCCAGGTGGACATCACCAACGGCAAGTTCGTCT
>CAZBPO010000187.1:2699-6264 GCA_964493795.1 uncultured Flavobacteriaceae bacterium
GGCCTACCGGATCGAGAACGGCAAGATCGGCGCGCCGATCAAGGGCGCGACCCTGATCGGCAACGGCGCAGACGCGCTGACCAAGGTGCGCATGGTGGCCAACGACTTCGCGATGGACCCTGGCATCGGCACCTGCGGCAAAGGCGGCCAGGGCGTGCCGGTGGGCGTCGGCCAGCCGACCATGCTGATCGAGGGCCTGACCGTGGGCGGCACTGCAGCGGCTTGATGCGCATGGCTCATGCGCATAATATTTGCGCATGAGCCGCAGACCCCCTCCCGCTCGCCCTGCGGGCTTCGCCGAGGATGCGCCGCGTGCTGCGCCCCGGCGCGCGGTCAATCTCAGCGTGCCGCAAACGCTTGTCGACGAGGCCAGAGCGGCGGGCATCAATCTTTCCGAGACGCTCGAGGCGGCCCTGCTTGCGCGCCTTAAAGCCATTCGCGCGCGCGCCTTGCGTGAGGAGCTTCGTCCGGCGGTCGATGCCTTCAACGAGGATTTCGACCGCAACGGGCTGTGGTCCGACGGCGTCCGGCCCTGGTGATGCGCCAGTTCGACATCGTGAAAAGTCCGTTCGGACGCAGCGCGAAAGAACGGCCCTATTTCGTCGTGCTGCAAAGCGATCTGACCGACGAGACGAGGACCGTGGTGGTCGCGCCTCTGGCGCCGCTCTCGACGCTTGCGAGGCCAAGCCGGCTTCACCCCCGCGTCATGATCGGCAAGGAGGCATACGTGCTTGCCAGTCACGAACTGGCCGCCGCGCCGCGTAGCGCCTTCGGGAAACCTATTGGGTCCGCTGGCGAAGCATCCGACCGGATCAAAGCAGCACTCGACCTGCTGCTTTACGGAGTCTGACGCGCCTCATTTCATGGCCCGAGACCGAGGCGCTCCCCAACGACGCGTTCGAGCCTGCTCCAGGCAAGTGACCAAGATGATGCCATCGATTTTCGACGCCGCGATGACGGTCTGAGCGGGCCGTACTTGCGCCACGATCTGCGGTAAAAGTCTCGGTGCACTATGATCGGGGACGTCAAATGAGACTTTGGACCGCAGCTGCTGTGGCCGTTTGCGCCGGCGGGAGCGCCGTGGCCGGGGGGCCGGGCGGCGTATGGACCTGCAAGGACGCTGCCGGCGCGCCGGTCGTCACCATCGAAATCCTGCGTGAAGGCGAGTTTGGGCACCGATACGACGCCACCGCCATTATCGAGGCCGCCGAACCGCTGACCGGAGCAGGCGATCTGAAATCGGGCAGCGCGCCGGACGGCGGTTCGTCCTATATCGCGGTCAGCGGCTCGCTTTATGAGTTCGATCTCTGGGCGACGCACCGGGGCTACACGCTCTACTGGCACAGTGGCCAAGAGACGGAACCCTTTCTGTCCTGTCGCCGCTAGCAACCCTCACCCTTTCGGCAGCAGGCCCAGGCGTTTGCCGACGATGCGGTCGAGCATGCGCCTGGGCAGGATGCGCATCATGAAGTCCTCGATTTTCGACGGCACGACCGGATAGCGCACCTTGCGGTTCGGCTTTGTCAGCGCATCGGCGATCGTCACGCCGACCTTTTGGGGAATCAGCCCCCGGCGGCCGAGATCGACCATGTAGGTCTTCACGGCTTTCAGAGGCTCGGCGTAGTCGGTGCCGTCATAGGGGGCCGTGTCGACCTGATCGGCCTTGTCCCAGATGGGCGTCGCGATCGCGCCCGGGCCGATGACGATGACGTCGATGCCGTAGAGCAGAAGCTCGCGCCGCAGCGATTCCGACAGCCCTTCCAGCGCGAATTTCGAGGCGGCATAGGCCCCGACGAAAGGCGCGCCGCTGAGGCCGCTGACCGACGAGATCATCACGATACGGCCGGGCTGACCGGTCAGGCTGCGGTCCTGCCCCAGCAGCGGCGCGAAGGCCCGGGTGACGAGGAGCTGGCCGGTGACGTTGACCTCAAGCTGGTTGCGGAAGTCGTCGATCGGCAGGTGCAGCAGCGGCCCGGCGACCGCGATGCCGGCATTGTTCACCAGCCCCGCCAGCGTCTCGCCGCCCAGCGCCGCGCGGACCTCGGCGGCGGCGCGGCCGATGGCGGCTTCGTCGGTGACGTCGAAGAGGAGCGGCGTGTAGTTCGGGCCGAGTTCGGCCTTCACCCGTTCGCCATCGGCGTCTTTGCGGACCGAACCGAAGACGCGCAAGCCCCTGGCGATCAGTGCCTGCGCCGCCGCGTATCCGATACCGGTGGAAGATCCCGTGACGACGACGCTGCGCATGCCGATAAACTCCCCCTGATCCGTTCTTTCTACGCCCGCCCGCGACGTGCGCGCCAGCGCGTCGCACTTGAGCCTCAATTCAGCGGCGATGATGATGGCCCATGGGGACCATGCAGCTTTTCAGGATCGTCAGCGCGGTGGCCTTCGCCGCCGCCATCGCGGCATGGCTGATGACGCCGCCTGTCGCGCCAACGCCGCCGCCCCCGCTGGCGGAAGCCGCCGATGCCCTGCCCGCCGCCTATGCGCCGCGCCGTCCGCTGGCGATCCGCCTGAGCGCGCATGGCTTCGCGAACGGCGACGCCGTCCATCTGCGCCTGTTCAAGGCCGAGGCCGAACTTGAAGTCTGGCTGAAGCAGGGCCCGCGTTTCGTGCTGTTCGACGTCTATCCGATCTGCCGCTTCTCGGGCGGGCCGGGGCCGAAACTGAAGGAAGGCGACGGCCAGTCTCCGGAAGGCTTCTATGAGGTGGGGCGCGCGCAGCTGAACCCGAACAGCGCCTATCACCTGGCCTTCAATCTGGGCTTTCCGAACGCCTATGACCGCGCGCACGGCCGCACCGGATCGTATCTGATGGTGCATGGCGACTGCGTCTCGATCGGCTGCTACGCCATGACCGACGCCGGGATCGAGGACATATACGGGCTGGTCGCCGCCGCGCTGAACAACGGCCAGCGCAGCGTCGCGGTGCATGTCTTCCCGTTCCGCATGACGGACGACGCCCTCGCCGCCCATGCCGGCGGGCCCTGGGACGATTTCTGGGCCAATCTGAAGGAAGGCTATGATGCCTTCGAGGCGACCGGCCTGCCCCCGCCCGCCTTCGTGTGCGACGGGCGCTATGCGTTCGGCCACGACGCCGCGCCGCGCGGCTGCGCGGCCGTCAGGGCGTGGTGACCGGAGGGGCCTGGCCGCGCGTCAGTAGGCGTATTCGCCGAACACCCGGCTGACGTCGCCGCCCCATTCGGTGCGGAACTTGCGCAGCATCTCGTCGGCGCGGGTCTCGTTCCGGTCGAGGATGATGCGCAGGGTCTGGAGGAAGCCGTCCTCCGACGCGCCGCCGCCATCCAGCGCGGCGCGGGCCTTGAGCCCGGCCGAAGCGATTTCCAGCGTGCGTGCGGCGATGTCCTTGATCGTGCCGTTGCGGAACGGCGTCTTCAGGCCCAGCACCGGCGCGGCGTGGCGCAGCGCGACGCGTTCCTCCTGTGTCCAGTCCTTGACCAGATCCCACGCGGCGTTCAGCGCCGTGGAATCGTAGAGCAGCCCCACCCACCGCGCCGGCAGCGCACAGAGCGATTTCCACGGGCCGCCATCCGCGCCGCGCATTT
>CAZBPO010000188.1:0-6229 GCA_964493795.1 uncultured Flavobacteriaceae bacterium
AAGACCCGGCAGCGCTGAAGTTGATCGAATGATTGACGATGCCGGTGTCGAACGTCTCCTGCGCCCGCCAGCCCAGCTCGCCTTCAAGCCGCGTCGCATCGATGGCGTAGCGCGCATCGTGCCCCGGCCGATCGGCGACATAGGTGATCAGCCGCTCGTGCGGCCCGCCTTCTGGCGAGAATTGGTCAAGCGCAGCGCAGATCGTGCGCACCACGTCGATGTTCCGCCGCTCGTTGCGGCCGCCAACGTTATAGGTACGGCCCGGCCGCCCTTCGGTGACGATGAGCTTCAGCGCCCGGGCATGGTCTTCGACATGCAGCCAATCGCGCACCTGATCGCCCGCGCCATAAACCGGGATCGGCTTGCCGTGCAGCGCATTCAGGATCGCCAGCGGAATCAGCTTCTCGGGGAAATGGAACGGACCGTAATTGTTGGAGCAGTTCGAGAGCACCACAGGCAGGCCATAGGTGCGGTGCCAGGCCATCGCGAGATGGTCGGAGCCGGCCTTGGACGCCGAATAGGGCGACGACGGGTCATAAGGCGTCTCTTCGTGGAAGAGACCCTCGGCGCCCAGCGAGCCGTAAACTTCGTCGGTCGAGACGTGAAGCATGCGGAACGCGTCGCGCTCGCCATCCGGCAAAGCGCTCCAATAAGCGCGGGCTGCCTCGAGGACCACGAAGGTGCCGACCAGATTCGTCGAGATGAAATCGCCCGCGCTCGAGATCGAACGGTCGACATGGCTTTCCGCCGCCAGATGCATGACATGCGTGGGGCGGAACGCCGCGAAAGCGGCGTCCATCGCCGCCCGGTCGCGGATGTCGGCCTGACGAAACGCATAATTCGGCCGGTTCTCGATCTCTTTCAGAGACGCGAGGTTGCCCGCATAGGTGAGCGCGTCGATATTGAGCACTTCGACGCCGAGTTCCCCCGCCAGGAAACGGCAGACGGCCGAGCCTATGAAACCCGCGCCGCCGGTAACCAAAAATCGCATGTCGTCGCCCGTGTTAATCGACGGTCAGAAGAGAGGCGGCAGATCCTTGAAACGCGGCAGCGCTTTGTCCTTGTCTGACAAAGTGGCCACGTCAGGCGTCACGGGCCAGTCGATCGCCAGCGTCTCGTCGCCCCAGAAGATGCCGCCGTCTTCCGCCGGCGCGTAGAAATCCGTCACTTTGTAAACGATCTCGGTATCGGGTTCGAGCGTGCAGAAGCCATGCGCGAACCCCACCGGCACGTAAATCTGGTTCCAGGCTTCAGCGGAGATTTCAGCCGCTACCCACTTGCCGCAGGTGGGCGACGCCCGGCGCAGATCGACCGCCACATCCCATATCCGGCCCCGCGTGACCCGGACCAGCTTGGCCTGGGCGCGCGGAAGGCGCTGGAAATGCAGGCCACGGATCGTCCCGACGGCCGCCGAGAAGGAATGATTATCCTGCACGAAGACATCGCGGATGCCGGCCTCTTCCAAAGCCCGGGAACTGTAGGTCTCGGAAAAGAATCCGCGCGCGTCCCCGAATTTTTTCGGGCGAACGATCTTCACGTCCGCAATAGCCAAGGCTTCGATATCGATCACGACGTCTCCAGATTGCCCAAAGCGCGGGAACAACAGAACTCAAATTAGATGAGGGCGACCCGGTCCAGCCAATGGGCGGCGCTTATCGATCGGCTGCCGCCGCAAAGTATCCTCGCCGGCGGGCATTTCAAGCCTGCAATCCGGGCTTTGCGCAGGGCGCGGGATGCTGGGCGATTGCCCCGCCTGCGTCCCGGACTTGCCTGCGGCTTGTCCCGCTTCGACACGTTTTCGAACGCTTCGTCAGACGCGGCACAGTCCAGAGACGTGCATATTTGCTCCATTCACCAATCACTAACCATCGAGTTCGGCGCGCCGCGCGAACCCCGTCGCTGTCCGGCGTCTGGCACGGAGGTTGCGAACTTGGGTTCCGAGGGCCGAGTGCCTCGGGATCAAACGATCCTTCAGACAACGAATTGAACGGAGAGCAAAGTCATGAATACCCGCAAGTTCCTCATCGGCGTCGGTGCCGCCGCGGCTCTGCTGTCCGCGGCCCAGGCCGGTGCGCCGAAGCCCCTGAACGATCTTCACAACCGCTACCAGAGCAACTGGGCCCTCGTCGAAGCCCATCTGAAAGCCTGGGGCTCGACGATCGGCGGCGACCTGCGGGTGAACGCCACCGCGATCGGCAACTCGTACTCCGCGTCGACCGAGGGTTCGACCAGGCTGCATAACCAGCAGCAGCAGCTGGCCGATGTCGGCTCGACGGTCAACCTCGACTTCCGCGAAGTGAAGGGCGATGTCGATGTCGTCGCCGTGGGCGTCTGCAACAACGCCTCTCTGACGACCAATGGCGGCTACGGCTCGGTCTATAACGACCAGCGCTGCCTCACCACCGACCCGTGGGCCAACATCAACGTCAAGCTCGGCGATATCGGCGGCGACACCTCGATCGCGGCGACGGCGATCGCCAACAACCTGTCGATCGACGTGAACAATGGCGCGGTCGACATGTACAACCTTCAGCAGCGGAACGCGGCTGCCACCTATGCCCGCGTGAACGCCGACATCGGCACGACGGCTGGCAACGTGGCGATCAACGCCACCGCTGTCGGCAACAACATCTCGGTCAACCAGGGCTTTGGCCGCCCGTAATACGAGCGCGCTCTCTACCTGATATGGCCGGCGGGGAACCCCGCCGGCCATTTTCTTTGCGGCGAACGACCGCAAGGATTTAGGCAGGCGGCGTTTGAGTTTCACCGCCCGCTTCCAGCCACGTGACGATACGCTCGGCCAGCGTTTCGGCGCTGGCGCTGGTGGTGTCGAGCTTCAGTTCAGGGTTCTCCGGCGCTTCATAGGGCTGATCGAGCCCGGTGAAGTTCTTGATCTTTCCTGCAAGCGCCCGCTTGTAGAGGCCCTTGGGGTCGCGCGCGATCGCCGTTTCGAGCGGCGCGTGGACGTGGATTTCCACGAACTCGCCGGGCTGAAGCATTTCGCGCACCATGCGCCGGTCGGCGGCGAACGGCGAGATGAACGAGCACAGCACGATCAGTCCCGCCTCGGTCATCAACTTGGCGACCTCGCCGACACGGCGGATGTTCTCGATGCGCGCTTCCTCGGTGAAGCCGAGGTCGCGATTGAGCCCGTGGCGCAGATTGTCGCCGTCCAGCAGCATGGTGTGTGCGCCTTGCGCGTGCAGCTTCGCCTCCACCAGATTGGCGATCGTCGATTTGCCCGCGCCGGACAGGCCCGTGAACCACAGCACCCTGGGCGTCTGCCCCTTGGCGCCCGCGCGCTGTTCTTTCGAGATCGCGAGGGCCTGACGCCGCACATTCTCCGAGCGGCGCAGCTGGTAGTCGATCATGCCTGCGCCGACGGTGGCGTTGCTGGCCCGGTCGATCACGATGAAGCCGCCGGTGGCGCGGACCGTCTTGTAGGGATCGAAGGCGATGGCCCGCGTCGCCGCCAGATTGCAGCTCGCGATCTCGTTCAGCTCGAGCGACCGCGCGGCCAGCTTCTCCAGCGTCGCGACGTTGAGCCGATGACGCAGTTCGGTGAAGGCGACGGGAACCAGCGTCGGGCCTATCTTCATCAGATAAGAACGGCCGATATGCATCGGCTCGTCGCCCATCCAGACGACATGGGCTGAGAATTGCTCGCCCACCTCCGGCCGGTCGTCCGGCCGGCACAGCACGTCGCCGCGCGCAATGTCTATTTCGTCGGCGAGCGTCAGAGTCACCGCGTCGCCCGCGCGTGCGCGGGGGGCCTGGGCATCGGCGATATAGATCTGCGTCACTTTCGACGATTTGCCCGAGACGGCGTCCATGATCGCGTCGCCGACCGCGATCTCGCCGCCGGCCAGCGTGCCGCAATAGCCGCGGAAATCGGCATTCGGGCGGTTGACCCATTGCACCGGCAGGCGAAACGCCGCCGCGCCGGATGTCTCCACCTCGACGCTCTCAAGCCAATCCAGAAGAACCGGGCCTTCGTACCAGGGCATCGCGTCGCTGCGCGACGAGACGTTATCGCCGCGCCGGGCCGAAAGCGGGATCGCCGTCACGCTCGCGAAATCGAGACGGCCGGCGAAACCGGTGAACGCCTCGACGATCCCGTCGAATGCGCGCTTGTCGAAATCGACGAGGTCCATCTTGTTGACCGCCAGCACGACATGACGAACGCGGAGCAGCGACGCGATGACGGCATGGCGATGGGTCTGCGTCAGCAGGCCCTTGCGTGCATCGACCAGAAGAATGGCGAGATCGGCGTTGGAAGCGCCCGTCGCCATGTTGCGGGTATATTGTTCGTGCCCCGGCGTGTCGGCGACGATGAAAGCGCGCCTCGGCGTCGCGAAATAGCGATAGGCGACGTCGATGGTGATGCCCTGCTCGCGCTCGGCCTCAAGCCCGTCGACGAGCAGCGCGTAGTCGATCTCCTGCCCCGTCGTGCCGTGCTTGAGCGAGTCCGCCGCCAGAGCGGCCAGCTGGTCGTCCGGGATCAGGCCCTGCTCGAACAGAAGCCGCCCGATCAGCGTCGACTTGCCGTCGTCTACCGAACCGCATGTCAGGAACCGCAAGGCAGGAAGCTGAGCCGGCGCGCGCATCAGAAATATCCCTCGCGCTTTTTCATCTCCATCGAACCGGCCTCGTCGTGGTCGATCAGCCTGCCCTGGCGCTCGGAGAAGCGCGAGGCGCGCATCTCGTCGATGATCGCATCGAGCGTCGCTGCCTCGGATTCGACAGCCCCCGTCAGCGGATAGCACCCCAGCGTGCGAAACCGCACGCGCAGCATCTCAACCTGCTCGCCCGGCTCCAGCGGCAGCCGTTCGTCGTCGCGCAGGATCAGCGCGCCATGACGGCGCACGACCGGGCGCTGGGCCGCGAAATAGAGCGGGACGACGGGAATGTTCTCGGCGCGGATATAGTCCCACACGTCAAGCTCGGTCCAGTTCGACAGCGGGAAGACGCGCATGGATTCGCCGGGCCGGATGCGCGTGTTGAAGACGCGCCAGAGCTCGGGGCGCTGATTGCGCGGGTTCCAGCCATGGCGGGCGTCGCGGTGCGAGAAGATGCGCTCCTTGGCCCGGCTCTTTTCCTCGTCGCGGCGCGCCCCGCCGATCGCGGCGTCGAAGCCGCCCTGGCCCAGCGCCTGACGCAGCGCTTCGGTCTTCATGACCTGGGTATGCACGCCGGAGCCCGAAGCGACCGGCGAGACGCCCCGCTCCAGCCCCTCGCGATTGACGTGGACGACAAGGTCGAGGCCGAGCCGCCGCACCGTCTCGTCGCGGAACGCGATCATCTCGCGGAACTTCCAGGTCGTATCGACATGCAGCAGCGGCATCGGCGGCTTCGCCGGATGGAAAGCTTTCATCGCCAGATGCAGCAGGACGCTGGAATCCTTGCCGATGGAATAGAGGATGACAGGCTTGCGGAATTCGGCCGCGACCTCGCGCAGGATGTGGATCGCCTCGGCTTCGAGGGCCTGAAGATGCGGGGAAAGAGACACGCGACCTCGCTGAATCGGGACGCCTCCCATTTGGCGCCATCCCGCTTCGAAATAATGAGGTTAGACGACTGGCGGGTAAAGTGCGCGCCCGACTATACGCGCGAAGATGTCTGGAGCGATTGTTGGATGAACCTGGCCATACCTGGTCGTGGCGTTCCCCCAAAAAGACTCTCATAGACCGGCCGAACGTAGGGGCGGCCAAATATCTCCTGATATTCTTTCGCGAACACCTCGAACTTCGTCTTGCCCGACGTAGCGACAGCATCATGGACTTGATGAAAGGTCCCTTCGCTCAGAAGGCAAACATTGCGCGCGTGAGGCCAGGTGACATACCGGTGAAAGAATTCCAGGTTCGCTAGGCCACCGCCCGGTGATGTGAACCGCTCGTCGAACCCTCCCCGCTGGTCGAAAACCTTGCGGCTCATCGAAAAGGCGTTGCTCTCCGCGATATGGCCGAAGAAGCCGGGCTGTGAAGAGCCGGCAAAGACGGAAATGTCGAACAGCGCGTCTGGACGTTCCGGCCAGCCGGCCTCGCTGATAAGCCGGTCCTCAATTTCTGAATTGTAGCCCTCGGCCACGGACTGGGCCTGCAGTTTGGGTCCGATGTGCCAAGCCAGTGAAAAGACGAAGGCATCGTCGACAAGACGGTGCGTATGCAGGAGGACCACGTCCAGAACCTGCGTCGTGACGACGGTTCAGTGATCAACATCCGCCTGATCG
>CAZBPO010000189.1:0-1297 GCA_964493795.1 uncultured Flavobacteriaceae bacterium
CGGCGAACAGGAACTGCGCCTGCGCACCGTTCAGGGCCGAGGCGATGTCCATCAGATAGCGCGCGTTGAAGCCGATATCGAACCCGTCGCCGGCGAAATCGGCGACCACTTCCTCGCTGGCGCTGCCCTGTTCGGGGTTGACGACGTTCAGCGTCACCTTGCCGTCTTCCACGGTCATTTTGACCGCGCGGGTGCGGTCGCTGGCGACGGTCGAAACGCGGTCGACCGCTTCCTGGAACGCGCCGCGATCGACGAAAAGCGGCTTGTCGTTGCCGGTGGGGATGACCCGCTGATAGTCGGGGAAGGTGCCGTCGATCAGCTTGGAGGTCACGACCGTCTCGCCGAAGGCGAAGCGGATCTTGGTGTCGGAGACGGCGATCTCGACCTCGCCCTGGGCGTCGTCGATCAGCTTGCGGATCTCCGCCACGGTCTTGCGCGGGATGATGACGCCGGGCATCGATTCCGCCCCCGGCGGGGCGGCCATGTCGAAGCGGGCGAGGCGGTGGCCGTCGGTCGCCACGGCGCGCAGCGTGACGCCGTCCTTGCCCTTGGCGGCGTGCAGGTAGATGCCGTTGAGATAATAGCGCGTCTCCTCGCTGGAGATCGCGAAGCGGGTCTTGTCGATCAGGCGCTTCAGGTCGCTGGCCGCCACCGAGAAGGCGTGGGGCAGGCTGCCCGCGCTCATCGCCGGGAAGTCCTCGCGCGGCAATGCGCCCAGCTGGAAGCGCGAGCGGCCGGCGGAAAGCTGGATGCGGCCGGTGTCGCCCGACAGCTCGATCTGCACCTGCGCCCCGTCGGGCAGCTTGCGCACGATGTCGTACAGCATATGCGCCGAGGCGGTGGTCGCGCCGGGCCTTGCGGCGTCGGCGGTCAGGCCATCGACGATCTCGATGTCCAGATCGGTCGCGGTCAGCGACAGCTTGTCCTTCGAGGCGTCGAGCAGGACGTTGGACAGGATCGGGATCGTGTTGCGCCGCTCGACCACGCTCTGCACATGGTTCAGCGATTTCAAAAGCGCGCTGCGTTCGAGCGTGATCTTCATGGGCGCGACGTTCCGATACGTGGACAGGGGGACCCCCCGTCCCCACTTGGATTAGGTGAATCAGTATAAGCAGTTGCGGCCCGGCGCAAACCGGGCCGCGTGCGGCGTTTTACTCTTCCAGCATCCGCTGCAGCCGGATCAGCTCGTCGTCCAGCGCGCTGTCGGTCGAGCGCAGCTCCTCGATGCGTTTGACCGCATGGATGACCGTGGTGTGGTCGCTGCCCGATATCGGCCGGCGCTTCGGCGGGCGCGACC
>CAZBPO010000189.1:1307-6126 GCA_964493795.1 uncultured Flavobacteriaceae bacterium
CCGCCGGGCCCGGCAGGTGGCCCGGCGGGGCGAGAGCATGTCGGCCGAGCGCAGATTGTAGAATTCCGCCACCCGCTTCTGGATCTCGTCGATGGTGATCTTGCGGTCATGGGTGCGCAGGATATCGGCCAGAAAATCGCGCGTCCGTTCCACCGTCACCGGCTCGTCGGTCGCCTCGGTCATCACCGCCAGCTTGTTGAACGCGCCTTCCAGGTCGCGCACGTTCGAGACGATCTTCTGGGCGAGATAGCGCAGCACGTCGTCGCCGACGCCTTCGCGCACGCGCGGCCTGGCGGCCTGGTCGCGGCGGGCCTGGAGGATCGAGAAGCGCAGCTCGAAATCGGTCGGGTGAAGGTCGGCCTCCAGCCCGCCCGCCAGGCGCGACTTGATGCGCTCGGAGATGCCGTCGAGCGAGCGGGGGCTGCGGTCGGCGGTGAGGACCAGCTGCTTGCCCGCGCCGATGAGGTCGTTCAGCGCGTGGAAGAACTCTTCCTGGGTGAATTCCTTGCCCGCCAGGAACTGGATGTCGTCGATCAGCAGCACGTCGGCGGCGCGCAGCATGTCCTTGAATTCAATGGTCGATTTCTCGCGCAGCGCCTTCAGGAAGCCGTTCATGAAGCGCTCGGACGACAGATACACGACGCGCAGGTCGGGGCGGCGGCGGCGCACCTCGTGGCCGATCGCGTGCATCAGGTGCGTCTTGCCCAGGCCCGATCCGCCGTAAAGGAATAGCGGGTTGTAGCGCGCCTCGGGAATCTGCTCGGCGACGCCCAGCGACGCCTCATAGGCGAAACGGTTGGGGCGGCCGGCGATGAACTGCGCGAAGGTGTAGCGCGGATTCAGCGGCTGGCCGATCGCCAGCTCAATGGCGTTATCGGCCGGCGCGGCGGGCGGCTGCGCGGGATCGGCCGCTGCCCCGGCGGCCGGTGCGGGCGAAAGGCTGGTCGCGGTCACATAGGACACGCGCGTCGAGACGCCGCTCACCTCTTCGGCGAAACGCAGGATCAGCGCGCCGTAATGATCGCGCACATACTGGCGCAGAAAAGCGGTCGGCGCGCCGAGCACGAGCTCTTCGCTCTGATCGTTCAGCGCGGTCAGCGGCTTGATGAAGAAGTCGAACGCATTCGGCGCGATCTCCGCGATCAGGCGCTCGCGCACCGCATCCCACAATCCGGTTCCGTTGCTGGTTTCCAGCATTCTTGTCTTCCCCTGGGACCGCGCGTCGCGCCGTCCTGTCCCCGTCAATGTTCTCGTCCGTCCGGGACGCGGGCGCGGCGGCGAATGCCGGCCCGCAGCCCTTAGCCCTGCCGCCAGGGCAGGTCGTCGGCCTTCCAGCCGTTCAGCGATCCCCGATGCCCCTGATCATCCGGATCGCCTTCAAATCCATGCGCGATGTTGTAGGCCGCCTGATAGCCTTTGGCGGTCAGCGCCGCCGCTGCGGCGCGCGAACGCGCGCCCGAACGGCACAGCAGGAACAGCGGCGTCGTCTTCGCGATGCCTGCTGCGGCCAGCGCCGCCCCGGTTTCGTCGGCGAAAGCCGCGTTCACCGCCATGTCGGGATAGACCTGCCATTCGGACAGCAGCGGACGGCGGCCCAGCGGCGCCAGATCGGGCAGGCCCACGAACTGCCACTCGGCGCTTGTGCGTACGTCGATCAGTTGAGCATCGGCCGTCTGGCTGAGAACGCGCCAGGCTTCGGCGGGTGTGACGTCGCCGGCGTAATGGGCGGCAGGCATGGATTGAATCCCGCTCATCGCTCGCGCTTCATCCCCCCGTTGAACGACGCCATCGCCCCGCGCCGCCGCCAGCTTCGTCATGCCGAAAAAATATCCACTCAATCAAGACTTAAGCGCAGGCACAACTATGCTTGTGCGCCTTCACGCCGAGCAGAACTCGATTGTTGGATATTGCCCCCGACGGCGGCGTCTCTCGATGTGGATAAGATTAGCGACGACAAATTTACGACGCAAGTGGAAAGACTCTCTTGTGCGTGAGAATCTTCCCCGGTGGATTCATCGACGGGTGGTGTCGTTCTGAATCCCTGTAAAATACTAGGATTTGGCGCAACTCCGCGACGCGCGTGACAGGCGTCGAACAACAAGAACGGCGCCGCGTTAGCGGCGCCGTGCGTCGGCTTTCATTGAAGACATCAAGTCCAGAACGAGGCGGTGAATCCGCCCCGAAGCGTCAGGCCGTGGCGGCCGCGCCCAGCTTGTTCACGCGCTTGGCCAGACGGGAAACCTTACGGGCCGCGGTGTTGGTGTGCATGATGCCCTTGGTCGCGCCGCGGATGATCTCCGGCTGCGCGGCCTTCAGTGCGGCGGCGGCGGCGTCCTTGTCGCCCTTCGCCAGCGCCTCTTCGACGGCGCGCACATAGGTGCGCACGCGGCTCTTGCGGGCGATGTTGCGGGCCTGGGCCTTCACAGCCTTGCGGGCGGCTTTCGCGGCCGATTTGATGTTCGCCATAATCTCGTGTCTCGCTTGGGGCGCGCGTTATAGGCAGAGCCCGCCCCCCGCGTCAACGCGAGAGTCGGGCGGTTTCGGCTAACCGTGGGTAAAGCCGGGTTTACGCTTGTCCACGAAAGCCCCCATGCCTTCCTTCTGGTCGGCGGTGGCGAACATGGAATGGAACAGCCGCCGCTCGAAGCGCACGCCCTCGGCCAGCGTCGTTTCATAGGCCCGGTTGACGCTTTCCTTGGTCATCATGGCGATGGGCAGCGACTGGCCGGCGATCTTTTCGGCCGCCTTCAGGGCTTCTTCCAACAGCGTATCGGCGGGAACCACGCGGGAAACCAGGCCCGCGCGTTCGGCCTCGGCGGCGTCCATGGTACGCCCGGTCAGGCACATATCCATGGCCTTGGACTTGCCGACAAAGCGGGTCAGGCGCTGCGAGCCGCCGATGCCCGGCATCACGCCCAGATTAATCTCGGGCTGGCCGAATTTGGCGGTATCGGCGGCGATGATGAAGTCGCACAGCATGGCCAGCTCGCACCCGCCGCCCAGCGCATGGCCCGCCACGGCGGCGATCAGCGGCTTGCGGAACGACGACACGGCATGCTCGAAGGCCGCGAACAGATCGCCCTTGAAGACGTCCATATAGCTCTGCGGGGCCATCTCCTTGATGTCGGCCCCGGCCGCGAAGGCGCGGGCCGAGCCGGTCAGCACCACGCAGCCGATCCCTTCATCCGCTTCGTAGGCCGCCAGCGCCGCCGCCACTTCGCGCGTCAGCAGGGCGTTCAGCGCGTTGAGGGCCTGCGGGCGGTTCAGCGTGATCAGGCCGACACGGCCGCGCGTTTCGGTCAGGATGGTCTCGAACTCGGCCATGGGCGTCTCCTCTGGTGTTTTGTGCTGCGCCTGTCCTTAGCGCTGGCAGGCGGTGCAGTAAAAGGTCGAGCGACCGGCCTGCACGATCCGCCGGATCTCGCCCTTGCAGCCGGGCGTCGGGCAGGGCGTTCCCTCGCGGTCATAGACCCGGAAGGCGTGCTGGAAATAGCCAAGCTCGCCCGAAGGCTGGGCGTGGTCGCGCAGGGTCGAGCCGCCGGCCGCGATGGCGTCGGTCAGCACCGCCGTCACCGCTTCGGCCAGCCGGGCGACGCGCGGCGGCGACAGCGAGCCGGCGGCGCGCTTCGGATTGATCCCGGAACGATGCAGCGCCTCGCTGACATAGATGTTGCCCAGCCCCGCCACGACCCGCTGATCCAGCAGCGCCGCCTTGATCGGCGTCGCCTTGCCGGCCAGCAAAGAGACCAGGGTCTGCCCGTCCAGCGGCGGCTCCAGCGGCTCCGGCCCGATCCCCGCGAACAGGCGGTGCGCGTCGATCGCGCCGGTCGGCTCCAGCAGCATCAGCCCGAACCGGCGGTGGTCGTTATAGACGACGCGGTCGCCCGCTTCCGTCTCCAGCAGCACGTGATCGTGCTTGCCCGCCCCCGAGGCGGCCTCGGGCGTCGCGTGATGGAACGCCCCCAGCATCGCGCCTTCGTTCGAGCCTCTGGGGTAGATCGTGAAGCGGCCCGACATGCCCAGATGCACGATCAGCGTCTCGCCGCCGTCGAGATCGGCGAGGATATATTTGGCCCGGCGGCGCAGGGCGATCACCTGCCGCCCGCTGAGTCTGGCCCCGAAACGATCCGGGAAAGGAAAGCGCAGATCCTTGCGGCGGACGACCGCCTCGGCGATCCGGCGGCCTTCCAGCACGGGCCTCAGGCCACGCCGGACGGTTTCGACTTCGGGCAGTTCAGGCATGGTGTTTACCTAACCCGCCGACGCCGTACGAGCCACGGGCATTTCCGCGCCGGATGCATTACATGGACGGCTCATAGAACCGCCGGATGCTGCCGCATGACCGCCCTGACGCTGAAAAACTGGAACATCGCGCTCGGCGAGGGTCATCCGCTGCTGGTGATCGCCGGCCTCAACGTGCTGGAAAATCTCGATCTGGCGCTTGAGGTGGGGGCCGAGCTGAAAGCGATCACGTCCGAACTGGGCCTGCCCTTCGTCTTCAAGGCCAGCTTCGACAAGGCCAACCGCTCGTCGATCACCTCGTATCGCGGGCCGGGCCTGAAAGACGGCCTCGCCATGCTGGCCGAGGTGAAGAAGCGGCTGAGCGTGCCCGTCTGCACCGACCTGCACGAGATCGACCAGGCCGGGCCGGTCGCCGCCGTGGCCGATCTGGTCCAGGTGCCGGCCTTTCTGGTGCGCCAGACCGACCTCGTCGTCGCTGCGGCCCGCGCGACGGCGGCGGCCGGCGGCTGGCTGCATGTGAAGAAGGCGCAGTTCCTCGCCCCGTGGGATTGCAGGAACATCATCTCCAAGGCCCGCG
>CAZBPO010000190.1:0-6100 GCA_964493795.1 uncultured Flavobacteriaceae bacterium
TCAAGACGGTGCGCTGGTATCTCGACAATGAATGGTGGTGGCGGCCCTTGCGCGAGCGCGTTTATGGCGGCGAGCGCCTGGGGTTGATCACCTGATGGCGGCGTTCCGGATTGTCGTCACCGGAACAGAAGGCCAGGTCGCACGGTCCCTGCTCGAGCGCGGAGCCGTCTCGGGCGTCGAGGTGATCGCGCTCGGCCGCCCGCGGCTCGATCTCTCGGCGCCGGAAACCATCCTTTCCGCGCTGAAAGAGGCCGGGCCGGACGCGGTCGTGAATGCGGCGGCCTACACGGCGGTCGATCAGGCCGAAACCGAGGTGGACGAAGCGTTCGCCGTAAACCGGGACGGCGCAGGGCATGTCGCGGCGGCGGCGCGGGTGCTGGGCGTGCCCCTGCTTCATGTGTCGACGGATTATGTCTTCGACGGCTCTCTGGACCGGCCCTATCGCGAGGACGACCCGACCGGTCCGACCGGCATCTACGGCGCGAGCAAGCTTGCCGGCGAGACGGCGGTCCTCGACGCCGGAGGACCGGTGGCGGTGCTGCGTACGGCCTGGGTCTATTCGCCGTTCGGACGGAACTTCGTGAAGACCATGGCCAGGCTCGGGCAGGAGCGTGAAGAAGTTCGCGTGGTCGCCGACCAGATCGGCTGCCCGACATCGGCCCTTGATATCGCCGACGCGCTGATCGTCATCGCCCAGCGCCTCGCCGGCAGGCCCGACGATCCCACGCTGAGGGGCGTGTTCCATATGGCGGGTTCGGAGGCTGCGAGCTGGCAGTCCTTCGCGCAGGGCATATTCGACAACCTCGCGGCGCGAGACGGCAAACGCTGCGTCGCGCTGCCGATCTCGACGGCGGACTATCCGACGCCTGCGCGCCGCCCCGCCAATTCCAGGCTCGACGGCGCTAGGCTGGCCAATGCGTATGGCGTGACGTTGCCCTCGTGGCGGCGTGCTTTGCCGGTCGTACTTGACCGGCTTCGGGCCGAGCTCAGCCTCTGAGTATCCGCTTTCGCATCAAACGTTCGGCGATGAAGCCGCCAAGCAGAAGCGCGCAGCCGGACGCGATCAGATAGCTCTTGTCGAGCACGATCGAGCGATAGTCGCCGTAATAGGCTTCGCGCGCCCATTCGACGCCGTGCAGCAGCGGGTTCCACGAAAGCGCATAGCGGATCTCCGCCGGCAGATTGCCCGGCATGAAGATGACGCCGGACAACAGATAGGCCGCGATATTCAACAGGATGACCAACATGGCGATGCGGGGCTTGATCGCGGCGAGGATGCAGGCTGCGATGCCAAGGCCTATGCCAAGCAACAGCGATCCGGCCAGTGCGCCGATCAGATCGAGCGGGTCGTTGGGCTGAAACGATGAGCCGACGAGGAACAATACCCCAAGACAGGCGAAGATGACGGCGAAAGCCGTGATGCATTCCATAATGACGCGCGCCAGGATGATGTCGATGATCTGAACGCGCGGAATCTGGAGCAGAATCCGCTTCTCGGTGATGGCGAAGGTCACCCAGCGGCAGGGATAGGTGAAGAGAATGAAGGGCAGAATCCCGAGCGCAAAGAAGATCACGGGATCGGTGCCAAGCTCGGCTCTTCTGCCAAGAGCGCTGTAAACCGCCACGATGATTGCGATGTGCATCAGAGGCCAGCCCACGGCGATGATGTACATCCACGAGCGATCGAAGCGGGTCTGGAGATCGCGCAGCACCAGCGCCGATATGACGTCGACCTGGCGTTTCAGATAGGTGCGGACCGGCAGGGCTTGCTCGTTCATCGCGGCACCCCGGTCGAAATGGCGGTCGGAGCCCAGCTGCGGAACTTTCGCAAGTCCGCAGATTTGTTCGCTGAGATATCGCTCTCTCTATATCCCGCCGGAAAAGAGTACGCCGTGTCCAAGGGGCAGTCGTCCTCAGTCCTGCAAACATGGCGATAGCGGTCTTGCGGCTGGAATTTCAGCGCACGAGAACGCATCGCAGATTAGTCGAGACCCGGCCTGCCGCCAACTTCGAATGTGAACGCGCGAGGGCGCGTATCAGGCGGTCAGGGCGGTTTTCCGGGAAAAATGTCGGAAAGACTGCGGTTTCGGCTGGCAATCCGCCTCCCTCATACCGCTTGCGCACCCCTTGCGAGGTGATTAAGCAACAGGCCCATCGCGCCCCGCGCCCAGGTTCATTGGACGATATGATCGCCTCGCCTGCAGGTTTCTCGGAGCCGTCACATATGACGGAAAGAGCGCAGGCAGGGCGCGAATGGCTCATCCGCCGCGCTCTGCCCTTGTGGGCCGGGGCGGGATTTGAGCCGAAGCAAGGCCTTTACGTCGAACGTCTGGACCTTGCCGGGGCGCCGGTTGTGGACGCGCCGCGCCGGCTGACGACCCAGGCGCGTCAGATTTACACCTTCGCCCACGCTGCGTTGTTGGGCTGGTGGCCGGACGGTCGGGAACAGGCCCTGCGCGCCGCCCACGCGATGATCGATCGCTATCTGTCGCCCGATGGCCAGCCCGGCTGGGTCTTCTCCATCGGGCCGGACGGCCGGCCCGCCGACGCAAAACGGGAGCTCTACGCCCACGCTTTCGCGCTGTTCGGTCTCGCCTGGGCCTATCGGCTCGATCCCGATCCGCGCTTCGCCGAGGCGCGCGATGCCACCCTTGCGCTGCTGGACGAGAGCTTCGCCGGCCCGGGCGGCGGCTATCTGAGCGTGCTGGACGATGGCGGGCGCGAGCGTCATCAGAACCCGCATATGCATCTGCTCGAAGCGATGCTCGCCTGGTACGACGCGACAGGCGACGCCGCGTTTCTGGCGCGGGCCAAGGCGATCGGCGATCTCTTCGCTTCCCGCTTCTACCAGGCGGAGCAGGGCATTCTGCCGGAATATTTCGGCGCTGGCTGGGCGCGTCTGGGCGATGATCGTGGCGACATCGTCGAGCCCGGCCATCATTTCGAATGGGTCTGGCTGCTCTTCCGGCTGGGGCGCGCCCTCGGCCGCGATCCGGGCGTCGAGGCGCAAGCCCTCTACGCCCATGCCTGCCACCACGGCTATGACGGCGACGGTATGATCGTCGACCGGCTTACGGGCGGCGGCGCCGTTCTCGCCGCGTCACGGCGGACCTGGCCGCATACCGAGGCGATCAAGGCGCATGCCGTGATGCACGAGAATGGCGCTACCGGCGCACAAGCCCGTTGCGCGGAGACCTGGGACGTGATGTTCGGTCGCTTTCTGAGCGGTGCTGCGCCGGGTGGCTGGCGCGATCATCTGGACGGCTCGGGCGCGCTGTTGTCGGATCATATGCCCGCGACGACGCTCTATCACGTTTTTTGCGCGGTCGCGGAAGCGGATCGCGTCTGGCGGACATGAAATCTTGGGGAAAGACCTTATGACGATTACCCGTGGGATCATCCTGGCAGGAGGAACCGGCAGCCGCCTGTTTCCCGTGACCACAGGGATCAGCAAGCAGCTCTTGCCGGTTTACGACAAGCCGATGATCTATTTCCCCATCAGCACGCTGATGCTGGCGGGCATTCGCGACATCGCGATCATCACGACGCCTGAAGACCAGGATCAGTTTCGCCGCGTTCTGGGCGATGGCTCGCGCTGGGGCATCAGTCTTTCCTATCTGGTCCAGCCCCGTCCCGAAGGTCTGGCCCAGGCGTTCACGCTTGGCCGTGACTTTTTGCAAGGGGAGGGCGCGGCGCTCATCCTCGGCGACAACATGTTCTACGGTCATGGCCTTGAGACGCTCGTTCAGCGTGCGGCGAGCCGCGACAAGGGTGCGTCGATCTTCGCTTACGAGGTTTCTGATCCGACCGCCTATGGCGTCGTGACGCTCGCGCCTGACGGTAAACCGATCGAGATCGTGGAGAAGCCGCCGGAGCCGAAATCCCCCTGGGCCGTCACCGGGCTCTATTTCTTCGATCGCGACGTCTGCGACATCGCGGCGGCGGTGAAGCCGAGCCCCCGGGGCGAGCTTGAGATCGTTTCGGTGATCGACGCCTATCTGCGGGCGGGCACGCTGGAGGTCGAGTATCTCGGGCGGGGCTTCGCCTGGCTCGACACTGGCACGCATGACGCGCTGCTGGAGGCGGCCGAGTTCGTCCGCACGGTCCAGCATCGCCAGCGCAACCGCATCGCCTGTCTTGAAGAAATCGCCTATCGGGCCGGTTTCATCGACCGGGACCGTCTGCTCGCGGCCGCGCAGCCTCTGCTCAAGACCGAATACGGACAGCATCTTCTGAAGATCGCCGACGAAAACTGAGGGAGGGCGGGCCGGATTTCGGCGGGGCGTGATCCTGCGCTTTGGCGGCGCCATGCATAGTGTCCTATACTGGTCCCGCCTTGTGGAGCCTGCGGCTTGCCGACCATGACCGACGCTTTCGCCTCCATCTACGCGCACGGCTTCGTGCGCGCCGCCGTCTGCACGCCGACCGTTCATCTGGGCGATCCGGCAGCCAACGCAGCCGAAACCATCGCGCTTGCCCGCGAGGCGTCGGCGCGCGGCGCCGCCGTGATGCTGTTTCCCGAGCTCGGGCTCTCGGCCTACACCAATGACGAGCTGTTCTTTCAGCGTCCGTTGCTCGATGCGGTGCGCGCCGCAGTGACGCGCGTCGCGCAGGCGAGCGAGGAGATCGCCGGCCTGATCGTCGCGGGCGCGCCGCTGGAACATGAGGGACGGCTCTACAACGCAGCGATCGTCTTTCACCGCGGCCGCATTCTTGGCGTGGTCCCGAAATCCTATATTCCGAACTATCGCGAGTTCTACGAGAAGCGGTATTTCGCGTCTGGTGCCGCCGTGCGCGGCCAGACGATCGCCGTGGCGGGGCAGCGCGCGCCCTTCGGCGTCGACATCGTCTTCAAATGCGTGGACCTGCCTGCGTTCACGCTGGGCGTTGAGATCTGCGAGGACCTGTGGACTCCCGCTCCGCCGTCGAGCCTCGCCGCGTTGGCGGGCGCGACGGTTCTCGCCAATCTGTCGGCCAGCAACATCACGGTCGGCAAGGCCGAAGTACGCCGCCAGCTCTGCCGCGCGCAGGCGATGCGGACGGTTTCCGCCTATCTCTATTCGGCGGCGGGCATTGGCGAGTCGACCACCGACCTCGCCTGGGACGGCCATGCCGTGGTCTTCGACGAATGCGGTCTGGTGGCGGAATCGCAGCGCTTCGGCAAGGGCGACAAGGTGCTGCTGGCCGATCTCGACGTCGAGCGCCTGGTGACCGAGCGGATGAAGCTCAACACATGGGGCGATGCGGCCGACCAGCATCGCGATCTCGTCGGCGCCTATCGCCATGTCGAATTCGCGTTCGATCCGCCGGCGGGGGATATCGGCTTCTGCCGCACGCTGGAACGTTTTCCCTTCGTGCCGTCCGATCCGGCGCGGCTCGATGAGGATTGCTACGAGGCCTACAACATCCAGGTTCAGGGCCTCGTCACCCGTCTTGCGGCCACGGGCATGAAGAAAGTCGTGCTTGGGGTGTCGGGCGGCCTCGACTCGACGCAGGCGCTGGTCGTCTGCGCCAAGGCGATGGACCGCCTCGGCCTGCCGCGCGCGAATGTGCTCGCCTACACGATGCCTGGCTTCGGCACTTCGGATGGCACGCGCGTCAACGCACATCGGCTGATGCAGGCCTTCGGCGCGACGGCGGCCGAGATCGACATCGCGCCGGTATCGACCCAGACGCTCAAGGATATCGGCCACCCGGCCGGCGACGGGGCGGCGCAATACGACATCACCTACGAGAACGTTCAGGCCGGCGCGCGCACCGCCACGTTGTTCCGGCTGGCCAATCTGAACGATGCCATCGTCATCGGCACGGGCGACCTTTCTGAACTGGCGCTCGGCTGGTGCACCTATGGCGTCGGCGATCACATGTCGCATTACGGCGTGAATGCCGGGGTGCCCAAGACGATGATCCAGTATCTCATACGCTGGGTGATCGCGCGCGACCTGTTCGGGGCCGAAGCATCTGCAGTGCTCCAGTCGATTCTCGACACCGAAATCTCGCCGGAGCTCATCCCCCAGACCGAAGGCAAGCCCGTGCAGCGCACCGAGGACACGATCGGTCCCTACGAGCTTCAGGATTTCCACCTCTATTGGACCGTGCG
>CAZBPO010000191.1:0-500 GCA_964493795.1 uncultured Flavobacteriaceae bacterium
AGATTGGCTGCGACCGAGCCATCGGGCTTCTCGACCCAGATCGCGACATAGGGCTTGTGATACTCGGCGACGTCGAGCCTCGGGATCTCCACCGTGACTGTGAGGCTCGCTGCAGCGGCGGGCGCGGCGGCGAGAACGCTGAAGGCGGGAATGACGATACGCATGAGGCGGCGCGGTCCTTTCAGTGGATGAAGACGATGGCGAGAACCATGGGGATCGCGAGGCCGGCGCCGACCAGCGGCCAGGTCGATTTGCGGCCTTTGGCGTAGAGGTAGAGCAGCGCCAATCCGCTGAGCGAGAAGATGACGCAGGCGATGGCGAAGATGTCGAGGAACCAGCTCCACACGACGCCGGTGTTGCGCCCCTTGTGCAGATCATTGAGATACGAGACCCAGCCCCGATCGGTGCGCTCGTAGAAGACCGCGCCGTCCCTGCGGTCCACGGTCAGAAAGGCGTCGCCGCCCGGCCGCGGCAGGCCGACATAGACCTCGTCCTCCGAC
>CAZBPO010000191.1:510-4366 GCA_964493795.1 uncultured Flavobacteriaceae bacterium
CGCGCTTCACGGGCGTCGTCGTAGTCGAGCCGATGCACTTCGCCGGTGTGCGCTCGGTGTGGCCGGTCGCGAAGCGGGAGGTGTTGCGGGCCGGCCATGCGTGGGCCGAGCTCGCGTGCCAGCCGAGTGCCGAGCACATTCTGAAGGCTTACGACGCCGAGCGCTACGCGGGCATCCGCGCCGCCCGGCCGCGGCAGGCCGACATAGACCTCGTCCTCCGACCATTCCGCCGCACGCCCGGCGACGCGCACGCCAATGGCGTCACGGATCCATTCGGCGACAGGCGACGGCAATGGGGCGGCCACATCATCGTTCTGCGCCAGAGACGCGACCAGCGCCTCGGGCAACACCGCCTCGCGCGTCGTGACGACCGGCTTCGCCTCGATTTCGGCGGCGTGGTTCAGCGTGATGCCGGTGATCGCGAACAACAGAATGCCGATGAGGCAGATCGCGCCGCTGATCCAATGCCATTGCCGGAACTGGGTCAGCCAGAAAAGCTTGCGATTGCCTTTGGGCTTGGGTTTCGGGCGCGCCGGTGACGGCGCGGCGACCGCGCCGCCGTCAGGTTTCATGGCGAAACCTGCCTATGACGGCGCCGGGCGTGATCGCCGGAAGCGCATGAGGTTGCTGGGAATTCTTCATTGAGCGCGTCTTAGCGATACGCCCAGAAAATAACAATGAAAATCACTCGCAATAACTGCCCTGCAAGCAGGGATCAGCGCGGAAGCCGCTTTCTCGCGGCTTCCGCGCCTTGACCCTAGAGCTTGAAGTTGACCGACAACAGGAACGACCGCGGCGCGCCCAGCTGCACGCGCGTCGCCGGCCAGTTCGACGACACCGCGTAGAGTTCGTCCGTGATGTTCTCGATGTTCAGACGCACATTGACGTCCGGCGTGATGTCGTACTCGACCATGGCGTTCAGCAACCAGTGGCTCGGCAGCACGCCGGCATTGCCATTCGGAATGATGCGCTCGGCGTCATCCGGACGCCCCACCCACGATTCGCCGACATACTGCACGCCGCCGCCGATCGTCAGGCCGATGGGGAAAGTATAGCTGGTCCACAGCGTCGCCGAGACGTTCGGCGTGAAGGCCAGTTCGTCGCCGCTGGTCCGCAGCACCGCGCCGTAGTCGGCCGGGTTCGCCAGGCGACGCCCTTCGTCTAGGAAGGCGCTGTGCTTGCGCTCGCTGTCCATCAACAGCAGCCCGCCGAAGACCGACCACTCTTCCGTAACTTGGCCCGCGACGCTGAACTCGACGCCCTGCACGATCTGCTTGCCATAGCCCAGCAGCGCCACAGGCGGCGTCGGCAGGACAAGCGGATTGCGGCCCGTGATCGCGACATTGTGGCGTTCGGTGCGGAACAACGAGACGGCCGCGTTCAGGCGCTTGTCCAGCGTCTCCCACTTCACGCCCAGCTCGTAGTTGAGCGAGCGTTGAACGCGGGCGTCTTCGCTGTTGAGGCCGGCGCTGTAACCCGGGAAGGCGTTGTCGCCTTCGCGCGAGATATCGGGCGTCGACAGGAACGAGCCCGGCGGCTGGGCCGCGACGCCGACCGCAGCGTAGAAGCTGACGTTCTCGACCGGCTTATAGACCAGGCCCAGACGCCCGCTGACCGTCGTGCGCGAGGCGTCATAGCCATCGGGCCCCAGCGGCGCGCCGGCCGCCGTCGTGTTGTCGATGCTGACGGAGTAGTGCTCGACGCGCAGGCCGCCGGTGATCTGCCACTCCGGCGAAATCTCGATCGTGTCGAAGATGTAGGCCGCGACGGTCTGGATATCGACCTCGCTGAACTGCGTGGGCAGCTGGGTCCACGCGCCGGCCCGGTCGGGGTTGGGGTTCAGGACGGGAATCGTGCTGCCGCCGGGGTTGTTGGCCGTCGGGAAAGACGCGGCGCTGGCGCTGTCCCACGACGCCTCGACGCCGACCGCGAGCCGGTGCTGGACCGTTCCGGTGGCGAACTCGCCGGAAAGGTTCGCAAGCAGCGAGACCGACTGGTTCTCGCGATAATGGCCCTGGCGCTGCGTCGTCACCAGATTGGTGGCGGGGGCATAGCCGGTCGGCACGGTGAAGCGCGCATCGCGTTCGGTATCGGCCCAGCGCAGCTGTCCGGTCAGGTTCCAGCCGGACGCGAATGTATGATCGACCCGCGCCAGCGCCGAGAAGGACGTCGCATCGTCATAGTCCGAGGACAGGCCGTAGAAGCGGTCGCGGACGCGGTCGGCGTCCAGCGCCGGATTGAAATTCCGCATCCCGTCGATGATCGCCGCCGGGACGCCGTAGTCGGGAATGTCCTGCTGTTCGACATACTGGACCGAAAGGACGAAGCGCGTCGGCGTCCCCAGACCAAAGGCGATGGACGGCGCGATGCCGAAGGTGCGCCGCTCGGCCACGGCTCGGCCCGGCAGGCCGCCGGTCTCGAGCAGCAGGTTGATGCGGCCGGCGACGCCGTCGCCGAGGGACTGGTTCACGTCCAGCGTCGCGCGATAGCGGGTCTCAGAATCGTAGTCGTCGAACCCGATGCCCGCGCTGCCGCCGATCAGCGCGCCCGCGAACGGCGTCTTGGTCACGATGTTGACGAAGCCGCCCGCCGTGCCGCGACCATTGTCGCCGGCAGGGCCTTTCACGATCTCGACCTGTTCGATGTTGAACGAGTCGCGGTTATAGGCGCCGGAGTCGCGCGCGCCGTCGACGAAGATCGAACCCGAGGTATCGAAGCCGCGCAGGCTGAAATTCGCCAGTCCGGTCGAAAAGCCGTTCTCGCCGGCATTGAAGGTGATGCCCGGCGTGCTGCGCAGAATATCCGTCAGGTTGCGCGCGCCCTGCTCGGTGAACAGTTCCTTGGGCACCACGGTGACGGCCTGCGGCGTGTTGAGCAGCGGCGCGGTGGCTTTGGGCGATTGCGGACGCGTCTGGCCGGTGACGTAAACCGTCTCGCCGCCGACATTCTGGGTTTCCGCCGTGTTGGCCGGGTCGTCCTGGTTCGCGGCCGGCGCGGATTCCGCTCCGAAAGCGACCGAAGACAGGGCGAGCCCCGCCAAACCCGCTACGGCGCGCGCGCCGAAAGCCTGACGCCGGCGCGCCGTAACCCCATGCACCTTGGACACTTTGAAACTCCCCTATCGTCAGATTGATTGCCCCGGCGCGACCACCTCCGTGATTGCGACTGGTAATCAATTACCGATAGGGGCGGCTACGAGCAATAGTATTGATAATCACTCGCGATGCAGATCAGGGCTCGGCCCATAGGCGCAGAAGATTGTGGTAGGTGCCGGTCAGCGACACGATCGCGGCATCGTCATGCCCGACCCGCGCGCCCATCGACTGGATCGCCACGTCCAGATCGAACAGCATCGACCGCTGCTGATCGCTTCGCACTAGACTTTGAATCCACATGAACGACGCGACCCGCTCGCCGCGCGTCACAGGCGTCACGTTGTGCAGGCTCGTCGCCGGGTAGAGGATCAGATCGCCCGCCTCCAGCTTGACGCTGTGCGCGCCATAGGCGTCCTCGATCGTCAGCTCGCCGCCGTCGTAGGCGTCGGGCTCGGCCAGGAACAACGTAGCCGACAGATCCGTCCTCAAACGCCCGCCCGTAGTGGGATTCCGGCGGATGGCGTTGTCGACGTGGTTGTTGAAACCATGCCCCGCGCCATACCGATTGAACATCGGCGGCAGGATCGAATGCGGCAGCGCGGCCGACACGAACAGCGGGTTGCGCTCAAGCGCCGCGACGATCTTGCGACCCTCTTCGCGCGCCACCGCGCCCTCCGCCGGCAGCTGCTGGTTCCGCTTGGCCAGCGCCGCCTGGAACCCCGACGTCGTGTTGCCGTCGACCCACGCAGCGGCGTCGATCG
>CAZBPO010000191.1:4376-5538 GCA_964493795.1 uncultured Flavobacteriaceae bacterium
GTCGGCAGGCGGCGACCTCGTCCTTGGACAGCACACCAGGAATCTGCAGCAGCATTCTCAGACCTCACGTCCGGGCGTCGCCGCCCCCGCTTTTCGTCCGCCACACGGCCGGCGGTTTAGGACCGCCACTGTTGCGAATTAGTCGCACTTTTATGTGCATGCTGACGGAAGCGCAACTCGCGCCGGGCGGTTTGCTAGGCCTGCTTTTCCCAGCGGCCTGACGGCGACTGTTTCCAGTAGGTCGCGGCGTGGCCGGCGCTGCGGACGGCGGTCCACTGCCGGCGGGCGTCGGCCAACGCCATTTCATCGCGACCGTCGAAAACCAGCACGATCCGCTCAAGCAGCGTCAGGTCGGGCAGGCTCCAATCAGCCGGCGCAGCGCCATCGACCAGAAACAGGCAATGCGGCCCGTTGGGCAATTCGTGGCCGGCGGTCAGATAGATCGGCTGGCGTGCGGCGAAGCCGTCGGCGGCGCGGCCGTGCGGCAGCACCGCGTCGTCGCGAAACGTCCACAGATGGGCGTCCAGCGCGTCGACCCGCTCCTGCCCCCCTGCCCTGACCACGGCGCGCCAGCCCCGCTCCAGCGTCTTTTGCAGCAGCGGCGGCAGCGCGTTCTCCAGCGTCTCGCGCTGAAGATGATAGAACCAGACCTCGGTCACCGCGCGCCCTCGGGACGCGCCGGATCGTCGGGGTCTTCGTCGGCGACGATGTTGAACGGCCGGCCGCGCGAGGACGGGTTCCAGCCCAGATCCATCGCCTGCCGGATCGCCCCTTCCAGCAGCAGCCGGAATTCACGCGGCCGATGCGGCCAGCTTTTCGGGCGGCCGTTCTGGCTGCGCGTATAGGGAAACTCGATGATCAGCTCGCGATAGCTGAGCCCATCCTCGATCACCTGCACCGAAATGCGCAGGCCGATATAACCGTCGGAGGTCCAGCGCGGTTCGCTCAGCGGCTTCCAGGTCATCACCTCGCCGTCGAGGGTGACCGTCTCGGGAACGGCGTTGCCGCGACCTTTCTTGGCATAGACCATGGCGCTGCCTCCGGGCGGGATGCGCGCCGCCCATTAAGGCGGCGCGCCTTCGCCTCAACCCTCCGCGACGTCGCGGACGAACGAGTCGAGCAACCGCACGCCGAACCCGCTGGCCCCTTCCGGGTGCACGGC
>CAZBPO010000191.1:5548-6092 GCA_964493795.1 uncultured Flavobacteriaceae bacterium
CACGGCACGGGCCTTGCCGCTCCAGGCGACGCCCGCGATGTCGAGATGCGCCCACTTGGTCTCGTTGACGAAACGCTGGAGGAACATCGCGCCCACGATCGAGCCGCCATAACGGCTGCCGGTGATGTTCTTCATGTCGGCGCAGGTCGAATCCAGAGCGCGGTCCAGCGATTCCACCAGCGGCATGCGCCACAGCGGCTCGGCCGTCGCCTTGCCGGCCTTGTCCAGCGCGGCCGCCAGGCTGTCATCGTTCGAGAACAGGCCCGCATGGTCGAGGCCCAGCGAGATCATGATCGCGCCGGTCAGCGTCGCCAGATTGACCATATAGCGCGGCTTGAAGCGGTCCTGCGTGTACCAGAGCGCGTCGGCCAGAACGAGGCGGCCTTCGGCGTCGGTGTTCCAGACCTCGATGGTCTGGCCGGACATCGAGGTGACGATATCGCCGGGCCGCTGGGCGTCGGCGTCGGGCATGTTCTCGACCAGCCCCAGCACGCCGACGACATTGGCCTTGGCGATATCGTCACCTCGATGTCCGGCCAGACCA
>CAZBPO010000192.1:0-6091 GCA_964493795.1 uncultured Flavobacteriaceae bacterium
CGCGATTGCTTTCGCCCTTGGCCAGCCGCGCCGAGGTGACGGTGACGGCGGTCGACGAGGCGAGGCCGCCGACAAGGCCGAACAGCAGCGGGCCGTGGGTGACGCCGAAGACGCGGATCGCGATATAGCCCGCGAAGCTGAGGCTCGCGACCAGCACGACCGCCCACCAGATCGCATAGGGGTTGAGGACGCCGCCGGGGCCGTAATCCTCGTTGGGCAGAAGCGGCAGGATGAGGACGGAGATGGCGAGCAGCTTGAGCGCCGCCGCGACCTCGTCATGCCGGATGAGGCCGAGGAAACGATGGAGCGGCTGCTTGAGCCCCAGGATCAGCACCACCAGCACAGCCCCGATGACCGCCAGCAGAAGCTCGCCCTGCCCCGCCAGTCCGCCCAGCGCGACCGTCGCCAGCGCCGCGACCTCGGACGTCATGCCGCGATCGGCGTCAGGCTGTCCGGCGGAAACGAAATAGCCGGCCGCGATCAGCAGACCCGCCGCGACCAGCGCGGCGGGCAGCGCCCAGTCGGCGGGGGCGACGCCGGCGAGGCCACCCAGAAGGGCATAGAGCGTATAGGTGCGCACGCCCGCCAGGCGCTCGCCCGTTTCCTCGTCGCGCCCGCGCCAGCCGCGCTCAAGCCCGATCAGGAAGCCCAGCGCCAGCGCCACCAGGACGCGCAGGATCAGCTCGCCCGGCGAACCAGGCGCGAGCGCTTCGGGCATTTCAGTCGCCGGCGACGAAGGCGGCCAGCTTCCACGCGCCGTCTTTCTTTTCAAAGACCGCGCGGAAGTCGATGGCCGAGCGGACCTCGGCCTCCTTCACATAGCCCTCGCCCGCATCGGCCTTCACCCGAATCCAGCCCTCGGGCGTCTTGGCCAGCTCTTCGGGCGTAATATCGAGCTGTTCGACGACCTGGTGGGTGATGTCGGCGACCACCGCCGCGTCGTCCTTCGGTTCGGCGTAGAGCTGCGTCTTCTCGCCGATGGCGACGAGGCTGAGATAGGGGTCGGCTTCCTCGGGCAGCGTGCCGGCGAGATAGGGCGCATAGACCAGGCCGGGCTCGATCTCGACGGCGCCCAGCGCCACGGCTTCCTTGAACTCGCCCCAGAAGACGCTGTCGGGACTGTCGATCTCGTACATCGTGCGGAATTCCTGAACCCCGCCCTCGCCGCCATAGGAGCCGAGGACTTCGGGCGACATGGCCGCCTCGAACGGCGCGAAGTCCCGGGCGTCGGCGGCCTTGACCAGCGTGTCGAGCAGCGCGGTGAGCGCGGGGTCGTTCTTCGACACGTCGGGCGGGGTCACGATCAGCGGCGCCGCCAGGGCCGAGGCGGCGAACGCGACGCCCGCAAAGGCGGCGAACAGGGTGCGGATGCTCATCGGACGATGTCTCCTTCAATCCAGCCGTGAGTTTGGCGGTTCACAGCCACGCTTTCAATCGAGGGCATCACCCGTCCATGGCAGAACCGTGACCTCGGGCCAGACCGATTTCCAGCGCGCGGCCTTGGCCTCGTACTGGTCGCGGGGGCCGGTGGTGAGCGGATTGGGCCGGATGGTCATGGCGAAGAGATCGTCCAGCCCGAACGGCGCGGCGATCTCGATCCGCCCGGCCGCGCGGCGCAGCCCCACCGCGCAGCACGGGGCGAGGAAGCGCGTAAGCCCCTCGCTGGCGTTCAGCACCGGCGGATAGGGGCGGCCGAACTTCTGCGGATACCACAGATGCACGCGCGCCTGATTGCGCACCTGAACCTCGGCCGTCACATCGGCCAGCGCGCCGGCGCAGCGGCGGATCACCGCATCTTCGGCCTCGTAGCTGGTATCGGGGTCGAAATAGAAGACGTCGTAATCGTTGACGCCATAGGCCGGCGGACGCCCGGTGAGGCCGTTCCACACGGCCTGAAAGATACAGCCCGAGACGAGCCAGGAATCGGGCACGGCCAGCCGCTCCAGCGCGTCCAGAACGCGCCCGTTCACCGGATCGGCGAGCGCGTGGGCGATGAGCGATTCGGTCTGGGTCATGGGGCCGGGATACTTGCCGCCGTGGGCTTTCTGCGCCACCCTGACAAATAATCAGAAAAGACGCGAGCAGGGAGAGACGACGATGGCGGACGCCCCGGTGAAATCGGTGCTGGAACTGAGCGCTTTCGACCCCGTGACGAAGGCCGATCCGCACGCCCGCCTGAAGCCGATGCGCGAGCAGTGCCCGATCTGGCGCGACGACAATGACGGCACCAAGACCTGGTTCCTGTCGCGCTATGCCGACGTGCGGGGGATCGTGAACGACCGGACCATGTGGCGCGGCGGCGAGCGGGCGGAGCCCGGCTCGTTCTCGCGGCTGCTGCTGGACGAAAGCCGCCTGGAGCTGCCGCCGGGCGAGCGCCAGTCGATCCTGACCATGGACGAGCCCGATCACAGCCGCATCCGCACGCCGCTGGCCAAGGCGTTCTATACGCGCGTCGCCAAGTCGCGGCCCAAGATCGACGCCATCGTCGCCGAGGTTCTGGACACGGTGCAGGACAAGGCGGAATTCGACCTGATCGGCGACGTCGCCATTCCCATTCCCATCGTCGCGATCGCGCGCATCCTGGGCGTCGACGACCAGCGGCTGGACGAATTCCGCGACTGGTCGGAGGGCGTGATCCTGGGGCTGAACCCGGTGCGGACGCCGGACGAAACCGTTCACATGGAACGCAGCCAGGAGGCGCTGACCGGCTATTTCACCGAACTGATGGAGGCGCGCCGCAAGACGGCGGCGGACGATCTGGTGAGCGACATGGTGCAGTTGCAGGCCGAGGGCGCGCCGCTGAGCGATACCGAGGTGCGGACCAATCTGCTGGCGCTGCTGGTGGGCGGCAACCTGACCACCACCGATCTCATCGGCAACGGCGTCAGGCTGTTCCTGCTGAACCCCGCACAAAGGGAGAAGCTGGTGGAAGACCCGTCGCTGGTGCCGCAGGCGGTTGAGGAGATCCTGCGCTATGAGGGGCCGGTGGACATCACCGCGCGCATCCTGCCCGAGGATCGCGCGGTGGGCGGTTGCCCGATGAAGCAGAGCCAGAGCGTGATGCTGGGCCTGAGAGCCGCGAACCGCGATCCGGCGGCGTTCGAGCGGCCGGACGAGTTCGACATCAGCCGCAAGGGCACGCCGCATGTCTCGTTCGGCGGGGGCGCGCATATCTGCATCGGCGCGCCGCTGGCGCGGATGGAGGCGGCGAGCTTTTTCTCGACCTTCTTCCAGCGTTTCCCGACGCTGCGGATCGCGGAAGACGGCGCGCCGGCATGGCGCGCCCTGCCCTTCTTCCGCGGCATGGAGCGGTTCAGGGTGGCGGTTTAGCGCATGGCCGAGCCTGTCGCAGGCGCCGAAGTCGCACTGCCGGCCACGCCGGACGGCTGGTTCGACCACGGCTATGCGATTTTGATGGACGGCGCTCTCGCCATTCTCAGGACCTCGTACGATGTGCACGCGCATATGCGCGCGGCGTATGAAAGCGGGTTCACCAGGCAAACGCCGCTGCCGGCTTATCGCATGCATGTCGTTTCGTTCGACGGCGCGACCGAGAGCGAACCGGTCGAACTCCCGAAAATCACCATGGCCCCTGTCGTCGAACGCTTTGCAGACGGCCGATGGCTCGCCGTCGCCCGGCGCACGCAGGGTCGAGACGCCAATGCGTTCGTCTTCACCAGCCGAGGCGATCTGTCGACCGCGTTTCATGTGGGGGACGGCATCCAACACGTCCGATGCGCGCCGGACGGGGCGATCTGGGTCGGGTATTTCGACGAGGGCGTGTTCGGCGAGCAAGATGAGGACGGGAACTGGCCCGTTTCATCGAGCGGCATCGCGCAGTACAGCGACGGCGGCGCGTTGCTATGGCGCTTCAACGAAGCGGAGCCGACCCCAGGGATCGACGAGCAAGCGTTCGTTTCCGATTGCTACGGGCTGACGCTGGCTGGTTCTGCGATCTGGAGTTCTACCTATACCGACTTCTGGATCAGCCGGATGCAGGATGGCGGTAAGCGCTCGTGGCGCACAGGTCACCCGCCTGGCGGCTATACCGCGCTGGCCATCGATGGCGATCATGTGCTTCTGGCCGGAGGCTACGGTGAGACAGACCGGATTTCAGTGGTCCGCCTGCGCCATGACAAGCCCGATACCGAAATCGTCGCCACACGACGGATCGGCGTGTCGAACCGCGAAGCGCTGCTGATGCAGGGTCTCGACGACACGTTGCATATCGTCGCGAACGGCCGGTGGCTGCGCATTCGCGTGCGCGACGTCCTAGCCGGCTCTGGCTAGCCCGCACCTCGCAGAGCGCGCGCGGAGGCCGACTCCGGCCTCCGCGCCGTTGGCCGGCGGGATTTAGCGGCAGGCTTCGATGGCCGCGCCGAGTTGGCCCAGATAGGCCTGCATCGGGTTGGCGGCGTTTTCGACGGCCGTGCGGGCCTCTTCGCCCTCCATCGCGATCTTCGCCGCCACGCAGCCGCAGAATTCCTCGTCGGTGCGGCCTTCGGTCGTGTAGCCCTCGATCACCTCGGCGGCGTCGAGACCGGGGATCGGCAGGTCGCCCGCCAGCGCGAGGCGGCACATGCGCTCGTCTTCCGGGTCGATCTGGTAGGCCTGGTCGGCGTCCTGAAGGTCGCCGTCGGTCACCTCGTCGGACGCCGTAAGGCAGGCCTCGAGATTGCGCACCAGGATGCGGTTGAAGGCCTCGGTGACGGCGGCGGTGTTATCGCCCGCAGCCGCGATCTCCGCCGCCTGAGCCTCGTGGTTGTCGCGGAAACCGGCCCCGACGCAGCCGCAGAACGCCGCACGGTCCTGTCCGGCGGCGGCGATGGCGTCGCGATAGGGCGCGCCGGCGATGCCGTCGACATCGCCGTCGAGCACCCGGCCGCAGGTTTCCGCGCCGAACGTGTACATGGGATCGTCGGTTTCCGCCGAAGCCGCCGGAATGAAAGAGGCGAAAGCCGCCACCGCCAGGAAAAGCCGAATCTTCACGCCACGCTCCGAACTGAAAAATGGAGGCGGCTGATTAGAGAGCCGGCCCCGTCACGCCTACGTATCAACGGTTGTAGCGGCGCGATGGCCCTATTCCACGCAGAATCGCAATGGCATCATCGCGGGCCGGTGGGGGGAGATCGGGACGATGCCGCAGAACATAATTCCGCTGATCGCCTTGCTGGGGCTTGTCGGCGGCGCGATCTGGTTCTTCAACATCGAGCCGCCGCCGCCGCTGCCCGCATGCGACGATGCGGCGCAGACCGAAGCGATGGTCGAGATGCTGGCCGACGCCGCCACAACGCTGATCCATGAAACGCGCGAGCGCGGCATCCGCACGCATCTGGCGCTGAACCGGATCGTCGAAGACCCCGAAGTGGACGACGTGGACATGCGCGTCTGCGACGCCGCGCTGGAGATCGCCGCGCGCGGCGCCTTGCCCGCCAACGCCTATCTGGTGCGCTACGCCATCGAGCGGCCGGAGAGCCGGCATGCTCCGGTGACACCGCGCCTGACGGATCTGCGCCGGACGCAGCTGCCGCCCTGCGACGCGCCGGACCTGTTCGATGCGCTGCTGGAGGAAGGCGCGATGTGGAAACGCCGCAGCGTCGGCAAGAGCGTGATCGTTTCAGAGATGCGCGAAACCGCGTTCGACGCGGCGGCGCAAAAGCGCCGCTGCGCGGGGCGGGCGCGCGGCGCACTGGACCCGCCGACCGAGACCCGCCCCTTCACGGGGCAGATCGGGTGGAACGACCGCGAGCGGGCGACTTTGCGCATCGAAGCGTGGTTCGAGTGAGGCTGCGCCGCGTTGCGGTCGGGCCTTGTGCGTGGTTCGAGGCCCTGCTGCGCAGGGCGCCTCACCATGACGACCAGAGGAGAGCCCATTTTCCGTCATGGTGAGGTGCATCGCACAGCGATGCCTCGAACCATGCACCGCCTATCCAACGATCTCCCCGCCCTACTCCGCCGCCTCGGCCGGCGGGGGCGGGGTCCATTTGAGGATGGGTTTGCGGGCGGCGGCCGTTTCATCGAGGCGCGAGCGCGGGGCGAGATAGGGCGCGCCGCTAAAGCGGTCGGTCGCGCCTTCTTCCTTGTTGCCGGC
>CAZBPO010000193.1:0-3073 GCA_964493795.1 uncultured Flavobacteriaceae bacterium
GCACCTGACGCTTTCGTCGAAGACGTCGCCGCCGACGGGGTCGTAGATGACGTCTGCGCCCAGACCGCCGGTGAAGTCTTTCACCGCGTCGCGGAAGCCCGAGGACGGCAACACGAGATGCGCGCCCCTCAGGCTCAGGAAGTTGCGCTTCTCCTCGCTTGAGGCGGTGGCGATCACCTTGGCGCCGTAATGCAGGCCAAGATCCACCGCCGCCAGCCCCACGCCGCCGGCTGCCCCATGCACCAGCAGCGTTTCGCCGGCTTCCAGAGCGCCGCGCCGCTTCAGCGCGACATAGGCTGTCAGATAGGCGGCCGGATAGGCGGACGCCGCGATGAAATCCATGCCGGCGGGAATGCGCCGCACCGCTGAGGCCTGCGCGATCGCCTCTTCCGCGAAGCCGCCGGTCCGCAAGCCGCCGACCACGCCGTCGCCGACCGCGAAAGCCGTGACGTCCGGGCCGATCTCCACGATTTCGCCTGCGCCCTCCATGCCGGGCACGAAGGGCAGCGGCGGCTTGTACTGGTATTTGCCCTGGATCATCAGGATGTCGGGAAAATTCACCGACGCAGCCCGCATGGCGATCCGTACCTCGCCGGGGGCGAGGTCGCGGCGCGGCAGGTCTTCGATCCTGACGCTGGTGATGTCCTCGCTGATTTCGCGGCAGACCAGCGCCCTCACGCGGCGGCGTCCAGCTTGGCCTTCACTTCGGCGGCGATCTGGTTCAGCGCCTTGCGCGCCGCCGGAACGACGGTCGAGAAGGCGGTGAACGAGTGCGACAGCGTCTCGTAGCAGCGATAGGTCACGTCCACGCCGTTCTTGCGCAGCCGCTCGGCGTAGTCCGCGCCCTGCGAAGTCAGCGGGTCGAAGCCGGCGGTGTAGATCAGCGCCGGCGCCAGCCCTTCATGTTCGGGCAGCAACGCGGGCGAAACCCGCCAGTCGGTCTTCTCGCTCTCGTTGTTCAGATAGTGCCCGGCGAACCATTCCATCATGTCGCGGGTCAGCGGATAGGCGTCGGCCATGGTGACCATGGTGCCGCCTTCGCTGGTCCAGTCGGTGCAGGGATAGATCAACAGTTGCAGCGTCGGCTGCGGCTTGCCCGCTTTCTTGGCCGCCTGGCAGATCACCGCCGACAGATAGCCCCCGGCGCTGTCGCCGCCCACCGCGATCCGCTTGCCGTCGGCGCCCAGCGCGACGGCGTTTTCACGGGCCCAGTCATAGGCGAACAGCACGTCGTCCACGCTGGCCGGGAACTTGGCCTCCGGCGCGTGCCGGTAGTCGACGTTCAACACCACCGCCTTGGCCTCGTCCGACAGGATCGAGCACCAGTTGTCGCAGGTCCACACCCCGCCCAGTACGCAGCCGCCCTGATGAAAATAGACGATCAGCGGCTCTTTGCCGGTCGCGCCCGGCGGCGTGTAGAGCCGGGCCGCCAGCGGCGATCCGTCGGCGGCGGTGATCATCAGGTCCTTCACGGCCACGCCGGCCCGGCGCTTGTTGTCGATCATGCCGAACGCCGCCTTCATGCCCTCGCGCGCCTGCGCCGGGGTCAGCGTGCTCATTTTCGGCCCCTTGGCCGCTTCCTTGGCCATCAAGGCGATTCGCGGGTCCAGCGTCTTGCCGTCGATCTCGGTCTTCTTGCCCGCCATGGCCTGGATGACGCCAGATGGCAGCGAGAAGATGATGCGCGTCATCACCGATTGCAGGCTCATGGGGATTTCCTCGGGTGTTTTATGATGTGCTAGCCTCGCGCCCATACGCCATCAAGACAAGAGACAAGAGGGAACGCCATGAGCCAGCACGACCTGGTGATCCGCAACGGGACCGTTTTCGACGGAACCGGTGCGGAAGGCTTCGAGGCCGATATCGCGGTGTCCAGGGGCCGCATCGTCGCGGTCGGCGAGGTGACGGGATCGGGAACGGAAGAGATCGACGCCAAGGGCCGCATCGTCACGCCGGGTTTCGTCGACATCCACACCCATTATGACGGGCAGGCGACGTGGGACAATCGCCTCAGTCCCTCGTCGATCCACGGCGTCACCACCGCCGTGTTCGGCAATTGCGGCATCGGCTTCGCGCCGGTGAAGACGGAAGATCACGACCGTCTCATAAGCCTGATGGAAGGGGTGGAGGACATTCCCCATCCCGTGCTGAAGGAAGGGCTGAAGTGGAACTGGGAATCGTTCGGCGATTTTCTGAACGCGCTTGAAGCCATCCCGCACGACATCGACTTCGCCGCCCAGCTGCCGCACGGGGCGCTGCGCGTTTATGTGATGGGCGAGCGCGGCGCGAAACAGGAAGCCGCCACCGATCAGGACATCTTCCGCATGGCGGCGCTGGCGCGCGAGGCGATGCGCGACGGCGCGCTCGGCTTCTCCACCTCGCGCACCCTCAACCACAAGACCGCCGACGGCCACAACACGCCAACCTATGGCGCGGCCGAGCGCGAACTGGTCGGCATCGCCATGGGCATGAAACAGGCCGGGCTCGGCGTGTTGCAGGTGGTGACGGATTTCCCCGGCGGCGAGGCGGAGTTCAACATTTTCCGCCGCATGGTCGAAGCCTCGGGCCGCCCGCTTTCGGTCAGCCTGGCGCAGTCGCCGATGGCGCCAGGTCTCTACAAGGACGTGCTCGGCTGGCTGAAACAGGCCAACGATGACGGCCTGCCGATGAAGGCGCAGGTCGCGGGACGCCCCGTCGGGCTGCTGCTGGGGCTCAAGCTCACGCTCAACCCGTTCGTCGCGCACCCCGCCTACAAGGAGATCGCCGACAAATCGTTCGAGGAACGGCTGGCGGCCCTGCGCGATCCCTGGTTCCGCGCCAGACTGCTGGCCGACAAGCCGCGCGCCGACCATCCTTTCGTGAAGTCGGTGCTGCGCGGTTTCGGCTCGATGTTCGAGCTGGGCGATCCGCCCAATTACGAGCCGCTGCCGTCCGAGGCCATCGCCGCGAAAGCGGCGGCGAAGGGGATCAGCCCGGAAGAATACGCGCTCGACGTCATCACCTCAGGCGACGGCTCGGGCGTTTTGTACCTGACCTTCCTGAACTACGCGGACGGTTCGCTCGACCCCTCGTT
>CAZBPO010000193.1:3083-6065 GCA_964493795.1 uncultured Flavobacteriaceae bacterium
CGGACGGCGGCGCCCACGTCGGCACCATCTGCGACGGGTCGTTCCCCACGTCGAACCTGATCCACTGGACGCGCGATCGCACGCGCGGGCCGAAAATGAAGCTTGAGCACGTCATCGCCAAGCAGACGCGCGAGACGGCGCTCGCGGTCGGCCTCGCCGATCGCGGGGTGCTCAAGCCCGGCTACAAGGCCGACATCAACGTCATCGACTATGACGGCTTGAGGCTGCACGCGCCGGTCATCCAATACGACCTGCCCTCGGGCGGCCGCCGGCTGATGCAGTATGCCGATGGCTACGACGCCACGATCGTCAGCGGCCAGGTGATCTATCGCGCCGGCCAGCCGACCGGCGCTTTGCCCGGCCGGCTGGTGCGCGGCGCGCGCGACCTCGGTTAGCCGAAGGCCAGCTTCAGCGCGTGGTCGGCGATATCCGCCGGCCACGGCCTCACGCGCGCCTCGAAGCCGGGGCGGTCGCCTGCATAAAGCGCACGGGCGGCGTCCTCGAAACCCGGATAATCCCCGGCGATCGCCGCCATGAAGCGATAGGCGGCATCGCGGCGCGTGCGCGCTTCGGCGTCGGGCGTTTTCCGGGCCGTATCGATCAACCGCCGCAGCGCCGCAGACGCGCCGCCCGGCTGTTCGTTCAGCCAGTCCCAGTGCCGCGGCAGCAGCGTCACCTCACGTGCGATGACGCCCAGCTTCGGCCGCCCGCGACCGCGCGGTTCGTCCGCTGCGGGATAGCGCGCGCGGATGGCGTCATCGCCGCCGCTGCTGTCCAGATCGGTCTGTCGTCCGCTGACATCGGAAAAGACCAGAACGCGCGTGTCCGGCGCGGCGTTCGCTATGGCCAGCGCGACCTCGCCGGGCGTGCCGGTTTTGAGATGGGTGACGCCGGAAAAGGCTGTGAGCATGTCAGTCATGGTATCCCCTTGCTGCAATTATTATCCGGACAATATTCGCGCGTCAATATGATCCGGGTAAAATGTGCGGGCAACGGGCATGGTGACTTGGCAATGTCATCGGGCCGCGCGAGGTTGCGTTCAAACGGAGAAACGCCATGAGCCAGACCACCGACCTCACGCTTGCCCGCGCCGACCTTTCCAGGGCCACGATCGTCTCGGCGGCGTCGCCCGCGCTGAAAGAGGGCGAGGCGCGGCTCAAGGTCGATGCCTTTTCGGTGACCGCCAACAACCTCACCTACGCGGTGTTCGGCGACATGATGCAGTACTGGAATTTCTTCCCCGCTGCGGAAGGGCAGGGGCGCGTGCCGGTCTGGGGCTTCGCGACGGTCGCCGAAAGCCGCGCGCCGGGCGTCGAGGCCGGCAGCCGCGTCTATGGCTATCTGCCCATGTCGACGGATTTCGTGGTGCAGCCGGGGCCTTCGAAGAACGGCGTCTTCGTCGATCTCGCCGCGCATCGCCAGCCGATGTCGCCGTTCTACAACCAGTATGTCTTCAACGATGCGGATGCCCTCTACAGCGCCGACACCGAGGCGTTGCAGATGCTGTTCCGCCCGCTGTTCACGACGGCCTTCCTGATCGACGATTTCCTGGACGACAACGGCCTGTTCGGCGCAGGCCAGGTCATCTTTTCCAGCGCATCGGCCAAGACGGCATGGGCGGCGGCGGGTCTGATCGCGGCGCGCGGCACGCCGGTCGTCGGCCTGACCTCGAAACGCAACGTGGCCTATGTCGAGAGCCTCGGCTGTTACGCCAGGGTCGTCGCCTATGAGGATATCGAAACGCTCGACGCCTCCGTCGCTTCGGTCTTTGTCGACATTGCCGGCGACGCCGGCGTGCGCGCCCGCATTCATGCGCATTTCGATGACGCGCTGAAATATTCCTGCTCGGTCGGCGCGACCCACTGGCAGGAAGGATCGGGCGGCGGCGAGAAACTCGCCGGGCCCGAGCCGCAGTTTTTCTTCGCTCCGGCCCAGATTCAGAAACGTATCGGCGACTGGGGCGGCGCGGGCTTCTCCGAGCGCGTCGGTGCGGCCTGGCGCGCCTTTCTGCCTGTCGCGTCGCGCCTTACGCGCGTCGTCGAAGGCCAGGGCCTCGACGCCGCGCAGGGTTTCTTCGCGGCGTTCGTGAACGGTACGGCGAAGGCGGACGAAGGCTGCGTCGTCCGCCTCGGCTGACCCCGTCGCTAGAGCCAGCGCCGCACGCGCGCCTTGTAGGCGCGATAGGCGTCGCCCTGCGTCGCCTCCAGATGCGCTTCCTCGAAACGCACCTGCAGCTGGATCAGCGCCTCGCCCAGCAGCAGCACGCTCAGCGACAACGCGTTGGGCGCGACCAGAAACACGCCGAGCAGCATCGTCCGCATGCCCAGAAAGATCGGGTTGCGGCTGACCGCGAACAGCCCGGCCGCCTTCAGTTCGGTCCGTTTGGGGTCGATGCCGATCCGCCAGGAACGCCCCATCTGCGCTTGCGCGATGGCGATCCACGCCAGCGCCGCAACCGACACGACCCAGCCTGCGATCAGCCTCGCCTCGGCATAGGGCAGGTCGATCGGCCCGATCGCGTTCCAGGGCGGCGGGGCGAAGGCGGCCAGCGCCGTCATCGCCAGAAGCGCGATCAGCACCCCCTTGAACCAGCGCCCCACCACGGCCTCGCCATTGTCGCCGGCCGGCAGGACCACGGCGTTGACGCCGCTCGTCAGCCGCAGGCGCAGGGTCGGCCAGGTGAACGCCACCGCGAACGTGACGATCGCATAGACGAACAGGACCAGCGGGGCGGCGAGAAATTCCATCATGGCGTCAATCTTCTTGTTCAGGTTCGACGGCCAGTCTAGAATCTACAGCCACTATAGCTTCAAGTGGAATTCGGCATGACCGGCCCCGTTTACGATCTCACCATCGGAAATCTGGCCGAGGCCAGCGGGACCACGGTCCAGACCATCCGCTACTACGAGCAATCGGGTCTCATGCCGCCGCCGCCGCGCACCCAAGGGCGTCAGCGCCGTTATGCGCGGGCGCATCGTGAGC
>CAZBPO010000194.1:0-6064 GCA_964493795.1 uncultured Flavobacteriaceae bacterium
CCGGTTGGGGTTCTCGCCATAGCGGCCGTCGCCGGGGCGGCGGCTGGGCTGGACATAGGCGGCCTTCCACGGGCGGGGGCCAAGCGAGCGCAGCGTCGTCGCCGGGTGGAACGTGCCCGCCCCCATCTCCATGTCGTAGGGCTGAAGGATCACGCAGCCCTTGGAGGCCCAGTAGGCCTGAAGGGTGAGGATCAGCCCCTGATAGGAGCGGTCGGGCGCGGGGGTGTCGGTCATGGCCGCAAGCCTGTAACGGCCGGGATTCTAAGGGTCAACCGCGCGGATAGCCGCGCGAATCGTGACAGCGCGCGCCCTCGACCCGCCAGGCCCCGCAGCGCGGGCAGCGGCCGAGCCGCATCGACGACCGCAGGCCGGGCCGCGCGTCAGGCTCTGCACGCCCGGCCGCCGCCGCACGGCGCACGGCCGGACGGGTGCGTCCGCCGACGATCCACATCCAGATCGACAGCGCGCCAAGGGCGGCGAGGACGAGCCATTTTTCCATCGGCGGGGATTATAGCGCCGCAGAGAGCGGTGCGTCAGACCGGAGTTCGCAGCCGCCGCAACCATATTCGATAGAGCGCGAACGCGAGTATGAGAATTCCGACGACCAAGAGGGCCTGCGCCTGCCATTTTTCTGCGCCAACTGCGACGGCCACCAAAATGCAAAGCGCCGCCATCATCAGTATTTCGGCGCCAATCATGGCGCATACCGCCATCAGGCCAGGCGCCTGGGCCGGAGATGGGCGCTCCTCTGCTGGAGCGTCTTCGGGCGGAACGGGAGCGATCCTTCCGAATGCCGTTTGCGTCCGCTCTCGTCGCGACCGCCATAGATCGAAGACGATGTAGATCAGAGCAAATATAATCGCTGCCGCGACCAGATAGGTGAGGATCATGATCTTCATAAGAAGATCACCCCATTGAAGATCGGCCTGCGGATTTGCGTAGGCAACCGACCCAACGGGACCTAAGCCGAGCAAAATCGCCCAGAAAAATGCCCTGCGAAGCATCGCCACACCATGCCGTAATGATCTGCGCGATCATACATAGATCGGCGCATCGTCAATCAACACGCCACACTTAAAGCGCCTGACCGCCGCGAAGGATCGCTTCGGTTCTGGGGGTGTTCCGGCCGTTTTCGTGGAGGACGAGGCCGCCGTTCAGCGCGAAGGGCGCGCGGCTGCCGAGACGGGCGGTGACGATGAGCCGCTTGGCGGGCGCGCCGGCCTGGGGCCAGAGCGGGGTGACGGCGATGTCGCCGAAGCCCTTGGACAGCGCGGCCAGCATGTCGGGCAGGCGATCGGCGGGCAGGATGGCGGTGAGGCGGCCCTGGGGCTTGAGGTAGATGCGGGCGCATTTCGTCCAGCGGGCCAGCGCATCGGCGTCGGCGATGTGGGCGGCGGCGCGGCCGGGATCGGGCGGTGCGTCGTCGCGGCCCGCCACGAAGAAAGGCGGGTTCATCATCACGTGATCGAAGCTGCCCGGCGCGAGCGTATCGGGCGGGGTTTCGACAGCGGCGGCGATGAAGTGCGCGCTTTCGTGGAGGCCGTTGCGGTGCGCGTTGGCGACGGCGAGATCGACCATGTCACCCTGGATCTCGAGACCCACGACATGAACCCCGGCGACGCGCGCGGCCAGGCACAGCGCCGCCACCCCTGCCCCGCTGCCGAGTTCCAGCACGTCCTGCCCCGCGCCTGCGGGCACGGCGGCGGCCAGCATCACGCTGTCCATGCCGGCGCGGAAGCCGGAGGCCGGCTGCTCAAGCATGAGGCGGCGGCCCAGAAAGGCGTCGGTCGTCGTGGTCACGCAGGCCCGTCTTCGTCGTCATCTTCCGCCGCGCCCGGCGGATTGGCGATGGCTTCGGCGACCACGGCCTTGGCGGCGTCGCCGTCGGAGGGCGCGACCATCAGCCGGCGCGGGATGGCGATGACGGAACCGTCGAGGACCGACATGTTGTCGTCGGCCGGGAACACGCGGATGCCCGCCTCGTCGAGCGCCGCCGTGATGTAGGAGAGCAATACCGGATCATTGGTCCTGAGAACCTCGATCATCTTTACCCAGGCCTTTCCATTCGCTTGACCGGCGCGTCAACGGCCACCATGTTCCGCGCGACGTTAGATGGATGCAAGCGTGACCCTGGCCGCCCGCCCCCTTGAAGACGAAACCGGCGACGCCCTGGACCGGCTGAGCGAGCTGGTGGCGGCCGACATGGAAGCCGTCAACGCCACCATCGTCGAGCGCATGGACAGCGACGTGCCGATGATCCCCGTGCTGGCCGGGCATCTGATCCAGTCGGGCGGCAAAAGGCTGCGCCCCATCCTGACTTTGGCGGCGGCGGGCCTGAACGGATATAACGGGCCGAACCATGTGAAGCTGGCGACGGCGGTGGAGTTCATCCATACCGCGACGCTGCTGCATGACGATGTGGTCGACAATTCCGACCTGCGCCGCGGCAAGAAGGCCGCCCACATGATCTGGGGCAATCCGGCCAGCGTGCTGGTGGGCGATTTCCTGTATTCGCGCTCGTTCCAGCTGATGGTGGAAGCCGGTTCGCTGGAGACGCTGAACGTGCTGGCCAACGCCTCGGCGGTGATCGCCGAGGGCGAGGTGATGCAGCTGGCCGCCGCGAAGAATCTGGAGACCAGCGAAGAGACCTATCTGAAGGTGATCTCGGCCAAGACGGCGGCGCTGTTCGCCGCCGCCGCCGAGGTGGGCGCGATGGCCGCCAACGCCTCGCCCGACAAAGTGAAGGCGCTGAGCGATTACGGCCGCGCCATCGGGGTGGCGTTCCAGCTGGTGGACGACGCGCTGGACTATGACAGCTCGGCCCAGACGCTGGGCAAGAATGCGGGCGACGATTTCCGCGAAGGCAAGATCACGCTGCCGGTGATTCTGGCGTTCGCGCGCGGCGCGCCGGACGAGCGTGCGTTCTGGACGCGCGTGATCTCGGAGACCCAGCGGCCGGAGGATTTCGACGCGGCGGTGGACCTGATCCGCCTGCGCGACGCGATCGAGGACACGCTGGCGCGGGCCACGCGCTATACGGACGCCGCCAAGGAGGCGCTGAGCGTGTTCGACGACGGGCCCTATAAGCGGGCGCTGGTGGCGCTGGCGGATTTCTGCGTCCAGCGGGCGTACTGAACGGCGTCTGTCAGACGCCAGATCAGCGCGGCGAGCGCGATCGCCAGCAAGACCCAGTATTCGGTCATGTCGGGGCGGGCCATCACGCGGCGCAGATAGGTGACCGCGAAAATGAACCACAGATAGAAGACGCCGAAGCGGTGCAGCACGGTCCAGGCGCGCCCCATCGTGCGGCGGGCGGCGTCGGTTGAGGTGAGCGCCATCGCGAGCAGCACGACATAGCCGAAGCCGCCGAACACGGCCGTGAGCAGGCCCGGCGGCTCGCCAAGCGCGACGAGGACGGCGGTGAGCGCCGCCAGATGGGTGAAATGCGCCCCGGCGAAGGCGAGGCCGAGGCCGCGCCGCTCGCGCAGCAGGACAGGGGCGTTGAACGCACGGGCGAGCGGCCGGGCGAGGAAGACCACCAGGAACAGCACGAAGGCGATGCGCGCCGTGTAGCGGGCGGCCATGACCAGGCCCTCGATCCCCTGGCCGTGCCCGGCCCACGACAGCACGGCGACGGCGAGCGCCAGGGCCGTGCCCGCCGCGGCGAGCGGAACTGTGCGACGGATCGACATGCCGGCGACCCTCCCCTATCTTTCATACAGACTGCACGAATATTCATACAGATTGTATGAAAGATGGCAAGACGCACCGCACCGCCGCGCACCAATGCCGAGATTTCCGCCGGAACGCGGGCCCGCCTGATCGGCGCGGCGCGGCGCGTGTTCGCCGCCGCGGGCTATGCCAGCGCCACCGGCGAGGCGCTGGCCGAGGCGGCCGGGATGACGCGCGGGGCGCTCTACTACCAGTTCGGCGGCAAGGAGGGCCTGTTCGCCGAGTGCGCGAAGGCGGTGGCCGGCGACCTGGTGCAGCGCATCTTCGTGGAGACGATGAAGGACGCGCCGCCGGAGATCGAGGAGTTGGAGATCGGCGGGCGGATGCTGCTGGAGGCGTTCAGCGAGGCCGAGGTGGCGACGATCCTGCTGCGCGACGCGCCGGGCGTGCTGGGCTGGCCGGGCTGGATGGCGCTGATGGAGGAAGCCGGGCTGGTGGGCCTGATCGACCACGCGCTGGGGCACTGGGTGGAGGCCGGGCTGATCGCCGAGGCGCGGCGCGCGGCGGCGGCCCGCATGCTGTTCGGCGCGGTGGTGCAGGCGGCGCAGGCGATCGCCGCCGCCCCCGACCGGGCCGAGGCGGCCGACGCCTATCGCGACAGCGTGGCGTGGATGATCGGCGCGCTGAAGGCTGGCGCTGGGGCGTGAGGGCGGCAAAGCGCCCCCTCCGTCGGCTTCGCCGACACCTCACCCGTAAGGACGGGGGAGGATCATTCAGCAATCCAGCCTTGTCGCGGCGACCCACCAGTCGGGGCGGGCACGTTTGAGGGCGAGGGCGGCGGCGGAGGCGGCGGCGTCATCGGCGGCGAGGCCGAAGCAGGTCGCGCCGCTGCCCGACATGCGGGCCATGAGGATGCCGGGCTGGTCGCGCAGGGCGGCGAGCGCGGCGCCGATCTGAGGCGCGATCTGACGCGCAGGCGCTTCCAGATCGTTCCTGGTGGGCTTGAGGATCGCGGCGAGGTGTTCGGGGTCGGTCACCGCTTCGGGCATGCGGGCCAGCACCGCGCCGCTGCGCTGGCTGAGCTGCGCGAAAACGGCCGCCGTTGAGACCGCGACCCCGGGATTGGCGAGAACGACCGGCAGCGGCGGCAGGTCGGGACCGGGGGCGAGAAGCTCGCCCCGCCCGGTCATCAGGGCCGAGCGATTATAGACGCAGACCGGCACGTCCGAGCCGAGTTCGGCCGCCAGATGGAAGAGATCGGACGGCGGGGTTTGAAGGCCCCAGAGCTCGTTCAACAGATGCAGCGCAGCGGCCGCGTCGGCCGAGCCGCCGCCTATGCCCGAGGCGACCGGCAGGCGCTTGGTCAGGCGGATGGCCGCCCCCCTGCCCTGCCCCAGCGCCGCGGCGGCGGCGAGGACGATATTGTCCGTCGACGGAGGAAGCGCCGCCGCGAACGGCCCGTCGATGTCGAGGGTGACGGCGTCAGCCGGAGCGGCGGCGAGATCGTCGCCGAATTCGGCGAAAGCGGCCCAGCTGGCGAGGCCGTGAAAGCCGTCGGCGCGGCGCGTGCCGACATGCAGGAAAAGATTGAGCTTGGCGCGGGCGCGGGCGGTGAGCATGGCCCAAGTGTGACGGGATTCTCGGCGAAGGGGGAGCTATTCGTAGGGGTCGGCGCCACGGCACCTCTCCTGACCGGCTCGCGCCGGTCTGTCCTCTCCCCGCTCACGCGCGGAGAGGGTTTTGGCGCGGCGGCGGCGTGCCCCCATGAATGACAGGGAAAGAGTGGGATGCGAAACTTTTCCGCAGCCTTCGAATACGCCATAGATGGACAAATCTATTTCTTCGCGCTCAGCGGAGCGACAGAGTGCTTGCCGTCGAATTGCGCGAATAGCGACAGGTCAGGAACCCCAATCAGATGTCGTATCTCGCCATACTCTTGCTAACCGTGCTGACCGGCGTCGATGTCGATAGCCCTGCGCCTCGCCAAGTTGAACATTTGTACGACTACAAAACGATTGTCGGTCATCTGACTTCAGCGGCAGGCGACAAAAAACTCGTTTACGAAATTGCTTTCGCCGAGAACGGGTCATTGGCCGTGGTGGGTTTCACCGTGAGCATCGACTCGGTTTCGTACGACCTGATCGCGCTGGAAACGGGCATCGACAGAATCCTAGGTCTCGACTTCGGGCATCTAGGTTTTTTGACAAGCGAGGCTACGTTGAGCGTGCTGGTATCAGGAAGGTTCAACGCGAACTGCCCACGGGGAGGGCTTCAAGACCGGTCGATCGAGGACTTGTTGGTTCTGGATTTGAGAAACGGCACATCGCATTGGGTGTGCAGTGAACTGGGCAGAAGCAACTAACCGGCGCAGGGCGCGCATACCCCCTCCACC
>CAZBPO010000195.1:0-6042 GCA_964493795.1 uncultured Flavobacteriaceae bacterium
AGGAAGGCGTCCGCGATGCGCTTCACCTCGTTCGGCATGGTGGCCGAGAAGAACAGCGTCTGGCGGGTGAAGGGCAGCAGCTTCACGATGCGCTCGATATCGGGCACGAAGCCCATGTCGAGCATGCGGTCGGCCTCGTCGATGACCAGAACCTGCACCTGGCTCAGCATCAGCTTCGAGCGCTCGAACTGGTCCAGCAGGCGGCCGGGCGTGGCGATCAGCACGTCGACGCCGCGATCCAGCTTCTTGTCTTGGTCGCCGAACGCCACGCCGCCGATGATCAGCGCCTGGGTCAGCTTGTGGTGCTTGCCGTATTTCTCGAAGCTTTCGGAAACCTGCGCCGCCAGTTCGCGGGTCGGCTCCAGGATCAGCGAGCGCGGCATGCGCGCTTTGGCGCGGCCCTGCGCCAGAATGTCGATCATGGGCAGGGTGAAGCCGGCGGTCTTGCCGGTGCCCGTCTGGGCCAGGCCCAGCACGTCGCGGCCGCGCAGCACGTGCGGGATGGCCTGTTCCTGAATCGGGGTCGGGGTGGTGTAACCAGTGTCAGCGACGGCCTTCAGCAATTCCTCGCTGAGGCCAAGATCGGCGAACGTCGTCATTCAATCTCTATCGTGGACCGGAGTGGCTTTCCGAGCCAGCGACGCCGATCCGGGCATCCGCCAACTCCAACAGCACGCTTCGTGTCGCTTGGACGGCATCCGGGAGCGGTGTCAGGGCTCGACCGGAAAGACGGCTGACGGCCTTGGCCGTCGCGACGCTCGCGTTTCGTTGCGCCGCAATATGGGAAAGAGCACCCTCAAGTCAATGAAAAATCGAGTGTTTTCAGCCTCTCCCACAACTTATCCACAGGCCGGGCCGCCCTCGCCACGCCGCCCTCCCTGGGATAATCGGCATATAATTCCGCCACTTACGCGTCAGACCTCAACCGTCTGCACGCATCGGAAAACCAGCTCGTGCGTGATGCCGGCCGATATGCTTGGCTGGAAACCATGACGGCAGACGAGTCCGCGCCCCTCTACCGCGCCTTCATCAGCTACAGCCATCGCGACCGCGCATGGGCCGACTGGCTGCACAAGTCGATCGAGACCTATCAGGTCCCGCGCGCCCTCGTCGGACGGATGACGGCGCACGGCCCCGTGCCCGCGCGGCTCTATCCGCTCTTTCGCGACCGCGACGAACTTCCCGCCTCGGCCGACCTCAGCCGGGTCATCACCGACGCCCTCGCCCGCTCCGCCCATCTGATCGTCATCTGCTCGCCGGCCGCCGCCGCGTCGCGCTGGGTCAACGAGGAGATCCTCGCCTTCAAGCGCCTGCACGGCGAGGACCGCGTCTTCGCGCTCATCGTCGATGGCGATCCCGACAGCGACGACCCCGAGACCGCCTGCGTCCCGCCCGCCCTGCGCTTTCGCATGGGGCCGGACGGCGAACTCACCGACATGCCCGTCGAACCGGCCGCCGCCGACGCGCGCGACGCCGGCGATGGCCGCCCCAATGCTCGCCTCAAGCTGATCGCCGGCCTGCTCGGCGTCGGCCTTGGCGAACTCACCCAGCGCGAAGCGGCGGCGCAGCGGCGGCGGCTGCGCGTCACCCAGGCCCTCGCGCTCGTCTTCGCCCTGCTCGCGGTCGCCGCCGTCTGGTTCGCGATCAGCGCCCAGCGCGAGCGCACCCGCGCCGAAGCCAATCTTCAGGCCGGCATCGACGCCGCCCAGACCATGATCTTCGACATCGCCCAGAAAAGCGGCGACGCGGTCGGCGTCCAGCGCAGCGTGCTGGTCGGCATTCTCAAACAGGCCGACGACCTTCTGGCGCGGCTCTCCACCGGCCAGACCCTCACCCAGCGCGGCCGCCGTCACGCCGCCGCCGCCCAGCACGAACTGGCCGACGCCCTGCTGCGCGCCGGCGACGGCGCGGGCGCGCTCAGCGCCGCCGAACGCTCGCTCGCCATCATCGGCGCGGAAGCTGCGGCTGCACCCGACGACAAGACGCTCCAGCGCGAACTCTCGGTCAGCCATGAAAAGCGCGGCGACGCCCGCGCCGCGCTCGACGACGAAAACGGCGCGCTCGAGGATTTCCAGAAAAGCCTCGCCCTCCGCGCCGCGCTCGCGCCCGAAGGCGCCGACGCCGACGCCCGTTTCGATCTCGCCATCGCGCACGGCAAGCTCGCGTCCCATCAGTTCGCCCTCGACGACGTCCCGTCGGCCTTCGCCAATTACGAGGCCCAGCTGAAAATCGGCCAGCAGCTGATGGCCGCCCAGCCCGAAAACGCCGCCTATATCCGCGACGTCGCCATCGCCCTCGACGGCCTCGCCCGCTGCCGTCTCGCCCAGGGCGACATCCAGACCGCGCTCACCGTCCAGCAGGATGTGGTCGAAATCCGCCGCTCTCTGGCCACCCACGCGCCCGACAGCGTTCAGGCCCAGCGCGATCTCGCCGTCGCGCTCCGCCAGCTCGGCGGCGGGCGCATGGCGGCCGAAGCCTATCCCGGTGCGCTCGAAGCGTTCGACGCCGCCATCGCCGTCTTCATGACCCTCAGCGCCAACGATCCCACCGACATCGAGGCGATCTACGACCTCGCCATGACGCGCCTCGACGCCGGCGATCTGCTCGGCCGCCAGTCGGCCTTCGGGGCGGCCGCGCTGCGTTACACGCTGGCGCTCAGCGCGCTTGAGCAGGTGGCGTTGGTCGATCCGGTGACCGCGCGCTACACGGCGGGCCTCGCCACCGCCAATGCCTGGCTCGCCGGCATCCGCGCCCATGAAAAGAACTATCGCGAGGCGGAATCGCTGCTGATGCGCGCACTCGCCCTGCGCGAACAGCTCGTCCAAGCGCGCCCGGCCAATCGCCAGCGCCGCTACGAGCTGGCCATCTCGCATTTCTCGCTCGGCGCGCTGGAAGGCGAACGCGGCGATTTCGCCAGGTCGGTCGAATGGTTCGAAAAGGCCGAAGCCGTTCTCGCCGCCCTGGTCGCCGAAAAACCCAGCGCCGCCTATTCGGACCTGCTTGAGATGGTCCGCCGCCAACTGGTGCATCTGCGCGAACTGGCGCGCTGAAGGGCCCGGTCAGCTCTTCGCGGCGGCTAACTCAGGCAGGTGATCGACTGGAACGCCCGGCACTTGCCGGCCGGGCATCTTTTCCCGCCCGCCGCGATGGCGTCCTGCGCATACGCGCCCACCTCGAACGACGACGCTCCGCCAGATCCGTGCATCACCATGCAGAACAGATCGGCCGATTCCTGCGCGCACTCGAACCGGCGCGAGCCGTCGCGGCAGACCGCGACATCCGATCCGGCATACCAGCGCGGGCTGTGATGGATACGCCGCTCGCCCTCGTCCGGCTGCGGCGTCAGGCCCGTCAGCCACAGCGACGCGAACTCCGCCGCCTCGCTGACCGGGCCGGGCGTCACCGCGCGCGCACAGATCAGGCCCAGGCTGACGATCCGGCCGTTCTCCACCGCGCCGATCAGCGCCCGCCCCGCTTTGCCGTCATGCGGATTGACGCTGCCGCCGCCGCACATGGTCCGCGAGGGCGTCAGCGTCGCGGCGGCCTTCGCCTTCTTGCGCTTCGCCTTTTCCGGCTGCGGCCATGCGCCGACCGTCTCGGTCCGCCCGTTGCCCTGCGCGCAGATCAGCTGCACGGCGCGCACGCCCCCGCGCCGGCCCGCCGCCGTGCCGGTCCGCACGCCCTGAACATAGCTCCCCTCCGGGCACACGACCTCGCGGCCCTTGCGCCCCGTCTTCAGGAACACCCGCCCGGCGCTTTCGCGCCGCGCCGCGGGCGCATCGCCGCGCGGCACGGTGATCAGCACCGCCCGGCTGCCGTTGAACCGGCTCACGCCATCGGAACGCGCGCGCAAGACATTGCCCTCGCTGCGCGCTTCGGGCGTCGGGGCCGCCGCCGCCGCGCGGGCCGCCTTGCGCGAGCGCATCTCGGGGGCCTTGGCGATGGCCGGCGGCTCCGCCCAGACGAACCCGCCCTCATGCCTGCTCAGCCGCGCGCACAGCGCCTCTACGCCCACCACCGCGCCGCCATCCTCATGCAGGCGCACGCCCACCAGACGCGTCTGCGGCGGACACGGCATCGCCCAGGCGTCGCCCAGCGGCCGGCCGGCCGCGCCCGCGGCGTCGCGCATCGGAATGGCCGCCGCCTCCGCCGCCTGCGCAGGCCCTGCCAGCGCCAGCATCAGGGCCAGCGCGCTGAGGATCTTGAAACCCATGCCGGATATTAACGCGCGTTAAGCTTTCGCGCATCAGCGCAGAGGGCACAGCCCCGGCCCGATGCGCGTCACCGTTAACGCGCCGGCTTCAACGCCCACAGCAGGCCATGGGTGATGATGATCGCCCCCACCGTCAGGTGATCCTCGCCCTCGATCACCTCGGTCGTCAGCGAAAGGCCGGGATAATCCCGCCCTTTCAGCGCCGCCGCGAACAGCGCCATGTCGGCCACCATGTCGGTCTCGGTACTGTAGCGCGGATCGTCGGAACCGGGCTTCACCGTCTCATAGCCGCCGATCGCCATGAACACCTTGGCCTTCATGTCGCGATGCGTGGCCGCATATTCCGCCTCGCGGCGGAACATCACCCGCTTGTCGAACCACAGCGACGGGCTGCCCAGGATATAGGCGTCGAACGTCTCCGGCACGGTCAGCAACACATGCAGCCCGAACAGCGCGCCATAGGAATGGCCGGCGAAGACCATCCGGCTTTCGTCCACCCGGTATTCGGCCGCCACCAGCGGCAGAACCTCATCGGTCACATAGCGGCGATAGGCCTCCACCTCGCCGTGCACCGCATCCGCCGGGGCCGAGCGCGGCCCGTTCGGCGTCGGCGTATAGTCGCGGCGGCGGCTGTTCCCCGGATCGTCCCCGGCCGCATAGGCAAGGCCGACGATGATGAACTCGTCCAGCCCCCGCCCGTTATCGCCCACCCGCGCCGCGATCGCCCGCGTCACCGGAAAGGCATAGGGCGCATCGGTCGTGAACACGACCGGATAGCGCCGCCCGGGGTCCTCCGCATACGAAGGCGGCAGCGCGACATAGATGTCATAGCTGCGACCCAGCTCCGGCGCGGGCACGGCGCGTACCTCGGTGCGCTCCAGCGTATAGGGCGGCGGCGTCTCCGCCCCCGCCGGCCCGGCCGAAATCAGGGCCGCCATCAGCGCCAGTGCAAACCGCATCAGACGTCCAGCTCTTCCACGAAGCGGGCATGTTCCTGGATGTACTGAAAGCGCAACTCGGGCTTCCGCCCCATCAGCCGCTCGACCAGATCGCCGGTGTCGCCTTCCTCGCCGTCGGGAATGGTCACCTTCAGCAGCGTGCGTTTGCCCGGCTGCATGGTGGTTTCCTTCAGCTGGGCCGGCATCATTTCGCCAAGCCCCTTGAAGCGCCCGACATCGACCTTGGCGTTGGCGCGGAAGGCGCTCTTCATCAGCTCGTCGCGATGCTTCTCGTCGCGCGCATAGACCGATTTCGAGCCCTGCGTCAGACGGAACAGCGGCGGCATCGCCAGATACAGGCGGCCGTCGCGGATCAGCCCTGGCATCTCGCGATAGAAGAACGTGATCAGCAGCGAGGCGATATGCGCCCCGTCCACGTCGGCGTCCGTCATCACGATGATACGGTCGTAGCGCACGTCCTCGCCGCGATACTTCGCGCCCGTCGCCGCCCCGATCGCCTGCAGCAGGTCCGACAGCTCCTGGTTCTGCTGCAACTTGCCGGCGGCGGCGCTGGCGACGTTCAGAATCTTGCCCCGCAGCGGCAGCACGGCCTGCGTATTGCGGTCGCGCGCCTGCTTGGCGCTGCCGCCCGCACTGTCGCCCTCGACGATGAACAATTCCGTGCCTTCCGGGCCGTCGTTCGCACAGTCGGTGAGCTTTCCGGGCAGGCGCAGCTTGCGGCCGCTGGTCGCGGTCTTGCGCTTGACCTCGCGCTCCGCCTTGCGTTTCAGCCGTTCGTCCATCCGCTCGAGGACGAGGCCCAGCAGCGCGCGGCCGCGATCCATATTGTCCGACAGGAAATGGTCGAAATGGTCGCGCACCGCATTTTCG
>CAZBPO010000196.1:0-6024 GCA_964493795.1 uncultured Flavobacteriaceae bacterium
TGGAGCGCGTTGTCGGCGGCGGCCCAGGCGACGCGCTCCAGATTCACGGCGGCAACGGCTTCGCGCTGGAATATCCGGTCAGCCGCGTCCTCTGCGACGCCCGCATCCTCAACATCTTCGAGGGCGCGGCCGAGGTGCAGGCCATGGTCATCGCCCGCCGCCTCTTGGAGGATGGCGCCAACTGAACCCAGGCTCCGCTCGTCGTCATGGTGAGGCGCCCTGCGCAGCAGGGCCTCGAACCACGCACATCGCCGGAACCGCCCTCCAAGAAATAGAGATGACGACCGGCCCGGTTTCAGGCACGATTCGCCGCAACCGGGCGTTAGCACCGGCATGTGAGGAGACGCACCATGGTCGCGATCGAAGCTGACGGCCCGCGCGCCGCCGACGCCTGGTCGAACGACATCCACCCGCCCAGCCGCTTCTTTCTCTTCACCGAAGGGCGGGGCCTGTTCGAGCTCGGCTGGTTCTACGCCGCGCGGCCCTGGCTGAAAGCCAACCTTCCGGCCGGCGACGGCCAGCCCGTGCTGGTGCTGCCGGGCCTCGGCGCCTCAGACGCCTCGACAGCGCCGATGCGGAACCTTTTGAAAGAACTGAACTACGCCGCCCATCCATGGAAGCTCGGCCGCAATCTCGGCCTGCGCCAGGGCCTTGCGGAGGCCATGGTCGCCCGCGTCGAGGAACTCTACGAACGCTACGGCAAGCAGAAGGTCTCCCTCGTCGGCTGGAGCCTGGGGGGCACGTTCAGCCGCGAGATCGCCAAGATGATCCCTGACAAGGTGCGTCAGGTCATCTCGCTCGGCAGCCCCTTCACCCGCGCCGTCAACGCCAGCCACGCCCGCCGCGTCTATGAATGGGCCAGCGGCCACAAGCCTGAAAACAACGCGCTGTTCGATCAGCTGCCCGTGCCGCCGCCCGTGCCGACCACCTCGATCTATTCGCGCACCGACGGCATCGTCGCCTGGCGGGCCAGCCGCAACGCCCCCGGCAGACTGGTCGAGAACATCGAGGTCCCCGGCGCGCATCTGGGCCTCGGCCACAACCCGCTCGCCCTCTACGCCCTGTTCGACCGCCTGTCACAGCCCGAAGGCCGCTGGAAAAAGTTCGACCGCACCAAAGGCCGCCGCGCCACCTTCTTCAAAGACCCCGACCGCTAGCCACGACTTTCCTCCCCCGTCATTCACGGGGGAGGTGCCCCGAAGGGGCGGAGGGGGCATGCCCCTCACCTTGGGGAGAGGCCCGCCAAGCACGCGCAAGCGCGTTGTAGAAGAAGATTCTACGTCTTGAAGGACGGGTCACGGCACCGCGAAAAATATCTCGCAGATGAACTAGTAATTCAAAAACAAGTTGACCAACCTGCTCCATAAACATCACGCGGGGCAGCGCTATGACGGGCTTCAATCAAAAGCTTCTGGACTACATTCGGGCTGGGCCTGGAAAGGACGATGACCAAATCGGTCAAGCGCTTGGCGCCATCAGAAACCAAGTCAATCAGTATGCCCGAAAACTCGAAGCGCAAGGAATGGTGCGTCGCGTAGTCGGCGATCGGGGAAAAATGGTAAATCATCCGGTTGGAAGTTTTGGAAACAAACGCCCTGCTGAACGCATAGCGGCGCGCCACACTGCGACTAGTGTTACGCCGCCCAGCCTTTCGATAGCGACCAAGGAAACACATGACGAAGAAGACTGGGTGAAACTCGCGGTCCAAGATTGGCTTCAACAGCTCGGCTGGACCGTTGATGTCGCTTGGGGCCGAAATCGGGGCATCGACATAGCGGCGACGAAAAGCGGTGAACGCTGGATCATCGAATGCAAGGGCACGGGGTCATCCGCGCCTATGCAAAACAACTATTTCATCGGCGCATTGGGGGAGCTGTTGCAACGTATGACTGACCCTGACGCTCGGTACTCCGTCGCGTTTACCGACACCCCGAAGTTTCGCCGTTTGTGGAACGAGCTTCCGAAGCATGCGAAAGAGCGGCTTAAACTCTCGGCTATATTTGTGGATCGCGATGGCGTGGTGAACAACGCGGCGGTTTGAAGGTGAAATCGCCGAATGGCTGCCTCGTTTTCTTCGGCGCGATGGCCGTCGCGTTCCTCTTATGCGCGGCAGTAACGCTGACATTGGTTCGCTTGATTTCTGGTGGCGGCTAACCGTCGCACCCCGCCTTGAACATCCCCTCGCGCGCCCCAACCTCCATGGGGTCATTCCGGCGCGCGTCTTCGCGCCCCTCACACCCCGCGGAGCCTCCCCATGCGCATGAAGAAATTCGGCCGCACCGGCCTCATCGTTTCCGAAATCTGCTTCGGCACCATGACCTTCGGCGGCGACGGCTTCTGGAAGGTGGTCGGCGAGCAGAACCAGGGTCAGGCCGACGCGCTGGTGAAGGCCGCAATCGAGGCGGGCGTCAATTTCTTCGACACCGCCAATGTCTATTCCAACGGTCAGAGCGAGGCGATCCTCGGCCAGTCGATCAGAAATCTCGGCCTCGCCCGCGACCAGATCGTCGTCGCCACCAAGCTGCACGGCCGCATGGGGCCGGGCGTCAACGAGGTGGGGCAGAGCCGCGCGCACATCCTCTCGGCCATCGACAAGAGCCTCCAGCGGCTCCAGCTCGATCATGTCGATCTCTACCAGACGCACGGGCTCGACCCGCTCACCCCCATCGAGGAGACGATGGAGGCGCTGAACGACGTCGTGCGCGCCGGCAAGGCCCGCTATGTCGGCTTCTGCAATCTGCCGGCGTGGAAGGTGGCGAAAGCCAACGCCTATGCCGCCGCGCGCGGCTTCGCCCGCTACGAAAGCGCGCAGGTCTATTACACCATCGCCGGCCGCGACATCGAACGCGAGCTGGTGCCGCTGGCGAATGAAGACAACCTCGCCATCATGCCCTGGTCGCCGCTGGCCGGCGGCCTGTTGTCGGGCAAATTCCTGCGCGATGGCAGCGGCCCTCAGGGCTCGCGCCGCGCCCAGTTCGATTTCCCTGTCGTCGATAAAGACCGCGCCTTCGATGTGATCGAGGCGATGGAGCCGATGGCCAAGTCGCGCGGCGTTTCGGTCGCCCGCATCGCGCTCAGCTGGCTGCTGCACCAGAAACACGTCACCTCGGTCATCATCGGCGCGAAGACGAGCGAACAACTCGCCGACAATCTCGCGGCGACCGAAGTGAAACTCGACGCCGCCGAACTGGAAACGCTGGACAAGGTCAGCGCCCTGCCGCGCGAGTATCCCGGCTGGATGCTCGACCGCCAAAGCGCCGACCGCGCCGGCGTCGTCAGCGCCTAAGAGTCTGCCTGAAAAATTGTGCGTCCTTCGAGGCTCGCCTCCGGCTCGCACCTCAGGATGACGAAGATTGGAAAATCCCGGTTTTCGTCATGGTGAGGCGCCCTGCGCAGCAGGGCCTCGAACCACGCAACACGGCCAAACTGCTACAGCCTGACGCCCCGCGCGATCAGCGCCGTCGAGGGGATGGGCAGCGCGTCTCCCACGCGGTCGCGCGCCACGCGCGCCGCCAGCTCCGCGTTGATCGCCTCCTGCTGTCCGGCGCTGAGGTCGTTCCACATCGGGGTCAGCCGGAACAGCTCCTCCGTTCGCCCCGGCGTCTCCAGCTTCATCAGGAAGTCGTGCGTCACCTCGCGCACCTCGACATCGCCAAAGCCGGCCTTCTCCATCTCCGCCGCGAAGATCGCGGCCGAGCGCAGCGTCACGATCCCGTCGAACGGCAGCGGCAAGGCCAGCTCCGGAAACAGCCCGGCCCTCAGTTCCGACAGCAGCTTGTAGGTTCCGGCCCCATAGGTGCTGGCCCAGCTCGCGACGACGCCGATGCCGCCCCGGCGCGTCACGCGCGCCATTTCTCTCAGGCCCTTGCGCCAGTCGGGAAACAGCACCGCCCCGAACGCCGACACCGTCACGTCGAACGCGCCGTCGGCAAGATCCAGCGCCTGCCCGTCCATCACACGCGCCGTCACGCGCGGCAGCTGCAGCGCCGTCACCGCAGCGATCATGCCGGGCGAAAAATCCACCGCCGTCACCTCCGCGCCTTTCGCCGACGCCATGGCTGCCGCCACCCCGGTTCCGGTCGCGACGTCCAGCACGCGCGTTCCCGGCCCAATCTCGGCCAGCGCCAGCGCATCGGCCGCGAACAGGCCGGTGAACGGCTCCGACAATTCGGCATAGGTCGCGGCGGACCGGTCCCAGAATGCGGGATCGGCGGGGTTGAACTCGGTCATGGCGGCCTCCTTGGAACGCCGCCTCTATTTCATGTAACTTATGATGTGTCGAGTCTTGAGTTTGCGTGCCGAGACGCCATAGTCACGCCATGAGACAGGACAGCCGCCTTTCCCGCATGCTTCACGTGCTGCTGCACATGGCGGCGCGCGATGCGCCGCTTACCTCCGACGCCATCGCAACCATGCTCGGCACCAATCCCGTCGTCGTCCGCCGCACCATGGCGGGCCTGCGCGACGCCGGTTACGTCGTCTCCGAAAAGGGTCATGGCGGCGGCTGGCGGCTGGCCTGCGACCTGAAGAGCGTGACCCTGCTCGACATTCATCGCGCGGTCGGCGGCCCGACGCTGTTCGCCATCGGGCACGAGAACGACAATCCGTCCTGCGCCGTCGCCCGCGCCGTGAACGAGGCGCTCGACGATGCGCTGAAAGCCGCCGAGGCGCTGCTGATGGACAGCCTCGGCGCGGTCACGCTCGACCGACTGGCGCAAAGTTTCAGAACCAGTCTGGAACATGCCGGCGCGCATCAGACGGGCTCCGCTCTTTCCCGCCCGCGCCGAAAGGTCTAAACCGCCGCCATGAGCGGAAACATCGCAGTCGGCATCGCCGCGGGGGCGGTCTTCATCGTCCTGTGCCTCGGGCTCTACAGCCTCTACCGGGGCGGCGACTATGCGCGTTCGCATTCCAACAAGCTGATGCGCCTGCGCGTCGCGCTTCAGTTCGTGGCGATCATCGTGATCATGACGGTGGTGTGGATTCGCGAGGGCTGAAGCCTTTCCTTTTGTGCGCCGCAGCACCATATAGGCGCGGGCGCAGAAACCGGGGGCTCCATGGTTGTCCTGAACCGCATCTACACAAAGACCGGCGATAAGGGCGAAACCGCGCTCGTCACCGGCGTCCGGGTTCCCAAGGACGATCTGAGGATCGCCTGCTACGGAACGGTCGACGAAACCAACTCCGCCATCGGCATCGCCCGCACCGCCACCTCCGGCGTCCTCGACCAGATGCTCGGGCGCATCCAGAACGACCTCTTCGATTTGGGTTCCGACCTCGCCACGCCCGAGGACCCCAAACCGCCCTTCGAGATTCCCCGCATCCTCGACTCCCAGGTCGAGCGCCTGGAAGCCGAGATCGACGAGATGAACGCCTATCTCGCCCCGCTCACCAGCTTCGTCCTGCCCGGCGGCACGCCGGCCGCCGCCTATCTCCATCTCGCCCGCACGATCTGCCGCCGGGCCGAGCGCCTGGGGGTCGAGCTGGCCCGGCGCGAGAAAATCGGCTCCGCCGCCATCCGCTACCTCAACCGCCTCTCCGACCATCTGTTCGTGGCCAGCCGCTTCGCCAACGACAAGGGCGCCAAGGACGTGCTCTGGGTTCCCGGCGCGAACCGCTAGGTCGCCGCGAACCGGCGTGGATGCCGGCTCCCAGAAGAAATGACGCCGGGTCAAAGCGCCGGCCACATGCGCCTGACGCGCCCCGCCAATTGCATTGACTCCCGGATACGCCCCCCTATGGTGCGGCGCACAAAGCGTGGGGAAGGGCTTGAAGGCAGGGGCTTCGGCCTATAACGCCTGTCCTCCCTGCGACGTGGCGGCCCCTGCAAAGGCCGGTACGAGGAGAGAGATTTAGCCGGAGCCTTGTCCTGATGAAGATCCTGGTGCCCGTGAAGCGGGTGGTCGACTACAACGTCAAAGTCCGCGTGAAGCCTGACGGCTCGGGCGTTGACCTCGCCAACGTCAAGATGTCGATGAATCCGTTCGACGAGATCGCCGTCGAGGAAGCCATCCGTCTGAAGGA
>CAZBPO010000197.1:0-5998 GCA_964493795.1 uncultured Flavobacteriaceae bacterium
GGCAGCCCGACCCATGATTGCAGCCCGTGCAGCGAGAAGCCGGTCTGGCGCAGTTCCGGCGAGGTCCGCTCGGAATGCACGATGCCGCGGCCGGCGGTCATCCAGTTCACGTCGCCGGGCCGGATCGGCTGGACATAGCCGAGCGAATCCCGGTGCAGGATCTCGCCCTCGAATAGATAGGTGACGGTGGCGAGGCCGATATGGGGGTGCGGCCGCACATCCATGCCCCCGCCGGGCGGAAACGTCACCGGACCGATGTGATCGAGGAAGACGAACGGCCCGATGCTGCGCGCCTCGATCGACGGCAGGATGCGGCGCACGCTCAGCCCCTCGCCCAGATCGCGGGTCTTGGGGCGGATCAGATGGGTTATCGCGCTCACGAGGATGTCCCCACACGAAATAAGGTTCGCAGCAGGATAGGACGCCGCGAACCTTATTGTCGAACCGGAGACCGGGTTTCAGATTTTCAGCAGCTGCTTGCCGAAATTCTTGCCCTCGAACAGGCGGCGCAGCGTCGAGGGGATGTTCTCGAAGCCCTCCTGCACGTCCTCGATCGACTTGATCCTGCCCTCGCCGATCCACTTGGCCAGCGCCTGCACGCCTTCGCCGAAGCGGGGGGCGTAGTCGAGCACGATGAAGCCTTCCATGCGGGCGCGCATCACGGTCAGCTGCATGTAGTTCTTCAGGCCCTGGATATCGGCCGCGCTGGCCGCGTTGTACGACGAGATGCCGCCGCACAGCACCACACGGGCCTTCAGCGCCAGGTTGGCGAGCGCGGCGTCCAGGATGTCTCCGCCGACATTCTCGAACACCACGTTCACGCCCTTGGGCGCGAGCTGGCGGATACGCTTGGCGACCGGCTCGGACTTGTAGTCGATGCAGGCGTCGAAGCCGGCGGTCTCGACCACCCAGTCGCACTTGGTCTTGCCGCCGGCGATGCCGATCACCGTGCAGCCGATCGCCTTGGCGATCTGGCCGACCACCGAGCCGGTGGCCCCCGCGGCGCCGGAAACCAGCACCACGTCGCCGGCCTTGGGCTGCCCGACATCCAGCAGCCCGAAATAGGCCGTAAGGCCGGTCGTGCCGAAAATCCCCAGCGCCTGAATCTCGGTCAGGCCGGGATGAAGCGCCACGGTCGGCCATTCGCCCGACTTGCCGTCGGTCACGAAATAGTCCTGCCAGCCGAACGGCCCCTGCACTTTCGTGCCGACCGGAAACTGGGGGTTGTTCGAGGCCACGACCTCGCCGACGCCGCTGGCCCGCACCACATCGCCGATCTTCACGGCCGGCAGATAGGTGTCGGATTGCAGCCAGCCGCGCTGGGTCGGGTCGAACGACAGATGCGTCACCTTCACCACGAACTCGCCGGCCCCCGGCGTCGGCACGGCCTCTTCCACGAGGCGGAAATCCTCGTCCTTCAGGTTGCCTGACGGGCGTTGGGCGAGCAGCCAGCGGCGGTTGACGGCGGCGTTCATGACGGATCCTCCCGGGTGTTCTGAGCGGCGCGGATAAGACCACCGGCACACGGCCGCCGCCAAGGCGGAATTCGCCTCGTCGCCCTTGAATTGCGCCTCTACCGCCCCAGATAATTGAGAATCGTTCTCAAGTTTGTGCCATGACCCGCGATCTCGCCAAAACCGTCACCTTCGCCGTCCTCCACTTCTCGGTGGCGTTCGGCGTCGCCTATGCGCTGACCGGCTCGGCGGCGCTGGCGACCGGCCTCGCCCTGATCGAGCCGCTGGTGAACACGGTCGCCTTCTTCTTCCACGAGCGCGCCAGGCGCGCCTTCGAGGCCCGCACCCCGGCGCCGGTCCGCGTTCCCGCCCGGCGTAGCCGGCTACGTCTGGGCTGAAGCTGGACACGCGCCGCGCATCCGCGCAGGCTCGTGCGATGACGACGTCACCGATCCGGGCCGCCACGGTCCTTCTCGCTCTTGCGCTCGCCGCCTGCGCGCAGGACCAGCACGCCAGCGATGCTGTGCCCGATGAAGCGACCGCCATAGCTGTCGCCCGCGCCGCCTGCCCCGAGATCGCCGCCGCCTCGCCCGACGCCGGCTGGATCGCCTTGTACCATTACGGCGACTGGTATGTGTCGACCGACGAAGAGAACATGCCGAGCCCCATCAAGGTCCACGCCGCCAACGGCCTGACGGCCTGCGAAAACTGGATCATCGTCGGCTGAGGCGCCGCCTTACACGTTCAGCAAAAGGTGCTGGCGCTCCCACGGGCTGATCACCTGCTGATAGGCGTCGTGCTCGCTGGCCTTCACGTCGGTGAAGAGATCGACGAAGGCATCGCCGAACACCGAACGCAGATCGTTCGATGAGCGGAACTTGGCCAGCGCGTCGAGCAGATGGCGCGGCAGCGCGAAACGCGTCGAGGAATAGGCGTTGCCTTCCATCGGCTTGGTCGGCGCGAGATTGTCGCGCATGCCGATATAGCCGCAGGCCAGCGTCGCGGCGATGGCGAGATAAGGGTTCGCGTCGGCCCCCGGCACGCGGTTCTCGACACGCCGCCCCGCGACCCCGGATTCCGGCACGCGCAGGCCGACCGTGCGGTTCTCGTGCCCCCAATGCGTATTGATGGGCGCCGACAGGAACCGCACCAGACGGCGATAGGAATTCACGTAAGGCGCAAACATCGGCATCACCGCCGGCAGATTGCGCTGCAGTCCGGCGATATAGGCGAGGAACAGGCGGGTGTCCTTGCCCTGCTTGTTGGCGAACAGGCTGCGCCCGCGATTGTCGGTCACGCTCTGATGGATATGCATGGCCGAGCCCGGCTCCTGCTCATAGGGCTTGGCCATGAAGGTGGCGTAGATGTCGTGCCGCATCGCCGCCTGGCGGACCGTGCGCTTGAACAGGAAGGCCTGATCGGCCAGCTCAAGCGGATCGCCGTGATTGAAGTTGATCTCGCACTGCGCCACGCCTTCCTCGTGGATCAGGCTGTCGATCGAGATGTCCTGCTTCTCGCAGAAATCATAGACGTCCTCGAATAGCGGATCGAACTCGTTGACCGCGTCAATGCCATAAGCCTGACGCCCGGTCTGCGGACGGCCCGATTTGCCGGCCGGCGGCTGCAGCGGATAGTCGGGGTCGAGGTTTTTCTGGCTGAGATAGAATTCCAGCTCCGGGGCCACCACCGGCCGCCAGCCCTTTTCCGCGTAGAGCGCCAGGATGCGCTTCAGCACGGCGCGCGGCGCCACCGAGACTTCGTTGCCTTCACGGTCGAAGCAATTGCAGATCACCTGCGCGGTCGGCTCCTGATACCAGGGCACGACGCGGATCGTTTCCGGATCGGGCATCAGCACCATGTCCGGCGACTGATAGGTGGTGCTTTCGGTTTCGGCGTGATCGCCGGTCACCATCTGGCCGAACACCGAGTCGGGCAGGCGCAGCGTCTGGCTGTCGATCGAGGACAGGAATTTACTGGCCGGAAGGATCTTGCCGCGCGGGATGCCCGCCATGTCGGGCACGAGGCATTCCACCTCGGTGATCCGGTGTTCCCTGATCCAGTCTTTCAGTTCCGCGGCTGTGCGGCTCGCCATGGGGGGCTCCTGCGCGCATCCCCCGAAGAAGTCGTGGCCGGTTCTTCGACGTGAGGACGCGCTGTTGAACGGAACCCCAGTCTAGCCTGCCCGCCCCCCTGCCTGTCGAGCCGCGTCAGAAGGCCAGAACGAACGCCACCGCCACGGTCGCGAGCGGCAGCAGGATGACGCCCAGAACGAACAGGGCGATCATATGCCAGATCGAGAAAGCGCCCATGCGGCCTCCTTCAGCGCCCGTCGTCGTCATCCTTCTGGCGGATGAAGAAGCGCGAGGCGGGAATGTCGCCCTGAAGCTTAACGTCGGCGACGCGCACGGTCACCTGCGTCCCCTGCGGGTCGCGCACCACCCAATAGCGCAGCGCCAGGTCGTCCTGATTGAAGGCGATCAGGATTTCCCCCTGCGCGTCCTCTTTCAGCGACTTCATATGCACCACCACCGCGCCGTCCTTGCGGGCGACGTCGAGGATCTGGAGATCGGGGCGCTGCAGCGTGATGTTCTCGTCGACCAGCATCGACAAGGGCGTTTCCACCAGAGGATAGCGGTCCTGCGTCTCGAGCTTGCGGTCTTCCACCGCCACCGTATAGCCGTCGGCGATTACGGTCAGCTGCTCGGGCGGCTTGTAGTCGAAACGGAAGCGGCCGGGCTTGCGGATATAGAAGTCGCCATGCGCGTTGCCGCCGCCGGAATCCACCTGACTGAACGTGCCCTGCACGGTCTTGATGGAATTCCAGTAGTCGGTGATGCGCTTCAGGTCCGCCGTCTGGAAGTCGGACAGCGCGAGGGACGGCCCAGCAAGGACCAGCGCGAAAACGGCAGTGAGAAGACGTTTCATCATGCCTGTCGAGCTAAAGTCGCATTCCGGCGAAAGCAAGGCTAGGCACCCCCGGTCCCGTCCCTGTGATGCCGGCTGAATAATGGTTCAGCCCGCGCCCCACCTTGTCATCCTCGGTTCGCCGCATCGCGGCGATACCGGGGATCCATGCCCGAGCCAAGCGCCGCCACACCGATGGATCACCTCAGCAGGTCCGGCAACGCGGAATCCGACAGCGCCATAAGTTTCACAACTTTTGCCGTGCAAACAGTTGCACAACGGTATCCCTTACCGCCCATAAGCGGGAGGGACAGCGAATGTACGATCACGAAACGACAGACGCTGCGGCGGTGTTCGAAGCAGCTTTGCGAAAGGCGGATGTGAGCGCCATCCGAGCAGGTCAAATCCCGGGCGATCTTGTCATGTTCGACGATGCCAAGCTCACGGTGATGTATGCCCCGTTCGACCACATAGCGGATGCCGCCGAGATCGCTATTGTTGGGCTAACTCCAGGACGCGCGCAGGCAGTAAATTCCATAGAAGCCTATCAAGCGGCCATCCGAGGCGGTTACGCCCGCGCAACGGCTTTGGCCGAGGCAAAGCGCACCGCAAGTTTCAGCGGGCCTATGCGTGCCAACCTACTGGCGATGTTAGACCACCTAGAAATCCCACAGCGATTTGGCCGGTCGAGGGCGTCAGAGTTCTTCGAGCCAAAAGAGGAGCGCGCGCATTTCACCTCGACGCTCCGCTACCCCGTATTCGTCAACGGTCGGAACTATTCCGGCGCACCGGCTCCCCAGAAAACGCCCGCTCTCAGTGCGATGATCGACGTTTACCTAAGGACTGAAGTTAAGCGCTTAGCCAATGCAGTGTGGATACCCTTGGGCACCCATGCAGAAGCCGCGATGCTTCAAATGGCATCAGACGGTACGATTGAGAGGAATCGCGTTCTTTCAGGGCTACCACACCCAAGCGGCGCCAATGCCGAGCGGATAGCTTACTTTCTCGGCCGAAAGCCCAAAGAGCAACTATCTAGCAAAACGAATGCTGCTTCGCTGGACCATGCGCTCAGCCGTCTTCGCGAGCAGGTAGCCTCGCTTTAGAGAAGATCGACAGGAGCGGACATTTTCCTGTCCACGCGCGCCAACCTCACGTATCGGGAATAATATCCCGCTTGCCCTGGTGGTTGGGCGCGGTGACGAGGCCTTCTTCTTCCATCCGCTCGATGATGCGGGCCGCGCGGTTATAGCCGATCTGCAGTCGCCGCTGGATGTACGAGGTGGAAACCTTGCGGTCGCGCAGCACCACCGCGCAGGCCTCGTCATACAGCTTGTCGCCCGAACCGCCGCCATCGTCGCCGCCCAGCAGGTCGCCCGCGCTGCCGTCTTCTTCGGGATCGGCGGTGACGGCGTCGAGATAATCAGGATGGCCCTGCGCTTTGAGGTGATTGACGATCTCCTCCACCTCGGCGTCGGAGACGAACGCGCCGTGCACGCGGCGGATGCGCCCGCCGCCCGCCATGAACAGCATGTCGCCCTGGCCAAGCAGCTGCTCGCCGCCCTGCTCGCCCAGAATGGTGCGGCTGTCGATCTTGCTGGTCACCTGGAACGAGATGCGGGTCGGGAAGTTCGCCTTGATCG
>CAZBPO010000198.1:0-5899 GCA_964493795.1 uncultured Flavobacteriaceae bacterium
GATGACGGCCAGGTCTTCCTGGTTCGCCATCATCAGGTCGAACCATTTGCGCATCAGCGCGGCGCGTTCCTTGGCCAGAAGGCCGCGCCAGGCGGGCAGGGCCTGATGCGCCGCCTCGATGGCGTGCACCGTTTCGGCGGCGCCCATGTCGGGCACATGGGCCAGCGTTTCGCCGGTGGCGGGGTTCTCGACCTTGAACGTTCCGCCTGTGTCGGAGGCCACAAATGCGCCGTTCACATAGGCCTGAGACTTGAGGAGACTGGAATCTTGCAGCTTCATGGTAGAGGACTCTCCGCTTCTGCTCTGGAGATTACCGCGCGGCGTCGTCGTCGCGCCACGGGAGATATGCATGCGTGGCACATACGGTCCGTTCGTGGTGGTCAGCCTTCTCGCGTTCGCCGGCGGCGGGGTGCTTTCGGTGACCGATCTTCTGCCCCGTCATGACGGCGCTGCGATCGCCACGCCGGCGGTCCCCGGCGCAGGCGCGCCCGCCGCGACGCCCGGCCGGGCGCCCGTCGCGGCTCGCAAGGACCACGCCGTCACCGCGCCGTTCGGGGCGACGCGCAACGATCCGTATTACTGGCTGAACGAGAAGGAGAACCCCGAGGTTCTGGCCTATCTGGAAGCCGAGAACGCTTATGCCGAGGCGCTGCTGGCACCGCAGGCGGCGCTTCAGGACGAGCTGTACGCCGAGCTTGAGAAGCGGGCCAGCCTGGCCGACCAGGACGTGCCCTATCTGATGGACGGCTATTACTATGAGACGCGCTATGCGGAGGGGGCCGATTATCCGCTGATCGTGCGCCGCCAGGGCAGCATCAGCGCGCCGGAGCAGGTGGTGCTCGACGTCACCGCGCTGGCCAAGGACTACGAGCAGTATTTCCTGCGCAACTGGGCGGTCAGCCCGGACGGCACGAAGGTGGCCTTCGCGGTCGACTTCAAGGGCGATCGGATCTGCGAAATCTTCGTGCGCGACCTCGCCACCGGCGCGGTCAGCTCGACCGGCATCAAGGACGCGAGCAGCGATCTGGTCTGGGGCGGCGACGGCGCGTCGCTGATCTATGTCGCGGTCGACGACATGGTCCGCAGCTATCGCGCGAACCGGCACGTTCTGGGCCAGCCCGCCACGTCCGACGCCATCCTGCTGCAGGAAGACGACCCGACATTCTCGGTCGGCGTCAGGGCCTCGCGCTCCAAGCAGCTGGCGATCATTTCGGTCAGCCACTATCAGCGCGACGAAATCCTGGCGATCGCGACCGATACGGTCCATGCGCAGCCGGTTCTGCTGGTGCCGCGCACGCTGGACGTCCGCGCCACGGCCGACCACATGGACGGCCAGTTCTATATCCTGACCAACCAGAACGCCGGCGACCGCAAGATCGTGGCGACGCCCGACTATGCGCCCTCGCTGGCGACGGCGGTGGCGATCGTGCCGGAGAGCAAGGGCCGCTATATCGACGACGCGACGCTGTTCGACGATTTCATCGTCGTGCAGGAGACGCATGACGCGGTCACCACCATGCGCATCCTCGACCGCCGCACCGGCGCGCAGCTGAGCGCGGTGGATTTCGGGCCGTTGAGCTCGGCCTATTTCGGCGTCAACGAGGATGCCGGCCTGACGACGGTGCGCATCTCGGCCGAGAGCGCGGTCGCCCCGCCGGTGGTCTATGACATCGACATGGCGACCGGCGTGCGGACCGAGATCAAGCGGAGCCCGGCCTGGACCTGGCATGACCCGGCGCTTTACGAGGCCGCGCGGCTGACCGCGCCGGCCAAGGACGGCGCCGGCGTGCCCGTCACGCTGCTGTGGCGCAAGGACCGCTTCAAGCCGGCCGGCAATCCGCTGCTGGTCTATGGCTACGGCGCCTATGGCATCTCGAGCGATCCGGGCTTCTATCGCAATTTCATCAGCCTGGTGGACCGCGGCTTCGTGGTCGCCATCGCCCATGTGCGCGGCGGCCGCGATATGGGCGACGCCTGGTATCAGGGCGGGCGGATGGCCAACAAGATGAACTCGTTCACCGACTTCATCGCGGCCACCGAAAGCGCGATCGCCAGCGGTTATGGCGATCCGCGCAGGGTCTATGCGATGGGCGGCTCGGCCGGCGGGCTGCTGGTCGGCGCGGTGATGAATCTGGACGGCACGCTGTATGACGGCGTCGTCGCGCAGGTGCCTTTCGTCGACGTGCTGACCACGATGCTGGACGACACGATTCCCCTGACCACGTTCGAATACGAGGAGTGGGGCAATCCCAATATCGAGGAGCAGTATGGCTGGATGGCGGCCTATAGCCCCTATGACAACGTGGCGGCGAAGAACTATCCGGCGCTGTTCGTGCTGACGGGCTTCCACGACAGCCAGGTCGCCTATTTCGAGCCGGCCAAGTGGGTCGCCAAGCTGCGGGCCACCAAAACCGACCAGAATCCGCTGCTTTTCACCACGAATATGGGCGCAGGGCATTCGGGCAATTCCGGCCGCACCGGCCCCGTGGCGGATCGCGCCAAGGTCTATGCCTGGCTGCTCACCCGGGCGGGACGGCCCTGACCGCATCAATTCTGCGTAGGGTCACTCCGCATTTCTCTTGAAATCGCTCCCGAAAGGGCTTCTTCTGGGGCAAAGCCACCCAGAAGAAGCACCCAGGGAGCGAAATCATGAGCCAGGCGATCGACCAGAAGCCGCCGATTCACACCGGTATCTACGAAAAGGCCGACACGAGCTTCGATCACCCCGCCGATCCCTGGGCGATCCCGTTGGACAAGATCGACGTCAGCCAGTCGGAGCTGTTCCGCGACGACGCGCACTGGCCTTACTTCGAGCGGTTGCGCCAGGAAGCGCCCGTCCATTTCTGCGCCGATTCCAAGTTCGGTCCTTACTGGTCGATCACCCGCTACAACGACATCATGGCGGTGGACACCAATCACAAGGTGTTCTCGTCGGAGACCGGGATCACCATCCGCGATCAGGAAGACGACTTCAAACTTCCGATGTTCATCGCGATGGACCCGCCCAAGCACGACCAGCAGCGCAAGGTCGTCAGCCCCATCGTCGCGCCCGACAACCTGGCCAAGCTGCAGGGCACGATCCGCAGCCGGGTGACGGCGATCTTCGACAAGCTGCCGCGCAACGAGACGTTCGACTGGGTCGATCTGGTGTCGATCGAGCTGACGACGCAGATGCTGGCGACGCTGTTCGACTTTCCCTTCGAGGAGCGGCGCAAGCTGACGCGCTGGTCAGACGTGGCCACCGCCGATCCCAATTCGGGCATCGTGGAGTCGGAAGAGGCGCGCCGCGCCGAGCTTCTGGAATGCGCCGAATACTTCATCGGTCTGTGGAACGAGCGCGTGAACGCGACCGAGCCGGGCAACGACCTGATCACCATGCTGGCGCATGGCGAGTCGACCCGGAACATGGACAAAATGGAGTATCTGGGGAATTTGCTGCTGCTCATCGTGGGCGGCAACGACACCACGCGCAACTCGCTGACCGGCGGGCTGTACGCGATGAACAAATTCCCCGATCAGTTCGCCCGGCTGCGCGCCAATCCGGCGCTGGTCGAGAATGCGGTCAGCGAAATCATCCGCTGGCAGACGCCGCTGGCCCATATGCGCCGCCGCGCGCTGGAAGACGTGGTGATGGGCGGCAAGACCATCCGCAAGGGCGACAAGGTCGTCATGTGGTATGTCTCGGGCAACCGCGACGAAACGGTGATCCCGAACGCCATGGCGCTGGATATCGAGCGCCCGCGCGTGCGTCAGCATCTGTCGTTCGGCTTCGGCATCCACCGCTGCGTCGGCAATCGCCTGGCCGAGATGCAGCTGAAGATCGTGTGGGAGGAAATCCTCTCGCGCCTGGCCAGCGGCGAGTTCAAGGACATCCGCGTGGAAGCCGAGCCGGAGCGCGTGCTGTCGAGCTTCGTGAAGGGCTACGAGAGGATGCCGGTGCGCATCGTCGCCTGACGATGCGCCTGGCCCGGCCTACTGGGTGATGCGCGGGGACGGCGGCGCGGCGACCGGAACGGCGCGCTTGTATTCCTCGATCGCCCGTTCGGTCGGGCTGACCGGCGTGGCCAGCTCATAGGCGGTCGCCAGACCGTCGCGATCGCGGTCGGCGGCGATGAAGGCGGTTTCATAGCGCGAACCGTATTCCTGCCGCCGGATCACGCCCGTGCCATCCCACGACACCAGCGAGGTCTGGTCGCAGGTGCCCTGACGCTGCTGGTTGACGCGGCTGATCTCTTCATAGGTCAGGCGGCCGTCGCCATCGAGGTCGGCGGCGGCGAAGCTGGCGTCGATGCCGGCCTGCATCTGCGCGTAGGTGATCGAGCCGTCGGCGTTGGTGATGAACGGCCCAAGAAGGCAGCGCGAGGGCGAATTGGCGGCCCGCTGCTCGGGCGTCACCTTGAGCGAGGTCTTCGAGCTGGTGCCGCAGGCGGCGACGCCGGCGGCGATGAGGGCGATGAGGGCAGTCTGGCGAAGGGCGGTCATGGCTCGAACGGATGGCTGCTGAAAGGTGGCCTGCCTTATAGCAGACCGGACCCTCAGGCGAAGGCCATACGCGCCTCGATCATTCGGGCCCCTGCGCGCCCGGCGCGGCGCGGTTGGGACGCCGGGGCGGGCGGCCTGCGGTCTGCATCTCTTCGCGCGTCACGATCCCGTCGCCGTCGATGTCGGCGCGGTCGAACAGGGTGAAGATGCGGGCCGAGAACGCGGCATAGGACATGCGGCCCTGTCCGTTCCAGTCGATCAGCGGTTCGCCGTCGCAGCCGGCGGCGCGGCGGGCGTTGAGCGCGGAAATCTCGGCCTTGCTGTGCACGCCGTCTCCGTCGGCGTCGGCCGCCGCGAACTCGGCGCGCAGGCCTTTGTCCAGGGCCGCGCGCGATACGGCCCCGTCGGCCCCGGCATAGGGCGCGATGCGGCAGGCGACCGCGGCGGTGTTTTCGCTCTGGGTGGGCGAGGGCGACCGGGCCCCGGGACCGTGCGGTCCGGGGCCGCGCGGTCCGCCCTGACCGCAGGCGGCGAGGGCGAGCAAGAGCGTGCAGGCAAGAGTGAGGCGGGCGGCAGGCATGAAAGGCTCCGTCAGGCCAGGCTTCAACGCATCCGTGGCGGCGTTCCGTCGCGTGGTCACAGAAGGCCCAGTTCGCGAAAGCTCGCATGGCCGGCGCGGCCGATGACGAGATGATCGTGCACGGAAACCCCCAGCGGCTTGGCTGCGGCCGCGATCGCCCGGGTCATGTCGATATCGGCGCGGCTGGGCGTCGGGTCGCCGCTGGGGTGATTGTGGACCAGAATGATCGACGAGGCGCCGGAGTCCAGCGCGCGCTTGACGATCTCGCGCGGATAGACCGGCGTGTGGTCGATCGTGCCCTCGGCCATCAGCGCATCGTCGATCAGGCGGTTCTTGCGGTCGAGCAGCAGGATGCGGAACTGCTCGACCGGGGCGCGGGCGATGTTCGCCTTGCAATAGTCGATGAGCGCGCTCCAGGACGAAATGACGGGCTTGTTGTGAACCTGTTTGCGGGCGAGCCGGACGGCCGCCGCCTCGACTGTCTTGAGCAGCGCGACCGCCGCTTCCGACACACCCGCGACGGCGCGCAGGCGCTCCGGCGGCGCGGCCAGCGCCTCCTGATAGCTGCCGAAGGCGTCGATCAGCCGTTTGGCGATGGGTTTGGTGTCGATCCGCGGAATGGCGCCGAACAAAAGCAGCTCGATCAGCTCGTGGTCGGCCAGCGCGTCGGGCCCGGCCTTGAGAAAGCGCGCGCGCAGGCGCTCGCGGTGGCCGGCATGCGGCGAGGTCTTGGCGGGCGGCGGAGCGGCCTCAGACGCCATAAGGCGGCTTGTCGAGGCCGGCCGGCGATTTGGTGAAGATCTCGCAGCCCGTCTCGGTGACGCCGACGCAGTGCTC
>CAZBPO010000199.1:0-5898 GCA_964493795.1 uncultured Flavobacteriaceae bacterium
GTCCTGGTTGCAGTGGATGACGACCTCGTCGCCGACCTTCCAGCGCTTCACCTTGGAGCCGACCGCCCAGACGATGCCCGAAGCGTCGGAACCGGCGACATGGACGGGCTGCTTGTGGCCGTCGAAGGGCGAGACGGGCGTGCCGAGGCCAGCCCAGACGCCGTTGTAATTGACGCCTGCGGCCATCACGAGGACGAGCACGTCATGGCTGTCGAGTTCCCAGGTGGGGATCACCTCGACCTGAAAGGATTTCTCGGGCTCGCCGTGGCGGTCCTTGCGGATGGCCCAGGCGTACATGTTCTTGGGCACATGGCCGAGCGGCGGGATTTCGCCGATCTCGTAGAGGTCTTTCAGACCCGCGCCGGTTGAGACGGCTTCGGCTGCGTTCGACATGGGACTACCCCTCCAGCGACTCTCGCCCGCAGGCCTTTGGCCTTTGCGGAAACAGGCGCGGAGGATTCGTCAGAATCAAGACAGCCGCAACAGGATTTTTGCGTTGCACAAGGCCGATTCGGGGGATTCGGCCGATTTCTGTCACTGGATTGAAAGAAAATTTCCCATTCCCGGCAGATCAGATCGCTGGTGGCGTGGTTGTGTTGCGTTGCACAATAGGTGGCGGGTGGGCTTGGCTGGATCCCGGCTCTCCGCTTCGCTGCGGCCGGGAGGACATTCCGGGGTCAGGCGGCGGCCTGTCGGGCGACGATGGCGTCGATGTCGAGGCCGGGCGCGAAGGCCCCGAAGCTGCGTCCGCCGCCGCCCGCAAGGCGGGTGGCGATGAAGGCGTCGGCCACGGGAGGCGGGGCGTGGCGGGCCAGCAGCGCGCCCTGAAGGGTCAACGCCATGCGCTCGGCGACGAAGCGGGCCTCGGCCTCGGGCGGCAGGCCTTTGGCGAGATCGGACAGAAGCGCGTCGATGGCGGCGTCGAGGCGGGTATCGCCGCCTTTGGCTTTCAGAAGCTCGGCGGCGAAGGCGTCGCGCGCCGCCGGTTCGCGGGCGAGGGTGCGCAATATGTCGAGCGCGATGACATTGCCCGAGCCTTCCCAGATGGCGTTCAGCGGCGATTCCCTGAACAGGCGGGGCAGCGGGGATTCCTCGACATAGCCGGCCCCGCCCATGCACTCCATCGCCTCATAGACGAAGTTGGGGCAGCGCTTGGTCAGCCAGTATTTGGAGACCGCGACGGCGAGGCGGGCGAAGGCGCGGCTTTCCTCGTCGGTTCCGTCGAAGGCGGCGGCGACGCGCAAGGTGAGCGCGACGGCGGCTTCGTATTCGACGGCGAGGTCGGCGATCACCGCGCGCATCAGCGGCTGGTCGATCAGCGTCTTCTGGAAGGCGCGGCGGCCGGAGACGTGGTGCGCGGCCTGGGCCAGCGCCATACGCATGATGCCGATCGTGCCGGAGATGGTGCCGAGCCGCGTGTGATGCACCATGTCGATGATGACGCTGACGCCGCGCCCCGGCTGACCCAGCAGTTCGGCGGTCGCTCCGTGATATTCGATCTCGCTGGAGGCGTTGGACTTGTTGCCCAACTTGTCCTTCAGCCGCATTACATGGATGGCGTTGCGTTCGCCTTGCGCCGTGATGCGGGGGACGAGGAAGCAGGAAAGACCTTCCGGCGCGTAGGCCAGGGTGAGGAAGGCGTCGGACATCGGCGCGGAGCAGAACCATTTGTGTCCGGTGAGGCGGTAGAGCCGGCCGCCAAGCGGCTCGGCCTTCGTGGTGTTGGTGCGCACGTCGCTGCCGCCCTGTTTCTCGGTCATCGCCATGCCGATGGTGACGCCGGACTTTTCGCCGAAGGGCATCAGCGCCGCGTCGTAGCCGCCGCCGATCAGCTTCGCCAGCCAGGGATCGGTGACCTCGGGCGTCGAGCGCAGCGCCGGCACGGCGGCGTAGGTCATGGTCATCGGGCACATCGTGCCGGCTTCGGCCTGGGTGAAGAGGGCGAGCAAAGCGGCGTGGGCGACATGGCCGCCGGGGCCTTCGGGCTGCCAGGCGATGTCGTGGATGCGGTGCTGCATCGCGAGGGCCATCAGCTGGTGATAGGCCGGATGGAAACGGGCCTCGTCGACGCGGCGGCCGTAGCGGTCGAAGGTGACGAGTTCGGGCGGAAAGCGATTGGCCTGTTCGCCGAGCTCGAGCGCGGCCTCGGAGCCCGCCGCCGCGCCAAGCGCCGTGGCGCGCGCGGTCAGCCAGTCGCCGGCGTGGCGCGCCACGCCCTCGGCCAGAGCGCGGTCGGTGAGGAAGAGATTGCGCGGCGCGAACTCGCCCGGCTGGTTGGTGACGGCGTGGGTTTCCAGTTCGGTCGCAGGCGCGAAGCGGGGCATGGCGGGTCACCCTTGAAGGCGGCGTGGGCTGATGTCGCGTGCCGACATTATGGCACGCCTGACGCAGCACGGCATGGGTTCTCGGGTTCGCCGCTGCGCGACGCCCCGAGAATGACGGCTTACTCGATGCGGGCTTCCGGGAAGATGCCGGTGATCCAGGGGATGTGGCCGCTGACCCGGGCGAAGCCGGAGGTGTCGCCATACTGGGCGTTGCCCGAGCCATTGCCGTTGACCCCGGCGATGGCCCAGCCGTCAGCGGTCTCGATCCAGGCGCTGCCGCCGCTGTCGCCGCTGCCCAGCAGTCCGGCGAGCCTTGAGACGGGCGTCGCGGTCTCGCCGCCGAAGGGGTTCTCGGCCGAGCCGTCTTCGGCGGGCAGATAGATCTGGATGTAGTTGCCGTCGGCCCCGCCCGCCGCGCTGAGCGAAAGCTGCGTCACGGATTCGATGACGCCCTGAGCCGCGGCTGCGATCTCGCCGGCCGGCTCGTCGTCGTTCTGGCCCTCGCCGGCCGCGCCACGGCTGCCATAGCCCAGGAAAGTGAGCGTCTGGCCGAGTTCGGCGTCGCCCGTGTAGAGCAGCGGCGGCTCTCCGGCGCCGGTGACTGGGCGGTCGAGCGTGACGATGGCGACGTCGAAGCCGAGCGAGGCTTCGTTGACCTCATCCTCGGCGACGACGCGGGTGTAGTGCGGGTGGATGTCGATATCGGCCGCCTTGTAGTAGGCGCCGTTGCGCGCGCGATAGACCCAGGTGTCGACGCCGTAACCGCCGTCGAAATTATGCGCGGCGGTCAGGATGTAGCCGTGCTGGTCGTCATTGCCGATCCAGGTGCCCGAGGCGTTGCCGCAGCCTTCGCCCTCGGCCGTGCAGAAGGCGAAGATGGCGGCGAATTGCGGCTGGGCCGCCAGCGCCTCGGCATCGGCGTAGCCAACCTCGTCATAGGTGGAATCGAGGATGATGACGGCCGAGGCCGGCGGGGCGGACAGGGCGGCCGCGAGGAGGGCAAGAGCGGATCGACGCATGGCCGAGCCCTAGCATGTTCCTCGCGGCGCGCCGCCGCGTCACGATGTCTGCGCCGGCGTCAGTGCTTGGAGGGCGTCTTCTCGCCCGCCGTGACGGCGACCGCCACGCGGTCGACAGCGACCGGGCAGTTATAGTGGTCGGACCGCGCGCAGTTCGGGTTGTAGAGATAGTTGAAATCGAGCTTCACCGTGGCGGGCAGCGCACCCTTCTCGAAGCTGACGTCGATATAGCGCCCGACGCCGTAGGTTTCCTTGCCGGTCGTCTCATCCGTGATGAAGGCGGCGAGGCTGTCGATTTCGGCAGGGTCGGCGCTGCCGGCATACATGGGCAGGCGGACTTCCGCGCCCTTCAGCGTGAAGACCGCGTCGCCCGCGTGATAGAATTGCTTGTACCAGCCGCGCGAGGTCTGGAAGACCCTGGCCTCGGGGCTGGCGGCGGGTTCGAACTTCGCCTCGACCACGAACGCGGCGTCGTAGGGGAAATATTCCAGCCCGGTGAAGGCGGCGGCGTCGGGGTTGGCGTCGTTATAGACGGCGACGCGCATGCCGTCCTGTTCGGGCTCGATCTGCGCGATGCCGGCGCTGAGGCGGACCGTGTCGCTGAGGGCGTGGGGCGAGACGCCCTCGGCCGTGAGGTTCACGGTCGCGCCGTCGCTGGTGAAGTCGGCCGAGGCGAGGTCGTCGCTGGCGGCGACGGAAGGCACGGCGGACGCGTCTTCCGGCGCGGTGAGCGTCCACTTGTAGGCGCCGTCTTTCGTCGTCAGCCAGGCGGTCTGTCCGGGTTTCAGATAGATGGCGTCGTCGATCTTGAGGATCGCGGTGGGGCGTTTGGCGTAAGCGACGTTCGCCCGCTCGATGCGGTCTTTCCAGGCCGCTTCGGCGTCGGAAGGCAAAGGCGGGGCGTCGGCGAAGGCGACGGCCGTGAGCGCGACGGCGAAGACGGTGCTGGCGAGTCTGGCCATGGAGGCCTCCCGTAAGGCTGGGCGTTGCGGCGTTGCAGGCATCCTGACACGGGCGGCAGGACCGCGCTACCAGCCCCACTTGAGCCTCGCTTTAGCCGGGCGAGGTGGATCGATGATCCGCAAGGTAATCGCCGGGCGGCTTTTCCGGCGCGATGCTCTGATCACATCGTTGAAAGGAGCATCCCCATGAACACCCGCTTGTTGCGCCTCGTCCTCATCGCCGATGCCGCCATCGGCGGCGTCGCCGCGCTTGCGATGATCGCCGGTTCCGCCTTCGTCGCCGCCCATACCGACATTCCCGGCGGATTGCTGCTGGGCGCGGGTCTGGCCCTGGTTCCGCTCGTCGCGTTTCTGGCCTGGACCGCGTCCCGCCCCGCGATCCCCGGCTGGGCCGTTCACACGATCGTCGAGATCAATTTGATCTGGGCGATCGGCAGCTTCGCGCTGCTCGCCACAGGCGCGGTTCAGCCCAATGCGCTTGGCGTCGTGTTCATCGCCGCGCAGGCGCTGACGGTGCTGGGCCTGGGATTGGCGCAGTGGATCGCGCTGCGCCGGCCGGTGCGCGCCATCGCCTGAGCACACCTGTCATGCCCGTCGCCGGCGGACCCTGCGCCGCCGGCGGCGGCGTTCAGTCGAAGAGTTTCCGCTCGAGCGCCGCACGGATCCCGGCGTCGACGCCGAGCGCGTCCGACAGATAGCGGTCGACGCCGCCATAGGTCTCGTCGATCACCTGAAAGGCGCGCTCCAGATAGGATTCATGCACGCCCATCGCGACATGCATGGTGGCCATGCTGGGCGCGCTGCCGCGCTGTTTGGCGATCTCGGCCTGCCAGAGCGGGGCGTGCGCGTCGAAGACCGCGGGATCGTTGGTCAGCAGGAAATCGGCGGTGATGTCGTCGCGATGGACGCCGGCCAGCGTGTGGGTGAGGGCGCAGATGATGCCCGTGCGGTCCTTGCCCGCCGCGCAATGGACGACGATGGGCCCTTCGCTGTCCGCCAGCGCGCGGAAGTAACGACCATAGAGATCGTGCAGGCGGGGCAAAGTGGGCGCGCGCTCGTAATAGCCGAGGTGATAGGCTGTCATGCCTTCGGTCGACAGATCCCATTCGGCCATGAAGCCGTGCCAGCTATGGGCGCCGGCGCCCTCGTCGTCGTCGTGGTTCTCGATGAGGGCGGCGTCGAAATCGGGCCAGCGGCGCGAGGGCATGCGTTCGCGCTCTTCCGGACGGCGCAGATCGACGACCGCGCTGATGCCGAGGGCCGCGAGGCTGGCGAGGTCGGCGTCGCTGGCCGAGGCGTAGTTCGCGGAGCGGAAGAAGCGGCCCGAGGCCATTTTCCGGCCGCCCGTTCCGGCATAACCGCCGAAATCACGGAAATTGCGGACGCCGTCGAAGGCGCGCTTGCGGGAGGAATGATGCGACATGGGCATGGTTCTAGCGGGCCGGGGCCGTCGTGCAACGGCTTCCTCGGCAATAATCACGATGGCTGGCCCCGGCCTTGATAACATTCTGCCGAGCTAGCATTGTGCGCTGCAATATGACCGGGCGCGCGGCCCGGCGGTGAGGCGCGTGCATGGCTGACAAACCCTGGATT
>CAZBPO010000200.1:0-5888 GCA_964493795.1 uncultured Flavobacteriaceae bacterium
GCGGCTGAACTTGAAGCGCACGCCCACGCCGCCGCCCTCGCCATCAGCCAGAAAGGCGATGCCGGCCGCTTCCAGCGCCGTCTTCAACGACGCCTGCGCCGCCTCAGGCAGGGCTTCGGTCTCGGCCTCGAAATCGCGGATTTCCGCCGACGGAACGCCCGATTCGGCGGCCAGACGGTCGCGCGACAGGCCGGTCAGGGCGCGCGCGGCGCGGGATTGGGCGGGCGTAATCATGACGTTCCCCAAAGGCTGTTGAGCCGAAGGGCCAGCATAGCCTCAACGTCGCGCGACGCTAAAGGCTTCAGGCCGGACGTTCGGGGTCGCGGTTCAACGCCTCGGCGTCGATGGTGGGGCCGGTCGGGCGCGCGCCCTGCATGCCGCCTGCGCCCTGCATCTGCATCGCGCGGACCATCGCCGTCACGCCCTTCAGGCGGTGCGCGATCACCCGGATCACGCCCCAGGCCAGCAGCGCGAATCCCGCCCCGGCCGCGGCCAGACCGCCGAAAAAGCCGATGCTCGACGACAACAGCCACACCACGGCCACGCCTGCCGTGACGAGCACGAGATAGATGATTGTCACGATGACGACGATGCGGGCGATCATGATGCTGTCTTAGCTAGGCTGCGGTAGGGCGCGCAATGGGGGCCAGAGCGCCTTCGCCGCCCAGGGGCGTATTGCCGTCGCCCGGCCCTTGCACGGGCGGGGTGGCGGCGCTGGCGAGAGGCGGCGGCGCGTCCGCCCGTGGGTCGGGCAGCGCCATCACCTTCACCTCGATCTCCACCGCGACCACGTCCTCAGGGTAACCGATATATGAGCCGGCGATGGGCACCGCGTGCTCGGCGTCTGTGGCGACCCCGACGCGCAGCAGGCTGGGACTTTCGATCAGCCCGTTGGTGGGGTCGAACTCCACCCATCCGGGTCCGGGCAGATAGACCTCGGCCCAGGCGTGGGTCGCGCCCGCGCCCGAGACGCCCGAAGCCGCGCCGGAATCCAGCGCCGGATCGTAGAGATAGCCGGTCACGAAACGCGCCCCGAAACCCAGCGCCCGCGCCGCCTCGATGAACAGCGTCGCGAAATCGCGGCAGGTGCCGGTGCGGCTGGCCAGCGTTTCGCTGGGCGTCTGCACCCCGGCGGCCAGGCGTTCGGAATAGGCGAAGCCGCTGCGGATCGCGGCGTTCAGATCGCGCAATGCCTGCAAGGTGTCAGCGCCGGGCTTCACGATCTCCTGCGCCCAGGCCAGCACCGCAGGGCCGCACTGGCCATAGCGGCACATCAGGAACGGCCCCAGATTCATCCGGTCGTCGGGGGCATAGATAAACGGCCAGGCCGCCACATCGGGCAACAGTTCGATCGAGGCGTCGCCCAGCGAATAGCGCGTCACTTCAAGATGGCTCTCGATCAGCAACTCGTCGGTCGCCCCGTCGAAGGCGACGGTGGCGATGGAGTTGCCGAAAACGTCATGGGCCCAGCGCACCCGCGCCAGCGGAAACAGCGTCAGCGTGGCGCTCTCAAGCCGCAGGTCGTGGCTGTCGGTCGGGCGCACCATCAGCCGGTGCGGCCCCAGTTCGACAGGGCGGCCATAACGGTAATGGGTGCGGTGCTGGATGGCGTAGCGCGACATGGGTCCGCCATAATAAGCCCGACGGGGAGGACATGGGAGGGTCCTCCCCGTCGGGCGCCGGAACGGCGAGGGCTGTGCGGGGGATCAGCGCCGTTCCGGTACAGGGCGATGCGGGACGATCAGGCGGCGGCGCGCGGCTTTTCGCCCTTGAAGATGCGGCGCCAGATGCGGCCGACCACGGTCGACCCGGCCGAGATCATGTCTTCCTCGATGGCGCGGCGACGCCAGTTGGCGACCTGCCTCAACAGCGCCGCGTCGTTCGCGCGCTTGCCTTCGTCGGCCTGATCGGTGCCCTGGGCCATGCCTTCGCCGTCGGATTCAAGCTGGCGGGAAAGGTCGATCTCCCACTCCTCCAGCAGGCGCAGCTTCTGCTCACGCGTCAGCTCAGGGTCGTCGAACACCTCGGCGGGGCCTTTGTAATAGCAGGCCGGATTGGTCGCCACGATGTCGAAGTCGTCGGTTTGCTCGGGCTTCATGGTGCGCCTCCCTCTGGACTGCCCTTTCTCAACGCGGGCCGCCGGTCCGGGTTCCATCCGGCCGGACGCCGACCGAAACGAATGCGGCGGCGGAACCCTGCCGGTTCCGCCGCCGCATAGCCGCACTGGCGCGGGATCAGGCCGCGCGTCGTCCGTAATAGGCGTCGACATGACGGCCGATGGCGCCGTCGTCTTTCAGCAGCTCGTCGAAATCATAGACCGGCGCGGCCTTCAGAGCCTCCTTGGTGAGAGGGACGACATAGCCGCCGTGGTTCTTGGAATAGTCGAGCAGCGACCAGGGGACGGCGTGATATTTCTCGCCGATGCCCAGAAAGCCGCCGAAGCCGAGTACGGCGAACATGATGCGATCGCTCATCTTGTCGAGGACCACGTCCTCGACATGGCCGATGCTCTCGCCGGCGGTGTTGTAGATGGTCGTGCCCTTCACCCGGGTGGCCGATATGGCGCGGGTGTGGCCGGATGGCGTGGTCATGACTTCTCCTTTCGGAAAATCGGTTCAGTTCAGCTTGTCGGCGAAGGCGTCGAGCTGGCGCTCGGCCTCTTCCTTGGCGATGCCGTAGCGGGCCTGGATCTTGCCGGCGAGCTGGTCGCGGCGGCCGGCGACCTCGGTCAGGTCGTCATCCGTCAGCTTGCCCCATTGTTCCTTGACCTTGCCGGTGAACTGCTTCCAGCCGCCTTCGATGCGATCCCAATTCATGTCGCGAACCTCGTTGTCAGGGGTGAGGCGCGGCGTCCGAAAGCGATACTCTCTGACGGAAATCGCTCAGGCCGCGCTTGCCTTATCAACGCCTGCGGCGGTCTTGCGTTCCGGCGCTTTGGTTTTGCCTTTGGCGTTCTTCTTTCGCCGCAGCGTGATCGGCGGGGGCGGAGGCGGCTCGTGCTTGGGTTTCGTCACCGGGGCCAGGACCGCCGCGATAGGCTGCAGCGCGGGCGTGTGTTTCGACACGGTGTAGATCACGATCAGCAGCGGCGCCGAGATGATCGCCGCCGGGACGCCCCACAGCCACACGACGAAGGCCAGGGCGACGAACATCGCGACCGGATTGATCTCGATGCGGCGGGCCATCAGCCAGGGCGAGATCAGCTGCGACTCCACGGCGTTGATCGCCAGCAGGACCGCCGGCGCGGTCAGCCCCTTCACCAGGGTCGGCTCGGTCGCGATCCCGACCACCGCGCTGGCGACGATCACCGCGGTCGGTCCGATCACCGGAATATAGCAGGCCAGCCCGAAGACGAGCCCCCAGACGAGGGGGTCGTTCAGCCCGAAGGCATAGAAGGCCGAGGCCGTCACCACTGCGACGCACGCATTTATGCAGGTGAGGATGAACAGATATCCGGTGACGTTCTTGCCCACGTCGCGCACGGCGCGCGCCGCGCGGACACGGCCGTCGAAGGTCGACGGCGACATGATGAAGCGCCGTCTCAGGTCGGTGCGCAGCGCCAGCAGGAACAGCGTCAGGAACAGGATGTAGATCGTCTGGCTGGCGACGTTCGCGCCGGTCGACAGCAGCGAGCCGACCATGCCGGATTCGACGGATGGCGCGGCGGCGGCCGCTGAGCCGTTGTTCCCGGCGAGGCGGGCCTGCGCCTCCTCCACGACCTGAAGCTGCTCGCGAAGCGGCTGCAGCTTGCGGTCGATGGCGCGCGCCATGGCGGGCGCTTCCTTCATCCATTCGGCGATCGCCGGAGCGACGATGCTGATCGTGTAGATGATCCCGGCGGCGGCCAGCGCGACGGTCAGCACCGCCGAAACGCCGTCGGGAAGCCCCAGTCTCGACAGGGTGCGCGCAATCGGCGCCAGAACCAGAGACAGGACGATCGCATAGGCCGTGGGCAACAGGATCGCAGAGGCGAAATCCAGCACGAACAGGATCGCGGCGATCGCGATCGCCCACAATGCGACGCCCCACGAGGTTTCGAAGACGCCTTGCCGCCGCTGGCGTTCCGCCGGTTTGCCGCTCATGTCGCCCCTCGATGTCCGCCTGCGTTATTTCGTATCGCCGCTCCGGGCGAACAGCAGCGCCGCCAGCGCGCCGGCCACGCCCAGCGAAACCAGCGGACGCTTGGTGACGACGCCCATCAGCGCGCTGACCGCGCCGCCGCTGCTGGCCAGGCTGGCGACCAGCGCGTTGCGCTTCATCGTCTGGATGCGGCTGCGGACGATCAGGCCGCCGGCCGCCGCGACGATCAGGAAGACCGCGCCCGTCACGGCGGCCGCGCCCGGCGCGCCCAACGGCGCGACCAGCGCGGCGAACAGCGCATAGGCGAACAGGGCGAGCGCGATCCAAAGCGCGCCGCAAAGCGCGATAACGGCGACTGGCAGCATGGAATCCCCTCTGCCTGCGCCTTAACGACGCAGGAAAATCGTCCCGAGCAGCGCCCCGACGCCGGCGGCGATGGCGATCATCTTGATCGGCTCGGCGCGCACGCGATCACGCGCAGCATCCAGCTGATCGTCCATCCAATGGGACAGTTTAGGCACCTGGCCGGCGACCGCCTTGACGCCGTCAGCGCCCTGATCTGCCAGCGCGCTCACGCCCTCGGCGGCGCTTTCCCCAGCCGACTGCGCAAACGCCTTCACGTTGTCGCGAATTCGGTCCACGGACTTGTCGAAGCCGGTTTCGGTATCTGCGTCTGCGCTTTTCGAGGCCATGGGCGTCTCCGTCGGCTGGAAGGACTTGGGCCTTGCGGCCCTCGTCTTCCTAACGGACGGCGCGGGGAAGAGTTCCCTGCGGTTCCCCTCAACGCTTCGCGCCGTGGAAGAACAACGCCTGCCCGATCGTCGCCTTCACCGTTTCGGCTAGGAACGGCTTGGTGATCAGATAGGCCGGCTCCGGCCGTTCGCCCGACAAAAGCCGTTCCGGATAGGCGGTGATGAAGATCACCGGCACGTCGAAGCTCGACAGGATGTCGGTGGCCGCGTCGATGCCCGACGAGCCGTCGGCGAGACGCACATCGGCCAGCACCAGGCCCGGCGACGACGCCTTGGCCAGTGCGACCGCCTCGTCGCGCGTCGCCGCGACGCCGGCGACGTCGTGACCCAGATCCTTCACCAGCGACTCAAGATCGAGCGCGATGATGGGCTCGTCCTCGATGATGAGGACATTGGTGGCGAGCTGAGCCTCGATCGCGGTCTGCGCCTCCAGGATGGCGGCCTGCACGCCGGCCGCGTCGAGCGAAAGAATGTCGCCCGCTTCTTCGGCGCTGAACCCCTCGACGGCGGTCAGCAGCAAGGCCTCGCGATTGCGCGGCGGCAGGGCCTGCAGGCGCATATCCGGGGTCATGCGGGCCAGCGAGGCCTCGTCATGGTCGTGGTCGTCGACGCTGGACGACCAGATGGCGTGGAACGCCCGGTAGAGCACCAGCTTGGGCGCGGCGCCGGCCGAAAGCTGCTCCTTGTCGGCCAGCAGGGTCTCGAGCGTCGCGCGGACATAGGCGTCGCCGGATGTCTGGTTGCCGGTCAGGGCGCGGGCATAGCGTCGCAGGTAAGGAAGGTGGGGGGCGATCATCTTTGCAATGGTCATGAAGCTCTCACTGGTGACGGCGTCATAACGCCAGGTTCCATCGCAGGTTCCCGAAAGCCCCAAAAAAGTTCCATCCACAGCGGAGGTCGGCGGAAAACCGCCATTTTCGTCGATGGAACCGCCTTCTCACTGAGGCGTTGTCAGTGTTGCCGCGTCCTTAGCGGCTTTGTTCGAAAACGCCAACGAGGGATCAGCCGGTTACGGGGCGACATGCGGCGAAGGCATGACTTCTACCCGGGAATCGG
>CAZBPO010000201.1:0-1404 GCA_964493795.1 uncultured Flavobacteriaceae bacterium
CGCCAACGTGCAGTTCTGCAGCACGGTCAGATGAGGGAACAGATTGAACTGCTGGAACACCATGCCGACTTCGCGCCGGACATCGTCGATCGCGCGCAGATTCCGCGTCAGCTCGGTGCCTTCCACGATGATCCGCCCCGACTGGTGCTCCTCAAGCCGGTTGATGCAGCGGATCAGCGTCGACTTGCCTGAACCCGAGGGGCCGCACACCACGATACGCTCGCCCCGCGCGACGGTCAGCGAAGCGTCTCTCAGCACGTGAAAGCGGCCGTACCACTTGTTCACGTTCTCCATGACGATGGCGTAGTGGCCGCTCATAGCTTGCCCGCTCCGACTTTGCCGCCTGCGACGGTGTTCTCAAGATAGGCGCTGTAGCGTGACATTCCGAAACATAGCGTCCAGTAAACCAGCGCGGCGAATAGATATCCGGTGAAGGCGACGTTCGGCGCCGACCATGCCGGATCGGCGTTGCCCGACTTGATGACCTGCAGGAAGTCGAAGAACCCGATCGTAGCGATCAGGGCCGTGTCCTTCAGCAGGCTGATGCAGGACGACACGATCGACGGCAGCGAAATCTTCATCGCCTGCGGCAGCACGATCAGGAACGTGGTCTTCCAATAGCCCAGGCCCAGCGCAGCCGCCGCCTCGCTCTGCCCCCTCGGCAGCGCCTGAAGGCCGCCGCGGATCACTTCGGCCATGTAGGCGGCGCTGAACAGCGAGATCACGATCAGCGCCCGCAGCAGCTTATCCAGAGAAACGCCCTGCGGCATGAACAGCGGCAATACGTTGGCGGCCATGAACAGCAGCGTGATCAGCGGCACGCCGCGCACGAACTCGATGAAGCAAACGCACAGAATGCGCACGATCGGCAGGTTCGACCTGCGCCCCAGCGCCAGCATGATGCCGATGGGCAGCGACACCGCGATGCCAACCACCGAGATGATCAGCGTCAGCAGCAGCCCGCCCCAGCGTTCGGTCGGCACGATCGGCAGCTCGAACACGCCGCCCGACAGCAACAGATAGGCCGTCAACGGAAACAGCGTCACCATCCCGATGCCCGCCCACAGCTTGGCCGGCAGGCGCGGGATCAGCAGCCAGGCCAGCCCCAGCGCGCCGATCAGATAGACGATGTCGACGCGCCAGCGTTCGCTCGCCGTGTACTGGCCGTAGATCAGCTGGTCGCTGCGGGCGGCGATGAAGGGCCAGCACGCGCCCTTGCCGTCTCCGATGCAGTCGGCGCGGCCGGTGCCGCTCCATACGGCGTCGAAGATTGTCCAGTTCAGGATCGGCGGGATGACGACGAAAATGAACGCCACCGCCAGCACCGTCATCAAGGTGTTGGTGATCGACGAGAACAGATTGTCGCGCAGCCAGTCGAGGACCAGCGGCCCCAGCGGACGGTCG
>CAZBPO010000201.1:1414-5862 GCA_964493795.1 uncultured Flavobacteriaceae bacterium
CAGCGCTCCTTCAGCCGGGTCATGTGGTTGTAGATGTTCATCACCAGCGACGTGACCAGCGAGATGGCGAGATAGATGGCGGCTGTGATGGCCAAGATTTCCAGCGCCTGCCCCGTCTGGTTCAGCGAGGTGCCGGCGAAGACATGCACCAGATCGGGAAACGCGATGGCCGCCGCCAGCGACGAGTTCTTCGTCAGGTTCAGATACTGGCTGGTCAAAGGCGGAATGATGATCCGCATCGCCTGCGGGATCACCACCAGCCGCAGCCGCTGGCCGCGCGTCAGGCCCAGCGCCGAGGCCGCCTCGGACTGCCCCTTGCTGACGCCTTCGATGCCCGAGCGTACGATTTCGCCGATATAGGCGGCCGTGTAGATCGACAGCGCGAACAGCAGCGCCACCAGTTCCGGCAGGATCGCCAGACCGCCGGCAAAGTTGAACCCGCGTAGCTCCGGCAGCTCCACGCTCACGGGAACCCCGGCGGCGAAGAACGCCGCTACCGGCAGCCCGACGACTAGCGCCGCGCCGATCAGCAGGTCGGGCGGACGGTGGCCTGTCGCCTTCTGGCGCCGCCGCGCCCACACCGTCGCCGCCACAGCCAGCGCAATTCCGGCCGCCAGCGCCCATAGAACCAAGTCCGCGCCCTCGCTCCAGTGGAGCTCGGGCAGGATGAGGCCGCGATTGCTCAGGAACACCGCGTCGCCGAGCGAGAACGCCTCTTTCACCGGCGGCAGCGCCGGGATCAGCGCGAGATAGAAGAACAGGATCCACAACAGCAGCGGCACGTTACGGACGAACTCGACGAACGACGCCGCCAGCCGCGAGACCAGCCAGTTGGGCGAAAGCCGGGCGATGCCGACCATGAAGCCCAGCATCGTCGCGAGCACGATTCCCAGACCCGCAATCAGCAGCGTGTTCAGCAGGCCGACGACCAGCACGTCGAAGTGCCGGTCGCGCGCCGTGTAGTCGATCAGCTTGAAGCCGATATCGAACCCTGAAGTATTCCAGAGAAAGTTCCAGCCGGTCGCCTGACCCGAACGCTGCAGCGCGTCCGCCGCGTTCGAGGCCATGGTCCAGAACAGCCAGACCACAAGGCCCAGCACGATCACCTGGAAGACGACGCCTCTCAGCGTCGGATCGGCCCAGAATGCAGGGCGCGGCGGCGGCGCCACCACCGCCGCATCGTCCTGTCCGCTCAACCTATCGGCCCCCTCACCCCCGATACGGCCCCGGTCAGCGGATCGGCGGGGCGTATTGCAGGCCCCCGTCGGTCCACAGCGCGTTTTTCCCGCGCGCGATCTGCAACGGCGAGCCCGAGCCAACATTGCGCTCGAAGATTTCGCCGTAATTGCCGACCTTGCGGATGATGCGCACCGCCCAGTCCTTGGTCAGCCCCAGCTGTTCGCCGAAATCGCCCTCAAGCCCCAGCAGGCGGCGGATTTCGGGGTTCTTGCTCTGCATCTGCTCGTCAACGTTCTGCGAGGTCACGCCAAGCTCCTCGGCGTTGACCATCGCATAGAAGGTCCAGCGCACCAGATCCTCCCAGCGATCGTCGCCCTGACGAACCGCGGGCCCGAGCGGCTCTTTCGAGATCAGTTCGGGCAGCACGATATGGCCGTTCGAATCGGAAAGCTCCAACTTGGCGGCATAGAGGCCCGACTGGTCGGTCGTGTAGGCGTCGCAGCGCCCGCTGTCATAGGCCGACAGCGCCTCGGCTTCCTTCTCGAAGGTCAGGATTTGGTACTGCATGCCGTGCGAGGCGAAGTAGTCCGCGACGTTCAGCTCCGTCGTCGTGCCCGACTGGGTGCAGATCGTCGCCCCGTTCAGATCGTTGACGCTGGCGACGCCGGCATTGGTCTTCACGATGAAGCCCTGGCCATCATAGTAAGTCACGCCAGTGAACTCGAGGCCGCCCGCCACGTCACGCTGCATCGTAATCGTCGTATTGCGCGACAGCAGGTCGAACTCGCCCGACTGAAGCGCCGTGAAGCGCTCCTTTGCGGTGGTCGAAGTGAAACGAACGGCGTTGGGATCGTCGAAGATCGCCGCCGCAACGGCACGGCAGATATCGACGTCGATCCCCGTCCAGTTGCCTTGCGCGTCCGGGTTCGAGAACCCCGCCAGACCGTCGCTGACGCCGCATTTGAGGTGGCCGTCCCGCTTGACCTTATCCAGGGTCGGGCTGCGTGACTGGGCCGAAGCGGTGGCCACGGCGGCGGCGGCCAACATTACGGCGACGAGAGCAGTCTTCATGGCTCGGCTCCTCAAAATCTACCTGATGACCGGGAAGGCTTCCCCCCGACCTCGCTGCATCGCACTATAGCTTACCGAAGGCTCACCGAAAGTCCGCACGGCGCAAGGGGCGAATGAAAGACGAAACCCGACTTATCCACACCGGGCGCGAATCTGCTGCGCATATCGGCGCGGTCAACGTGCCGGTCTATCGCGCATCGACGCTGCTGCATTCGACGGTCGCGGCGCTCGAGGGAAATACTCAGGCCTATGGCTATGGCCGTCGCGGCACGCCGACGACCCGCGCTCTGGAAGCCTCCATATGCGCTCTGGAAGGCGGCGCGCGCACGGCGCTGACGCCTTCGGGCCTGTCCGCCTGCACGGCGGCGCTGATGTCCGTTCTTCACGCCGGCGATCATCTGCTGATGGTCGACAGCGTCTATGGCCCGACCCGCTCGTTCTGCGACGGCGTCCTGAAGCAGTTCGGCATCGCCGTCACCTACTACGCGCCCGACGCCACGCCGGACGCCCTGCGAACGCTGTTTCAGCCCAACACCAGGGCGATATTCGTCGAATCGCCCGGCTCGGGCACGTTCGAGGTCCAGGACATCCCGGCCGTCGCCGCCATCGCGCATGAGGCGGGCGCAAGCGTCCTCGTCGACAACACATGGGCGACCCCGCTGCTCTGCAAGCCGCTCTCGCTGGGCGCCGACATCTCGATCAACGCGGCGACGAAATACATCGTCGGCCATGCCGATGCGCTGCTGGGCACGATCACCGCCAACGATTCCCACGTCGCGCGCATGATGGATTTCCACGGCCGCTTCGGCCTCACCGTTTCGGGCGACGAGGCCTATCTGGGACAACGCGGCCTTCGCACGCTCGCTGTCCGGCTGGCCCGCCATCAGGAAACCGCGCTCAAGCTCATCGAGTGGCTTGGCGCGCGCGCAGAGGTCGCGCGCATCCTTTACCCCGCCCTACCCTCCGATCCCGGCCACGCCGTCTGGAAGCGCGACTTCCGCGGCGCCTGCGGCCTCTTCGGGGTAGAGCTTCGCCCGTGCTCCAGGCAGGCTGTGGCGGCGATGCTCGAGGGCTATGGACTTTTCGGGATGGGATGGTCATGGGGCGGCTATGAAAGCCTTGTCGTCACCACCAAGATCACCCGCCGCGCACAAGGCGGCTATCGGCCCGAAGGCCCGCTTCTCCGCTTTCACGCAGGCCTTGAGGATGCGGACGATCTCATCGCCGACCTCGCGGCCGGCTTTGAACGCCTCAATGCGGTGAGCTGAATGGCCTACGAGAAAGAAATCGAGGCGTTTCAGCGCCGCACCGAAGCGGCGCGTGCGATGGGCTCGAAAAAGCGCCTCGCCGAACGGGCCGCCGCAGGCATCCTAAACGCGCGTCAGCGGGTTGCCACGCTGGTCGATTCAGGCACGTTCGAAGAAGCCGGCCTGTTCGCCCGCTCGGTTCGGCCCGAAGCGGCCGAGATCAGCCCGACCGACGGCGTGGTCAGCGGCTTCGGCAAGATCGACGGTCGGCTCTGCGGCGTCAATGCGGCCGACTTCACCGTGCTCGGTTCGTCGTCCGCCGATACGCATGGCCGCAAGCAGGCCTTTGTACGCAACGCGGCGGCCACCAACGGGCATCCGGTTGTCAACCTCATGGAATGCGCCGGCGGTCGTATCCCCGATATCATGGGGGCGGCCGGCATCGGCCGCGCGGGCGAGCATTCCCGCTATACCCGCTCGCGCACCACCCCCGCGCTTTCGGCCGTCATGGGGCTCACCTATGGCGGCGGGGCCTTCGCCTGCATCAATTCCGATCTGGTTGTGATGCGCAAAGGCGCGGTTCTCGCGGTCTCAAGCCAGATGGCGACCAGCGTCGCGATCGGCGAAGAGATGGACCCGCAGGACCTTGGCGGCTGGCGGCATCACACCGAGGTCACCGGCTTCGTCGACGCTGCCGTAGATACCGACGAGGAATGCATCGCCTGGCTGAAGCGGGCGCTCAGCTATTTCCCCGATCACGCCAACGCCACCACGCCGCTCGCGCCCGTCGCGCCGGATGCGGAGGAGGCCGTCGCCGGCATTCTCGATCTGGTGCCCGAGCAGCGCGGCAAGACCTACGACATGCGCAAGGTCATCGCCGCCATCGCCGATCCGGGCAGCGTCCTCGCCATCAAGGATCGCTTCGCCAAGGTGGCCGTCACCTGTTTCGCC
>CAZBPO010000202.1:0-5859 GCA_964493795.1 uncultured Flavobacteriaceae bacterium
GCGTGCCCAGCTCGTGCGCCGCCGCCGCCGCCAGCGAGCCGAGCGCCGCCAGCTTCTGCTCGCTGGCCAGCGCGATCTCCATCGCGGCATAGCCAGCCTGCATGCGCGAGGCCTCGGACGAGATGCGGAAGGTGGCGATGGTGGTGAAGCCGAGGCTCAGCATCAGCGCGATCCAGAGCCCGGCGAGATAGAGCGGCGGCAGCTTCAGCGCCTCGCCGGAATCCCAGGGCAGCGGCAGGTGATAGAGCGCGAGCGCGGTGATCAGCGCCAGCGTGTAGCCGCCCAGCGCCAGCGCATAGCGCAGGTTGAGCGAGGACGAGGCGATGACGACGGCGGCCAGCAGGATCAGCGTGAACGGATTCTGCAGCCCGCCGGTCAGGAACAGGATGGCGAAAAGCTGGGTCTGGTCGAGCGCCAGATAGAGGAAGGCCGCAAGGTCTGAGGGCCGGTGCTGGGGCGGGAAGGTGATCCTGAGGGCCATGGTGAAGGCCGCGCCGGCGGCGATCACCGCCAGACAGGCCATCAGCGGCAGTTCGAAGCCCAGACTGAAATGGACGAACAACACCGTCGCCAGCTGCCCGGCGAGGGCCAGCCAGCGCAGCATGTTCAGCGTGCCCAGCCTCAGCCGCCCTTCCTCGGCGGCGCTCAGCCGCGTCAGCCGGGCGACGAGGCCACGGGCCGGGCGCGGCGCGTAATCCCCCGTCGGAATGTCCATCTGCCCCTTCATCCTCTGGCGCTGCCCGGCGCCGGTGCGATAGGACCACGAGAAGGGCGGGCGCGTGAAGCCTCGCCGTCAGGAGATCGCCCATGCCAGCCCGCACCCGCGCGGTTTTCATCTTCCTGATCGGCCTCGCGGCGCTGATCGCGGCGGGGGCGGTGTTTCTGCTCACCCAGCAGCGCGGGCAGGGCGGGCCCGAGCTTGAGCCGCGCTTCACGCTGACCGACCAGGACGGCCGCCAGGTGACCGAGCGCGACTTTCGCGGCCGCGCCATGCTCGTCTTTTTCGGTTTCACCCACTGTCCCGATGTCTGCCCGCTGACGCTGCAGAAGATCGCCGATGCGCTTGAGGCGGCGCCGGAGCTGGCGGACTGGCTGACGCCGGTTTTCATTTCGGTCGATCCGGCGCGCGACACGCCCGAGGAGGTCAAGGTCTATGCCGCTCATTTCAGCCCGGCGATCCGGGGTCTGACCGGCACGCCGCTGCAGATCGAAGCCGTGCTGGCGGCCTTCAGGGTGTTCGCCAAGCGCGTGGAACTGCCGGATTCGGCCCTCGGCTACACGATCGATCACTCCAGCCTGATCTATCTCTATGACGCCCGGGGCCGCTTCGTGACCGGCTTCGACCCCTCTCTCGACGTCGAAAAATTGGCCGCCGCGCTGAAAGACAACGTCAAGTAATCTGTCCTTTAATTCGCTTGACGGGGTCATTGTGCGCCGCACAATGACCCCTCGCGCTTTGGGGAGCGCAAGAAGCTGGCCCGACCGGAAACCGGCGGGCGCGAGGGGGCTCGTGAGGCGCTTGTTGCAGTCATTTCTCTATGCCGCGGTGGATTCCGCCAAACGCTCGGCCCAGCCGTTCCGGACGGTCGCCGATTTCAGCGCCCAGGCGCTGCGCAATCCACTCAATCCCTGGTCCCACACCTATGCCGGCCGCACCTGGGCGGCGGCGCTGGACGTGTTCGAGAGCTTCACGCGCAACTACGCCAAGCCGGCCTTCAACCTGGCTCCGCTCAAGATCTACGGCCAGCCCGTCACGGTGACGGAGAGAGTGGTGTGGTCGCAGCCGTTCTGCGATCTGGTGCACTTCGCCAAGGACGAAGAGGTCTATGGCACGCTGCGCGCGAAGTTCCCGCACCCCAAGGTTCTGATCGTCGCCCCGTTGTCGGGCCATTTCGCGACGCTGCTGCGCGGCACGGTCGAGGCCATGCTGCCCGAGCATGACGTCTATATCACCGACTGGACCGACGCCCGCGACGTGTCGCTGAAGCATGGCCGGTTCGGGCTGGACGATTACATCGACTATGTCATGCAGATGGTCCGCCATCTGGGGCCCAAGACGCATATTCTGGCCGTCTGCCAGCCGGGGCCGGCCTGCCTCGCCGCTGCGGCGCTGATGCACGAAGCGAAAGACAAAGCCAAGCCGGCTTCGCTGACCATCATGGGCTCGCCCATCGACGCCCGCCGCTCGCCCACCGAACCCAACCGGCTGTCCGAGCAGCGGCCCTACAAGTGGTTCGAGGACAACATGATCCACCGCGTGCCGTTGCCCTATGCGGGCCACGGCCGCCTCGTCTATCCCGGCTTTCTGCAGCTGACCGCGTTCATCAACATGAACCGCGAACGCCACACCAACGCGCAGTACGACTTCTTCCTCAATCTGGTGAAGGGCGACGGCGACAGCGTGCAGAAGCATCGCGGCTTCTATGACGAGTATCTCGCCGTGCTCGACATGCCGGCCGAGTTCTATCTTGAGACCATCGACAAGGTGTTCCAGCGTTTCGAGCTGGCCGAGGGCAAGCTGAAATATCGCGGCCATCCGGTGAAGCCGGCGGCGATCCGCGACATGGGCCTGATGACGGTGGAAGGCGAGAACGACGATATTTCGGGCATCGGCCAGACCCAGGCCGCGCATGATCTGTGTCCAAACATCCCCAAGGCGCGCAAGTTGGACTACATCCAGCCCGGCGTGGGGCATTACGGCGTCTTCAACGGCACGCGCTGGCGCACCGAAATCCAGCCCCGCGTCCGCGACTTCATCCGCGCGAACAACTAGCGCCCGCTTCAGGCGTGCCGCGCCGCTTCTTCGGCGATGCGGCGGACCATATTGGCGAAGCCGTTGGCGCGGCTGGGCGAGAGATGCGTCTGGAGCCCGATTTCGCCGGCGAGCGTGAAAGGCGTCGCCAGAATCTCCTGCGGCGTGCGCCCGGAATAGACTTTCAGCAGCAGCGCGATCAGGCCGGACGTGATGATCGCGTCCGACGCGGCGCGATAATGCATCCGCGCGCCATCGAAATCGCTCTTCAGCCAGACCTGGCTCTGGCAGCCCGGCACTTTCAGCGCCTCGCTGCGCTCGGCCTCGGGCAGCGCATCCAGCGCCTTGCCCATGTCGATCAGCAATTGATAGCGATCCATCCAGTCGTCGAAGAGCTGGAACTCTTCCGCAAGATGGGCCTGGGCTGCGGCGATGCTGTCGGATGTGTCCGTCATCGCGCCGATTTAGGGGGCCGCGTCGGCAGGGTCCAGCGCCGTGATTCGATGGCGCTGTGGTGCATTCCGTTACGTCAGCATACTAGGCCTAGAGGGCGCGCTCCTGAGAGGTTGTGTCAATATAAAAGAGCAACCATGAGAGAGTCTCTCGCCGTTAAGGATTGGAATCCGAATCGGTGAGGCATCCCATTGATTTCAAATCGAAAAACGTCCTGGGCGGTCGATCACGAGGATTGTGTGTCGCAGGGCCGCTTTGGTTCTGGCCCCGGTCACCGGCCCATGCTCAGATGCCGTCAACGAAGACTTGCGGGGGCTGCCGGCGTGACGCGCGCGACCTACAAGAACCTGATGCGTATCGGCGGCCAGCCCGTGCCGCTGACCGTGCGCGTCAATCCGCGGGCGCGCCGCATCATCGTCAAGGTCCACCCCTCGACGGGCGCGGTTTCGGTGGTCGCGCCCTCGGCCCGGGCCGTGACGCCGGCTCTCGATTTCGCCCGCTCCGAGCGTGGCTGGATCGCCGAACGCCTCGCCCGCATCCCCCCGCCGGTGCCGTTCGCGCCCGGCGCGGTGCTGCCCTATCGCGGCGTCGATCATGTTCTGCGCTGGTCGGGTTCCAGGCGCGGCCTCGTCGCCATTGACCAGGAAGCCTATCGCCCCACCATCCGCGTCGCCGGCGGCGTCGAATTCTTCGCCCGGCGCGTCGAGGACTGGTTCAAGCGTCAGGCGCGGTTCCACCTGACGCGCAAGGTCGAACACTATGCCGAGATGGCGGGCCTGAAGGTGCGCCGCCTGACCATTCGCGACGGCGCCAGCCGCTGGGGCTCGTGCTCGTCGAACGGCGCGCTGTCATTCTCGTGGCGGCTGGTGATGGCGCCGCCTTTCGTTCTGGACTACGTCGCCGCGCACGAGGTCGCGCATCTGCGCGAGATGAATCACGGCCCGCGCTTCTGGCGGCTCGTCGAGCGGCTGGTCGGCGATTCCACGGCGGCGCAGGACTGGCTGCGCGAAAACGGCTCGCAGCTGCATCGTTACGGCGACCTCGGTTCGGGCCACGCCGCCGACGAGGCGCTCTGAGGCTCGCGCCATTCATTGACCGTTCACGGCGGCGGGGCTTATCTCCGCGCACCGATCGACCGGAGTATCACCGATGAAAGCCCTCTACGGCGCGCTCGTCGCCTTCGCCCTCGCCGCCCCCGCTTCGGCGCAGAGCGCCGATCCCAAGCTCGATTTCCTCGGCTATTGCGTGGCCAGCGGCAATTCCTCGAATTACTGCGCCTGCCTCACCGATACGATCGCGACCAAGGTCTCCGACAAGGATCTTTCGATCTATCTCGACTATCTCAAGCTCATCGCCAGCGGCCAGCGCGACGAGCGGTCGATCATCTCGACGCTGAAAAAGAACCATGACGTGACGGGCAAGGAGCTGGGCGCGGCGCTCACCACCGCCAGCACCGCCGCCACCGAGGCCGAGAAGACCTGCGCCGGGCTCTAGGCGTTGCGCCTCAGGGCCGCGTCTCGATCTTCAACCCGGCCAGCGTCGCCCGCACCGCTTCGTCCAGCGGCGTGTGCGGTTCCGCGCTCAGAAACGCCGTCAGCCGGTCGTTGGTCAGCCGCAGCGGCCGTCGCCACAGATAGCGCATCTCCAGCATCTCGCGCAGCGTCTCGTTGAACGGCGCGGCGAGGCGCAAGGCCCACCAGGGCAAACGCCGGATGGGCAGATCGGGACGGCCGGCGACGCGCCGGATCGCCTCGGCCATCTCGACGCCCCGCTCCAGCCAATGGCCGCCAAAGTGGAACCGCGCGAAACGCGGCAGCTCGCTTTCGCGGTCGAGAAGCTGCGCGAAGGTCTCGCCGAGATCGGGCAGATAGGCCCATTGATGCCCGACGCCATGCGCGCCGGGATAGGTGATTGCGGCGAGCGGCCGTCCCGGCTTCACCAGGCCCTGCGCGAACCAGTTATTGCCGGCCGTGGGCGCGAAGAAATCGCCGGCCCGGACGATCAGCGCCGGGACGCCGCTCTCTTCCAGCCGGCGTTCCATTTCGACGCGGATCCGGCCTTTGCGGGTTTCGGGGTTCTGTGGGGCGTCCTCGGCGACGCTCGCGCCGGCGTCGGGCCCGTAATTGTAGATCGTGCCGGGCAGGGCGATCCGCGCACCGGCCTTGCGCGCCGCCGCCAGGCTGGAGTCCAGCATCGGCAGCACCAGCCCGGCCCAGTTGCGATAGCCGGGCGGGTTCGCGCCGTGAAAGACCAGCGCGACGCCTTCGGCCGCGCGGGTCACGTCGCCGGGCTCCATCGCGTCGCCGCCGATCCATTCGAGGCCGGCGAGGCCGGCGCGGCGGCGCGCCGCTTCAGGGTTGCGGTTGAGCGCCCGCACGCGCCAGCCATGCCGCAGCAGCGCCGCCGCCGTCGCGCCGCCGACCCCGCCCGTCGCGCCGATCACCAGCGCCGCTCTTCCGCCATCCGCCATCATGTCCTCCGTCCATCGCGCAAGGCGGATATGCGCCGGCCAGCCGAGATAAGAAATTGCATGAATGTGTATCGCTGATATTCATCCATGAATGTCAGACGCCGGACTGTGGACGCTCTATCGGTCGTTTCTCGCGGTGATGCGCGAGGGCAGCCTCTCGCGTGCGGCCGCCCTGCTTTCGCTC
>CAZBPO010000203.1:0-5859 GCA_964493795.1 uncultured Flavobacteriaceae bacterium
GATGGGTTCAACGGCCTGCCGCGCGAGTCCGGCTTCGACATCACCGTCGCCTCCGAGGTGATGGCGGTGCTGTGCCTGGCGACCGATCTTGAGGATCTTGAGGCCCGGCTCGCCCGCATCGCCGTCGCGCGCAATCGCGCAGGCGGGCTGGTCACGGCGGGCGATCTCAACGCCGCCGGCGCGATGGCGGTTCTGCTGAAAGACGCCGCCCAGCCCAATCTGGTGCAGACCATCGACGGCAGCCCGGAGATCCGCGCCGAAGCCGGCCTCGGGGCCGAGAAATTCCTCGATATCAACTGCCGGCAGGCCGGGCTCGCGCCCAGCGCGGCGGTGCTGGTCGCGACGGTGCGCGCGCTCAAGATGCAGGGCGGGCAGGCGAGGGCTGATCTGGCGTCCGAAAATCTCGACGCGCTGCGCGCCGGGATGGAGAATCTCGGCCGTCACGTCGAAAATCTCAGGGGCTATGGCCTGCCGGTCGTCGTCGCGATCAACGCCTTCGCCGGCGACACGGCGGCGGAACACGACCTGCTGCTGGCGCATTGCAAGGCGCAGCAGGGCGTCGACGCCATCCTGTGCCGGCATTGGGCCGAAGGCGGGGCGGGCGCGGTGGAACTCGCGAACGCCGTCGTCGCGCTCGCCGACGGCAATGAAGACCCCGCTGCGGCCTTCCGCCCGATCTATGGCGACGACATGCCGCTGCGCCAGAAGATCGAGACGGTGGCGCTCGTCATCTACCGGGCGGGCGCGGTTTCCTTCACGCCGCGCGCGCTACGAGACCTCCAGCGGTTCGAGGATGCAGGTTTCGCGCATCTGCCGGTCTGCATGGCCAAGACGCCTTATTCCTTCTCCGCCGACGAAACGCTGCTCGGCGCGCCCAAGGGGTTCAACCTGCCGATCCGCGAGGTCCGCCTGTCGGCCGGGGCCGGTTTCGTCGTGGCGATCTGCGGCGACGTGATGACCATGCCCGGCCTGCCGCGCGTTCCGGCGGCCGACGGCATGCGCCTCGATGAAAGCGGCCTCATCCAGGGCCTCTCCTAGAAGAACCGGTCTGCCTGCGGTCAAGTCCGGCTGAACTCAGCCATCACTGGCGGCCGTGGCGGCGGCGGCCTAGCCTTGGCGCATGAGCGACCTGCCCGTCATCGACCTTGCCGCCCTTCGCGCCGGCGGCGCCGCCCGCGCCGCCGAAATCGGCGCGCTCGCCCGCGCCTGCCGCGAGACCGGCTTTTTCTATGCTGCCGGTCATGGGCTGGACGCCGTCATCGCGAAGATGGACGCCGCCGCCCGCCGCTTCTTCGCGCTGCCTGAAGAAGAGAAGGCCGAGATCGCCATGGCGAAGGGCGGACGCGCCTGGCGCGGCTTCTTCCCGGTCGGCGGCGAACTCACCTCAGGTCGGCCCGACCGGAAAGAGGGCGTCTATTTCGGCGTCGAGCTTCCGCCCGACGATCCGCGCGTCGTGGCGGGCCTTGCGCTCCATGGCGCCAACCTCTTTCCCGCACAGACGCCCCAGCTGCGGCCCGCCGTTCTTGCGTTCATCGAAGGCGCGTCGTCCGTGGCGGCCGAGCTGATGGGCGCGGTGGCCGAAAGCCTCGGCCTCGAGCCGGACTACTTCGCGCGCGGCCTCACCCGCGATCCGACGGTCCTGTTCCGAATTTTCCACTATCCGCCCGCGCCGGCGGGAGACGACGGCTGGGGCGTCGGCGAACACACCGACTACGGGCTGCTGACCCTGCTGGCGCAGGACGATAACGGCGGCCTTCAGGTGAAGTCGCGCTCCGGATGGATCGAGGCCCCGCCCATTCCCGGAACTCTGGTCTGCAATATCGGCGACATGCTCGACCGGCTGACCGGCGGCTTCTATCGCTCGACGCCGCATCGCGTCCGCAACATCAGCGGCCGCGACAGGCTGTCGTTCCCGTTATTCTACGATCCTGGCTTCGACGCCGAGATCGCGCCGCTGCCCGATCATGCATTGATCGAGGACGATGCGGGCGGGCGCTGGGATCGCGCCAGCGTGCACGCGTTTCAGGGCACCTATGGCGACTATCTGACGGCCAAGGTCAGCAAAGTCTTCCCTGACCTTAGCCGGGCGGAACTGACCTGAGCTATGGAAAAGGGGCGTCGGATCGACGCCCCTCGTCTCGCTCAGAAATGAGCGTAACTCATTCATAGCCCTCATCGCCGCCGCCGTCATCGACGGGCTCCTCATACTCAGGTTCTGGCTCGGGCTCCGGCTCCTCGTATTCCGGCTCCGGCTCGGGCTCCGGTTCGTATTCCGGCTCGGGTTCGGGCTCTGGTTCCTCGTACGCGGGTTCCGGTTCAGGCTCCGGCTCCTCATACGCAGGCTCCGGCTCGGGTTCCGGTTCCTCGTATTCCGGCTCCGGCTCTGGTTCGGGCTCCGGCTCAGCCTCCGGTTCAGGCTCGGGCTCGGGTTCCGCCTCGGGTTCGGGCTCCGGCTCCGCCTCCGGTTCAGGTTCCGGCTCAGGCTCGGCTTCCGGCTCCGGCTCCGGCTCGGGGTCCGGTTGAGCTTCAGGCTCGGGCTCGGCTTCCTCCGCCGAAGGGTCTTCCGAGGGTTCGTCCGCCGGCTCGGCTTCCGGCTCGCCCGGTTCGTCGGCTTCGATCTCTTCGTCCAGATCCGCCGCCGAGGCGCTGGGCAGGTCGTCGGCCAGACGCTCGACCTCTTCGACCGGCGGCGGCTCCGCCTCAAGCATCTCGTCGACATAAGGATCTTCGGCTGCAGCGGGGTCCTCGAACGGCGGCGGCGGGGCGGCCTCCAGAGCCGCCGCCTCGGCGGCCTCGGCTTCCGCCAGCTGCTGCGAGCCGTCGGTTTCCGCCTCAGTCTCGATCGTCAACGCCTCGACGTCATCGACCTGGCTGTCCGCCTCGACGATGATCTCGTTATTGGTGATGTTGGTGACGTTGATCTCGATGTTCACCGAGTTGTCGATGACCGTCGTCTCCTCGTACGACGAGTACGAGTAGTCGGAGTAGTAATAGTCGTAGCTGTTGACGACCTGATCGTTGACGCCGTTCCAGTAGTAGTAGTCGTCGCGGTAATACTGGATGTAGTCCGGCTGATAGATGACCATGTAGTCGTAGTAGCCGTCGTAATAGCCGTAGCAGTCGTCCAGCGTGGCCAGCGCCTGCCACTGATAGTCGTCATACCGGTTCAGCGTCAGCGCCCGGTCCAGCATCGCGATCAGATAGACCAGCTCGTCATACTCGTCGCGGTAATCGCGGCGATTGTCGCGCTGGGTCTCCAGGCGGCGCTTCACCGCGTTGATGCGGCGGGCGTTGTCGCGGGCCAGGTCCTTGTTGCCGCGGCCCTTGGCGCCCTGCAGCCGCTTCTGCGTCTGCTGCCACGAGACGTTGAACGAACGCATGCCTTCCTTGACGTTGCGGTCCTTCAGGCGCGCCCGCTTATAGGTCGAGTTCAGCTTGCCGACGGCGCGCGACGCGGCGCTCAGCGCGCGCGCCAGGCTCTTGTTGTCGCGCTTGGAGGTGGCGGTCTTCACCGCCTTCAGCGCGCGGTCGGCCTCCTTGATCGCCTTCAGCATGGGCGCCGCCTTGGCGCGGTCGGCGCGGCTCATGCGTTTCAGCGAGACCGACACGACCGACAACGAACGCTGCGACTGGCGCAGCAGGTCGTTTCCGTTCATCGGCGCGCGGGCCATCATGGCCAGCGCGGCGTTGGAGAATGAAGCGTCACGCGCCGGCGACGCTGCGGCCGACACCGCAGCCGCCGGAATGCCGATCGTCAGGGCGACGACCGACGCCGACAGCATCCACTGCCGGGCCAGACCCGTTCTCGAATTCATCAAGGACCCCTCAGTCCGCAGGTATGCGTTTTCGCGGCGCTCGGGGCCCCGATCCCCGAACGCCGCCCCGCCGTCACGCTTGAGAGCAGGCCGCGACGTCATCGCGTTCCCCGGCGTTTGTCAAAGCACAGGACGTCGCAGCCCGCGTTAAGCATACGCAGGCGTGGCGGTGGTCCTGGGAGCCTGTGGGCTCAGTCCTCCGAGGACGCCTTGATGTAGGGTTCGACCGTCCCTTTGAACTTCATCGTCATGGGGTTGCCCTTGCGGTCGACCGTGTTCCCGACGGTCACCCGGATCCAGCCCTCGCTCACGCAATATTCGTGAACATTGGTCTTTTCCTGCCCATTGAAGCGGATTCCCACCCCCGTCTCCATCAGCTTTTCGTCGTGAAAAGGGCTCTTGGGATCGGCGGAGAGGCGGTCGGGCAGGGCGTCGGACATGAAGATACCGGTGCTTTTGTCGTCTTTTGGGGGCGCATTGGCCCCGGGCGCGTGATAGCTACCCGGCCCGATCCCCGGACAAAAGCCCAAAATGCCCTTCATCGTCTCCAGTCCTTCCATCGCCCGCGCGCTGGCCGCGCAGGGTTACGCCGAGCCGACGCCGGTTCAGGCCGCCGTTCTGGAACAGGGCGGGGCCGAGGCCGATCTGCTCGTTTCCGCCCAGACCGGTTCAGGCAAGACCGTCGCCTTCGGCCTCGCCATCGCGGCGACGCTGCTGGGCGAGACCGAGTTCTTCGGCGAGCCCGGCGCGCCGCTGGCCGTCATCATCGCGCCGACGCGCGAGCTGGCGCTCCAGGTCCAGCGCGAGCTGGACTGGCTCTACAATTCCGCCAAGGCCCGGGTCATCTCCTGCGTCGGCGGCATGGACCCGCGCGCCGAACGCCGCAATCTCAACGCCGGCTGCCACATCGTCGTCGGCACGCCCGGCCGCCTGCGCGATCACCTGGAGCGCGGCGCGCTCGATGTCTCGGCGCTGCGCGTCGCGGTGCTGGACGAAGCCGACGAGATGCTCGATCTCGGTTTCCGCGAAGATCTCGAGTTCCTGCTCGACGCCATGCCGTCCGAGCGGCGGACGCTGCTCTTTTCGGCCACCATCCCGCGCGAGATCGCGGCGATGGCGCGCCGGTTCCAGCGCGAGGCGCTGCGCATCGACACGATCGGCGAGGCGCGCACCCATACCGACATCGCCTATCAGGCCGTCCGCGTCGCCCCCAGCGATGTCGAGCACGCCGTCGTCAACCTGCTGCGTTTCCACGACCAGACGGCGGCCATCGTCTTCTGCTCGACGCGCGAAGCGGTGAACCGTCTGCACGCCAGCCTGGCCGAACGGGGCTTTCCCGCCGTGGCGCTGTCGGGCGAGTTCACCCAGAACGAGCGCAACCACGCGCTCCAGGCGCTGCGCGACGGCCGCGCCCGGGTCTGCGTCGCCACCGACGTGGCCGCGCGCGGCCTCGATCTGCCCGATCTCGGCCTCGTCGTTCATGTCGATCTGCCGCGCAACCGCGACACGCTGCTCCACCGCTCGGGCCGCACCGGCCGGGCGGGGAAAAAGGGCCTCTGCGCGGTCATCGTGCCCTACACCAAGCGCCGTCTCGCCGAGCGGCTGTTCCACGCCGCCCGCGTGACGCCCGAATGGATCGACCCGCCCAGCCCCGAGGCGATCCGCGCACAGGATCGCACCCGCCTGCTGGAACACCCGGCGTTCGCCGAAACGCCGACCGAGGACGACACGGCGCTGGCCGCCGCGCTGATCGAACGCCGTACGCCCCAGGAGATCGCGACCGCGCTGGCGCGCCTCTTCCGCGATCAGCTTCCGGCCCCGGAAGACCTGCTCGACGCGCCGCAGCAGCGCGACACGCGCTCCCCCCGCGACGCTCGCGAGCCACGCTTCGAAGACCGTGGCCCCCGCGAACGCGGCCCGCGCGAGCCGATGGACTGGTTCCGCATCAATGCCGGCCGCGACCTCAACGCCGATCCGCGCTGGCTGATCCCGCTGATCTGCCGCCTCGGCCACATCACCAAGCGCGAAATCGGTTCGATCCGCG
>CAZBPO010000204.1:0-4325 GCA_964493795.1 uncultured Flavobacteriaceae bacterium
CAATCCCCCGCACTCCCCACAGATCTCGGATCGAAAGGTGCATTCCCACCCCGAACATCAACAGGATGACGCCGATTTCGGCCAGTTCGCCGGCCAGCTTGATGTCGGCGATGAAGCCCGGCGTGTAGGGGCCGACCAGGATGCCGGCGATGAGATAGCCGGCCAGCGGCGAGATCCTCAGGCGCTGGGCGATGGCCCCGAAAAGAAAGGCGAGCACCAGCCCCGACACGATCGTCGCGATAAGGGGCGTATCGTGGGGCATCGTCAGGCGCGGCTCCGGGCAGGCAGCCCGACCGATATCCCGAAAAACGGGGTTTCGCGGCCCGCCTGATCTTGAGTGTGGCTATGGTTCGGCGGCCGCACAATCTCTAATCTTCGTCCATGACAGACGCCGCGCTCGATTCCTTCATCGCAGGACTGCCCAAGGCCGAACTGCATCTTCACATCGAAGGCAGCCTCGAACCCGAAGCGATGTTCGCCATGGCGAAACGCAATCGGGTGAGCCTGCCGTTCCGGACCGTGGAGGAGGTGCGGGCCGCCTATGACTTCTCGCGCCTGCAGGATTTCCTCGACATCTATTATGCCGGCGCGCAGGCGTTGCTGACCGATGAGGACTTTCACGATCTCGGCCTCGCCTATTTCAAACGGGCCGCGGCGGACGGCGTGCGGCACGCGGAGATCTTCTTCGACCCCCAGACCCATACCGACCGCGGCGTGCCGTTCGCGACGGTGGCGGACGGGTTGTTTTCGGCGATGGAGACCGCGCAACGCACGCTCGGTGTCAGTTCCAAGCTGATCCTCTGCTTCCTGCGCCATCTCGACGAGGACGCGGCCTTCGCGACGCTCAAGGACGCCGAGCCCTATCTCGACCGAATCGTGGGCGTCGGCCTTGATTCATCCGAGGTCGGGCACCCGCCCTCGAAATTCACGCGCGTTTTCAAGGCGGCCCGCGAACGGGGCCTGAAGCTGGTGGCGCATGCCGGTGAAGAGGGGCCGCCCGCCTATGTCTATGAGGCGCTGGACCTGCTGGGAGTCGACCGGATCGACCACGGCAACCGGGCGCTTGAGGACGATGCGCTGGTCCGCCGGCTGGCGGCCGGGGGGATGACGCTGACCGTCTGCCCGCTGTCGAACCTCAAGCTCTGCGTAGTGCACGACATGACCGCGCATCCGTTGAAGCGCATGCTGGATCTCGGCCTCAACGCGACGGTGAATTCAGACGACCCGGCCTATTTCGGCGGCTATGTGAACGACAACTACCGCGCCGCGGCGCGGGGCGTGGGGCTGACGCGCGACGATCTCGCGCGTCTCGCCCGCAACTCGTTTACCGGCTCGTTCCTGACCGCCGCCGAACAGGCGCCGCATCTGGCGGCCCTGGACGCCTATTCGGCGGCCTGAGCGGCGATCTGTTCCTTGGCGAAGGCTGACACCGACTTGTAGTCGGCCTTGCCGTTGGGCGCGCGCATGTTCACCCCCTCGCCCACGAACACCCGTTTGGGCGCCTTGTAGGGCGCGAGACGGGTCTTCACATGATCGCGCAGATCGACTTCGTTGAAGCCATGGCCCGGATTGAGGCGGATCACCGCGGTCACCGCCTGGCCCCATTTTTCGTCGGGCACGCCGACGACCAGCGCGTCCTCGACGGAGGGGTGGGTCTTCAGCGCCTCTTCGACCTCTTCGGGGAAGACCTTTTCGCCCGCCGTGTTGATGCAGGCGCTGCCCCGCCCGATCAGCGTCAGCGTGCCGTCGGGCTCGACCAGGCACCAGTCGCCGGGGATGGAATAGCGCACGCCGCCGATGGTCCGGAACGTCTTGGCCGTTTTGGCTTCGTCGCGGTGATAGCCGAGCGGAATGGGCGGCGGCATGGCGATGAAGCCGATCTTGCCGCTGCCGGGCTCGACCGGCCGATCGTCTTCGTCGAACACCTTGCAGTGCTCGCCGATCGTGAAGCGCGCGGTCGGAATATCGCCGTCCTTGACCATGATCGCCGCGCCGAGGCCGACCGCCTCGGATGCGCCGAAGCTGTCGGACATCATGGCCTGGGGCATGTGCTCCAGCAGGCCGCGCTTGGTCTCGACGCCCCACATCACGCCCGACGAGACGATATTGACGATGGAGGAGAGGTCGTAGGCGCCGGGCTTTTCCTCGAGCGCGCGCAGCAGCGGCTTGGCGAAGGCGTCGCCGACGATGGCGACGGAGCCGACCTTGTGCCTGTCGACGGTCGCCCAGAGCTCGTGCGGCTCGAACGCCTCGCCGGTCAGCGTGACGACCGCGCCGCCGTTCACCATGGTGCCGATGGCGGTGAAAAGGCCCGTGCCGTGCATCAGCGGGCAGGCCGGTATGATCGGCGGCGCCGGTTGGGCGGCTTTCAGCGCCTCGATCAGCAGATCCAGCGTCTCGGGCACGAAGCCGCCGAGCTTTCTCAGCGAGTTGAGCTGCGTCTCGCGCAGCTCCTTGTGCGGCCACATGACGCCCTTGGGCATGCCCGTGGTGCCGCCGGTATAGAGAAAGAGAAGATCGTCGCCCGAACGTTCGATGCCGAGCGGCGAGCCGTCGCCGGCTTCGTTCAAGGCGTCGAAGTCTTCCGCAAAGGGCGCGCGGGCGGCCCCGCCGCCGACTTCGACATAGAGCTTCACCTGAGGCAGCGAGCCGCGGATCGCCGCGACCGTGTCGCGGAACTCCGCCCCGTAGACGAGCGCTACGGCGTCGGAGTTGTCGACGATATAGGCGACTTCCTCGGGCTTGTAGCGATAGTTCACGTTTACATGCGTGAAACGGCCTTTGAAGCAGGCGCGGACCGTCTGCATGTAGGCCGGCTGGTTGCGCATATAGTGCGCGACCCGGTCGCCAGGCTTGAGGCCGGCGCCGATCAGGGCGCGCGCAAGACGATTCGACTGCGGCCCGGCCTCGCCCCAGCTGATGCGGCGGTCTCCATGCGCGAAAGCCAGCGCGGCCGGATCGATGGCCGTTTCTATCGCGTCGAGAATGTCTCCGAAGTTCTTGCCCATACTGTTCTCATTTCGATGGCTTTCAGGAATGGAGGCGCTCGGCCTCGGCGCGTTTGGCGCGCGACCGGCCGGCGGATTTCTGGGGCTTGGCGGCTTTCGCAGCGGGCTTTTCGGGTTCCGGCTGCGGCATGGCGGCGACGGCCTGCTTCAGCTCCTCCAGTGCGTCGCGGAGGTAGTTGGCGAGCTTTTTCGCGTCAGGCATAGCGCGCCGGCAGGCGGTGATGCCGAAGTCGAGATTGCCGTTATAGGACTGGACCGTGATGTTGCAGCCGACGCCGTGGGTCGGGATCGACACCGGGTACATCGAGCGCAGCATCGCGCCCGTCATGTAGAGCGGATAGTTCGGGCCGGGCACGTTCGAGATCGCGACATTGGCGACCGGCGGCAGGCTGTCTGCGAGATTGGAGCGGCCGAACAGCGAGACCAGCCCGGTCATCAGCCAGGGCGCGCCGAGTGTCGGAAAGTCGAGATTGCCGAGGCCTTTCACCTTGCTGCCGAGGTCTTTCATGCGGCCCGAGGACTTGCGGATGGCCGCGAGGCGCTTCAGCGGGTCCCTGATGTCGCTGTGCAGCGACACGGGCAGCATCGTGACCTGGTTGTTCTGCGAGGTGTCGCCTTCAGGGCGCAGCGACATCGGGACGGCGGCGACCAGAGATTTCGACAGGGTCGTTCCGTAGTCGGCGAAGTAGCGCAGCAGCCCGCCCGAGGCGATCGCCAGCACCATGTCGTTGACGGTGGCGCCGACGGCCTTGCCGACCGCCTTCACCTCGCTGATGGGCAGCGATTGCGCCGCGAAGGCGCGCTGGTTGGTGATGGTGACGTTGAGATGGGTCTTGGGCGCGAGGCCGAACGCGCCCTTGAATTTGGCGAGCCCCCATTTGCCGTCGGCGTCTTTCGCCCGGTAGGTGTCGATGGCGGATTTGACCGCCTTTGGCGCGACCGAGGCGAGCTTGGCGTATTGCGACAGCGCGTTGGTGGTCGCCGACCAGAGCATCTCGCCGATCCCCAGCTGATAGCGTCCGCCGCGCGGGCGGGGCGGCGGGCTGCCGACTTCGCGCGGAACCTCGGTGGTGTCGAGCAGCGCCAGCGTCAGTTTCATGCCGGCCTGGCCATCCAGTGCGGCGTGATGGACCTTGGAATAGAAGGCCAGATCGCCGCTTTGCAGCCCGTCGATGATGAAGAATTCCCACAAGGGGCGGGAGCGGTCGAGCAGCGAGGAATGAAGCCGTCCGATCAGCTTCTCAAGCTGCTCCGGCGTGCCCGGCTTGGTCAGCGTCACCTCGCGGATGTGATAGTCGATGTCGATGTCGTCGTCCT
>CAZBPO010000204.1:4335-5833 GCA_964493795.1 uncultured Flavobacteriaceae bacterium
TCGATCCAGACGGGGTTCGCCAGATCGAAGGGCATATTGGCCAGCTTGTGCGTGAACAGCGGCGCCAGATGCATGCGCGACTCGATCATCGCCTTGTACTCGGCGACGTAATTGTCGGTGCCGTGCGCAGGGGGCTTCAGCAGGTACAACGCCCCGACATGCATCGGCATTTCGGGCGTTTCGAGATACAGGAATCCGGCGTCGATGGCGCTGAGATGGCCCTTGTGCATCGTTTCACTCCCTGCGGCGGACGCTCATTTCGCGGCGTTACGCTCACCAAGATTGAGCGCCCTCGCGCGTCCCGGCGCAAGAGAGCGTTGAAATCAAAGGCAAAATAATTCCCCGGGAAACTTCCCCTTCCGTAAGCGATAGGGTTTGGCGGCCAAGCCGTACGGCCAGCCGGCATTTTTGTTTCTTAAGCCGCGTCTTCTCGTCCTCTCTTGTGATGGATAGAGTTTTCTTCTGAGACGCGGACACGGTGTGTCTGCCGTGTCGTGACTGAAGCGGGGAATCAAATGTCGTTTGACGTGTGGATGTGGTTGGTGCCGGCGATAGCGTTGATTGCGCTCGGTTGGTGGGCCATGGCCAAGAAAAATAAACTGTACCACGAGATAGAGCGCTACAAGTTTGATCATAGAACCTCGGGTGGAGCTGTTCAGTACGAGAGTTATGAGGCATCCTTAGTTATGAAGAAGAAAATGCGGGCGCATGACCGTTGGAGGTTGGCGGGTGTATTGGCTTTGACGCCAGGAATTATGGCTATCTTATACGTCGCTCTGTCCTATGTTTTGTATCAGTCCGGATTTGGTCAATAATATTGATGATGAAAAGTCCCTTGCGACGCTATTCGCCGGACATGTTGGGATTGTCTCGAAATTCGCCTCGGTTCCGGATGCAGCTTTGGCGTCGTGGAGGCAGGCTGCGGCGAGCAGCCTGCCATCATCAACAAATCCACTCAGGGTAATCGGGAAATCCAACTTCTGCTTCCCGCCTCGCGTGTTAGCCTTCCCCAACGACAATGGCACGCCTGACGAACGGGCGGCCCTTCACTTGAACGGCAAGCTTTTGGGAGAGCGAGATGGACGGAAGCAAGGGCGACGGAAAATGCCCCGTGACGCATACGCGCGGACGGACGAACCGCGACTGGTGGCCTAACCAGGTGAATGTGGGCGTTCTGCACCAGAACGCGCCGGCATCCGATCCGATGGGCGCAGGCTTCGACTATGCCAAGGCGTTCGACGGTCTCGACCTCGACGCTGTCGTCGCCGATCTGAAAGCGCTGATGACCGACAGCCAGGATTGGTGGCCGGCCGACTATGGCCATTACGGGCCGTTCTTCATCCGCATGACCTGGCACGCCGCCGGCACCTATCGCACGGGCGACGGACGCGGCGGCGGCGGCCGGGGGCAGCAGCGTTTCGCGCCGCTGAACTCGTGGCCCGACAACGGCAATCTCGACAAGGCCCGTCGCCTGCTGTGGCCGATCAAGCAGAAATAC
>CAZBPO010000205.1:0-2784 GCA_964493795.1 uncultured Flavobacteriaceae bacterium
GGCAAGACCCGCCGCGGCGACCTTTCGCATCACCGAGGGTAGGCCCGCCCCGTCCAGCCCGGCCAGCGGCAGCCAGAGGCCCTCGGCCGTCTCGGCGGTCACGCGCGCGGCATAGACGCCGAGCGTCAGGCGGAAATGCGTGAAGACGTGCTCCACCGGTGCCGGCGCGCGCGACCAGTCGGCCTTTTGCGGGGCGTGGACCAGCGGATCGGCCGGGGCGTCGGCCGCCCACGGGCTTGAAGGCAGTTCCAGCATGCCGCCGAGCAGGCCCCTGGGCGGGCGGCGGCGGACGAGGACATTTCCGTTCCGGCTGAGCAGGACGAAGGCGGCCCCGGCGCGGTCGGGCCGCGCGGGTTTGGGGGCGCGGCGCGGCAGGGTAGCGGCGATGCCCTGGCCATGGGCCAGGCACCCCTCGTTCAGCGGGCAGAGCGAACAGGCCGGGCTGCGCGGGGTGCAGATGGTCGCGCCCAAATCCATCATGGCTTGCGCGAAATCGCCTGCCCGGCGGTCCGGGGTCAGGCCGGCGGCCAGCGCTTTCAGTTCGGTCTTGCCGGCGGGCAGCGGGGTTTCGACGGCGAAGAGGCGCGCGACGACGCGCTCGATATTGCCGTCGACGGGGCTGGCCTTGCGGCCGAAGGCGATGGCGGCGATGGCGGCCGCCGTGTAGGGGCCGACGCCCGGCAGGTCGCGCAGCCCCTCTTCCGTCTCGGGAAAGCCGCCGAGCGCGGCGACGGCCTGTGCCGCAGCGTGGAGATTGCGGGCGCGGCTGTAATAGCCGAGCCCCGCCCATTCGCGCATCACGTCGTCCAGCGGCGCGGCGGCCAGATCGAAGACCGTGGGCCAGAGCGTCGTGAAACGCTGAAAATAGGTCTTCACCGCCACCACGGTCGTCTGCTGGAGCATGACTTCGCTGAGCCAGACGCGGTAAGGGTCGGCCGTCTCACCGGGGCGATAGCGCCACGGCAGGCTGCGCGCATGGACATCGTACCAGGCGAGGAGTTTGCTGGAGACGGGCGAACGGGGCATCGGCCAAGAGATGAGCGAGCCGGAGGATAAGGACAAGAGCGATGCGCCGCGCGTGGCGACGCGGGGGCCGCGCAAGCTGGCGGGCCTGGCCGGGCCGACGGCGCGCAGCCTGGCCGCCGCCAAGGGCTTCGCCATCATGTCGATCGCGACGCGCTGGGCCGATATCGCCGGGCCGCAGATCGGGCCGCATGCCCGGCCGCAATCGCTGACGCCCAGCGGGGTTCTGACCGTGCGGGTGGAGGGCGCGGCGGCGCTGCTGATCCAGCACCAGCAGCGCGACCTGATCGCCCGGATCGCCCAGATCGCCGGCGAAGGCGCGGTGAAAAGCCTGAAGATCGTGCAGGGGCCCATCGCCCGCACCCGCGCCGTGACGCCCAAGCCCGCGCCTCCGCGCCTGACCGCCGCCGAAGAGGCCGCAGTGACGCAGTCGGTCGCCAAGGTGACCGACCCGGCCCTGCGTGAGGCGCTGTCGCAACTGATGCGGCGGGCTGTGGATAGTTCCCGGCGGCGTTGAGCCGGGCCGCATCCCTCCCTATAAGCGGCCCAACAGCGCGGCCCCGGCCGCGATTCACAGGAGTTCCGGCGTGGACAATCGTTATCTCGTCGCAGGCGGCGTCGGCGCGGCCGTGATCGCCGCACTGGCGGCGGCGTTCTTTTTCATGATGCCCAAGGACGCGACGATCGCGACGGCGGGCGATTCGACGATCGAAGCGGCGCTGGCGATCAAGCCCCACGATATCGGCATGGGCGACCCGAACGCCCCGATCAAGCTGATCGAATACGCCTCGGCCGGCTGCGGCGCCTGCGCGGCGTTCCACATCCGCATCGTGCCCTCGATCAAGGAAAACTGGATCGACAAGGGACAGGTCTATTACGTGCTGCGCGACTTCCCGCTGGATTCGGTGGCCTATGGCGCCTCGGCGATCGCCCGCTGCCTGCCGCCGGAAGGCTTCTATGCCTTCATGGACATCCTGTTCCGCAACCAGCCCGAATGGCACAAGGAAACCGGCGCGGTCGACGCGCTGGCGACGCTGGCCCGCCGGGCCGGTCTCTCGCGCGCCCAGGTCGAATCATGTTTGAAGGACGAGAAGGTCCTCAAGCAGATTCAGGAATCGCGCGAAGAGGCTTCGAGCGTGCTGGCCGTCAATTCCACCCCGACCATGTTCGTCAACGGCGAAAAGATCGAGGGGGCTGCGGCCTACGCCGACTTCGAAGCCAAGTTCAAGGCGATCCTGGAAAAAGCCGAATAGCGATCCGCCGCAAAGGCGGACGACAGGACCTTCGCGAAGCGGGGTTAGGTTTAAGCAGTGAAGATTTCTCGTATCCGTCTGTCGGGCTTCAAATCGTTCGTGGAGCCGACGGAGCTGCATGTCGAACCCGGACTGACGGGGATCGTCGGGCCGAACGGCTGCGGCAAGTCGAACCTGCTTGAAGCGCTACGCTGGGCGATGGGCGAGAACAGCGCCAAGTCGATGCGCGGCGGCGCGATGGACGACGTGATCTTCGCCGGCAGCGGCAATCGCGCGCCGCGTTCCATGGCGGAAGTCGTGATCGCCATCGACAACCGCGAGCGCACCGCGCCGTCGGCCTATAACGACAGCGACCTGATCGAGATCTCGCGCCGCATCGAGCGCGAGGCCGGCAGCGTCTATCGCATCAACGGACGCGAAGTGCGTCAGCGCGACGTGCAGCTGTTCTTCGCCGACGCCTCGACCGGCGCACATTCGCCCGCTTTGGTGCGGCAAGGCCAGATCGGCC
>CAZBPO010000205.1:2794-5278 GCA_964493795.1 uncultured Flavobacteriaceae bacterium
GGAAGAGGCCCTGGCCGCCGCAATCCGGTAACGGCTGCGGCTGAAGGCGGCGGAGACCAATCTGGGCCGCCTGAACGACGTGATCGGCGAGCTGGAGACGCAGCTGCAGGCGCTGAAGCGTCAGGCGCGTCAGGCGACCCGCTATCGCAACCTGTCGGGCCTGATCCGCCAGGCCGAGGCGATGGCCTTTCACCTGCGCTGGCAGGGCGCGGCCGCCGGCGTGCAGGAGGCCGAACAGCATTCGGCCGAGGCCGAACGCGTCACCGGCGACGCCACCGAACGCGCCGCCGCAGCAGCGACGGCGCAGGCCGCCGCGCACGAGAAACTGCCGCCGCTGCGCGAGACCGAAGCGGAACGCGCCGCGGCGTTCCAGCGCCTGCGCATCGAACGCGACCAGCTGGACGCCGAAGAGCGCCGGGCGCGCGACCATGCGGCGCGGCTGCAGCGCCAGCTGGCCGACATCGCCGCCGACATTGCGCGCGAGGCCGAGCGCGGCGCCGATGCAGGCCGGGTGATCGAACAGCTCACCATCGAGATCGAGGCGCTGGCCTCGGCCGCCGAGGGCCGCGAAACGGCGCTGACCGACGCGCAGTCGGCCGCGACCGCCGCGCATGAGGCGCTGACCGGGATCGAAGCCGAGCTGGATGCGGCGCGGGCCGAACTCGCCCGTCTGTCCGCGCGGCGTCAGAGTTTCGAGCGGGCGCGCGACGAGGCGGACAAGCGCGTCTCGCGCCTGTCGCAGGCGATGGACGCCAATGCGGCGGATCAGGCCAGGGCCGATGCCGAGGCCGCCGCCGCGCCCGCCGTGGCGCGCGCCGCCGAAGCGCTGGAGAACGCGCGCGGCCAGGTGGAGGCCGGGCGCAACGCCGTGGGCGCCGCCGAAGCGACCCGCATCGAGGCGCAGGCGCAGATCGAGGCGTTGCGCGAGCCGCTGGCCAACGCCGACAAGGACGTGGCGCGGCTGCGTGCCGAGGAACGGGCGATCACGACGCTGCTGGGTTCGGGCGGCGGCTTGTGGCCCAAGCTGATCGACGCGCTGAAGGTGACGCCGGGCTATGAAGCCGCGCTGGCGGCGGCGCTGGGCGACGATCTGGACGTGCCGCTGGATGAAGCCGCGCCCGCCCACTGGCGCGCGCTGCCGCCGATCGGCACCAGCGCCGCCCTGCCCGACGGCGCGGCGCCGCTGTCGCAGTTCGTGCAGGCCCCGTCCGCGCTGGCCCGCCGTCTGGCGCAGATCGGCGTCGTGGCGGCCGAGGCGGGCGATGCCTTGCAGCCGACGCTGGCGGCCGGCCAGCGTCTGGTCAGCCGGGACGGCGCGCTGTGGCGCTGGGACGGACTGCGGAGCGCGGCCGAAGCGGAGACGCCGGCGGCGATCCGCTTGGCCCAGCGCAACCGGCTTGAAGTGGTGAAGGCCGAGCTGATCGACGCCGAGGCGGCGGCGACCGAAGCGCGCGCCCAGTTCCACGGCGCACGCGAGACGGCCGAACTGTCATCGACGCATGAGCGCGATGCGCGCCAGGCCCTGCGTCTGCTTGAGCAGACGCTGAGCGGCGCCGAGCGCGCCGCCGCGGAAGCCGAGCGCGAAGCGGTGCGCCACTCAGCGCGGGCGGCGGCGCTGCGCGAAACCGCCGAGCGGCTGGCGGCCGATTATGCCGAGGCCGACCGGGCGGCGGCGGAAGCGGCGGCGGCCATCGCGGAAGTCACGGGCGAGAGCGACCTCGCCGCGCGCATCCAGGAGCTGCAGAACGACGTCGGCACGGCGCGGGGCCTCGCCTCGGAAGCGCGCGGCGCGGTCGAGGCGGCCAAGCGCGAGATTTCGGTCGCGGCTGCGCGCGGCGTCTCGGCCGGGCGCGAGCTGGAAGACTGGACGCGGCGCGGCGATGCGGCGCGCAGCCATATCGCGGCGCTGGAGGAACGTCAGGGCGCGGGCCAGGACGAGCTGGCCGAAGCCGAGATGATCCCCGGCGAGATCGAGGCCAAGCGCAGCGCGCTGCTGGACGCCATCGCGACCGCCGAGGCGGCGCGGCGCGAGGCGGCCGAGGCGCTGGCCGTCGGCGAAGCGGAAGCGGCCCAGGCCGACCGCGAGGCGAAGGCCGCCGACTCGGCGCTGTCGGACGCGCGCGAGGCGCGGGCGCACCGCGTGGCGGGGCTTGAGAACGCGCGGGCGCGGCTGGCCGAAACGGCACTGCGCATCCGCGAGGCGCTGGAATGCGAGCCCGACGGCTTGCTGGAGAAGGCCGGGCACGAGGAGGGCGACGCCCTGCCCGCGCTGGACCAGATCGACGCCAAGGTCGACCGCCTGAAACGCGAGCGCGAGAGCCTGGGCGGCGTGAACCTGCGCGCCGACGAAGAGGCGCAGGAATACGAGGCGCGGCTGGAATCCATGACGGCCGAAAAGGCCGATCTGGAATCGGCCATCGCCAAGCTGCGCGGCGCGATCGGCAGCCTGAACCGCGAAGGGCGCGAGCGCCTGCTGGCGGCCTT
>CAZBPO010000205.1:5288-5754 GCA_964493795.1 uncultured Flavobacteriaceae bacterium
GAACGCACATTTCAAGCGGCTGTTCACCACGCTGTTCGGCGGCGGCGAGGCCGAGCTGACGCTGACCGAATCGGAAGACCCGCTGGAGGCGGGGCTGGAGATTCTGGCCAAGCCCCCGGGCAAGAAGCTGTCGACGCTGTCGCTGCTGTCGGGCGGCGAGCAGACCCTGACGGCGCTGTCGCTGATCTTCGCGATCTTCCTGTCGAACCCCTCGCCGATCTGCGTGCTGGACGAAGTCGACGCGCCGCTGGACGACGCCAATATCGAGCGCTTCTGCAATCTCATGGACGAGATGACGAAGCTGACCGAGACGCGCTTCCTGATGATCACACACCACGCCTTCACGATGGCGCGGATGGACCGGTTGATGGGCGTCACGATGCAGGAACGCGGGGTCAGCCAGCTCGTCTCGGTCGACCTCAGCGGCGCGGATTCGCCTTACTCCGCCGCCAGGCGCTCCGCGCCG
>CAZBPO010000206.1:0-5312 GCA_964493795.1 uncultured Flavobacteriaceae bacterium
TCCAGATCCAGATGGTCGACGAGGAGACCGCGCAGGCGGTTGGCCTGCCGGAGGCCAAGGGCGCGCTGGTCTCGATGGTGACCGAAGGCAGCCCCGCAGCCGCCGCCGGTTTCAAGTCGGGCGACGTGGTGCTGAAGGCCAACGGCTCGGACATCAAGGACAACCGGGCGCTCGCCCGCTTCGTCGCCGAACTGACGGTCGGCCAGGTCGCCAGCTTCGAGGTGTGGCGCGACAGCGCGTCGATCACCCTGACGGCGACCATCGCGGCCCGCGACGAGGACAAGATCCGCGCCGGCGTCGGCGCTGCGCCGGACCCGGCCGCCCCGGCCGCGACGGAATCGCTGCCCGGCGTGAAGGTCGCGGTCATCACCGGCGAAATCCGCCGGGCGATGAACATGGCGACGGAAGTCGAAGGCATCGTCGTCACCGACGTCACCAAGGGCAGCGACGCCGAGCAGAAGGGCCTGAGCAAGGGCGATCTGATCGTCGCCATCGGCAATACCGACGTGAAGTCGATCGAAGACATCACGACAGCGGTGAAGGCGGCCAAGGACGCCGGACGCGCCTCGGTGCTGGTGCTGATCGAGGAAGGCGGCGTGCGCCGCTATCTCGCCCTCGGCCTCGGCTAGGAGCGCCTATCACGAGGCGCGGCCTCCCGACCCCGCAAGGCAGGGTCTGGAGCGCCGCGCCTCTTGTCTTTAGAAGACCGGGAGAACCTTGGTGTTCACCGACTCGCTGGCAACGGAAACCATGCGCCTTCTTATCGTCGAGGACGACCGCGACGCGGCGGCCTATCTGGTCAAGGGCCTGAAAGAGAGCGGGCACGTCGTCGATCACGCGAAAGACGGCGTCGAGGGCCTGGCGCTCGCCCGCGCCCAGACCTACGACGTGGCCATCGTCGACAGGATGCTGCCGCGTCTGGACGGCGTTGCGCTGGTCCAGAAGATGCGCGAGGAAGGCAATCTGGTGCCGGTGCTGTTCCTGAGCGCGCTCGGCGACATCGACGACCGCGTGAAGGGCCTGAAGGCCGGCGGCGACGACTACCTGCCCAAGCCCTACGCCTTCGTCGAGCTGCTGGCCCGGCTGGACGCGCTGGTGCGCCGCCGCCAGCCCGAGCAGGTGCAGACCAAGCTGACGGTCGGCGATCTGGAGCTGGATCTTCTGTCGCGCTCGGCCTTCCGCAGCGGCCAGTCGATCGACCTTCAGCCGCGCGAGTTCCTGCTGCTGGAATATCTGATGCGCCATGCCGGACAGGTCGTGACGCGCACCATGCTGCTGGAGAATGTGTGGGACTATCACTTCGATCCGCAGACCAACGTGATCGACGTGCACATCTCGCGGCTGCGGGCCAAGATCGACAAGGGCTTCACCGACCAGCTGCTGCACACGGTGCGCGGCGCCGGATATTGCCTCCGTGCGGTTTCTTAACCTCTTCCGCACCACGGCGTTTCGCCTCGCGCTTGTCTATCTGCTGCTGTTCGCCGCCTCGGCCTTCGCACTGATCGCCTTCATCTACTGGAACACTGCGGGCTTCATGGCCTCGCAGACGGATGAGACGATCGAGGCCGAAATTCTGGGCCTGCGCGAGCAATACTCGTCGTCTGGGCTGCCCGGCCTGAGGCAGGTGGTGCTGGAGCGCAGCGCGGGCCTCGGCAGCGGCCTCTATCTGCTGGCCAATTCCGACTATTCGCGCATCGCCGGGAACCTCACCTCGTGGCCCGACGCGCCGACCGGGCGCAGCCGGTGGGTGGACTTCACCTATGACCGGCTAGTCTCGGGCCACGCAGAAAGGCGCACTGCGCGGGCGCGGCATATCGAACTGCTGGGCGGGTTTCAGCTGCTGGTCGGGCGTGACGTGCACGAGCGCCGCGAGATCGAAGCGCGCATCGAAAGCGCGCTGTTCTGGTCGGCGGTCATTACGGTGGGCCTTGGCCTGATCGGCGGGCTGGTGATGAGCCGCAGCCTGACGCGCCGGCTCGACGTCATCAACCGGACCAGCCGCGACATCATGGAAGGCGACCTGGCGCGGCGGGTGCCGGTCTCGGGCGCCGCCGACGAATTCGACGAGTTGGCGACCAATCTGAACGACATGCTCGACCAGATCGAACGCCTGATGAGCGGCATGAGCGAGGTGGCCGACAATATCGCGCACGACCTGCGCACCCCGCTCAACCGCCTGCGTTCCCGTCTGGAGGTGACGCTGATGCGGCCGGCGACCGAGCAGGAATATCGCGAGGCGCTGGAAGCCGCGATCATGGAATCCGACGGGCTGATCTCGACCTTCAATTCGCTGCTGCTGATCGCCCGCGCCGAGACGGGCGAAGCGCGCGAGAATTTCGAGCCTATCGACCTGAGGTCGGTGCTGTCGGACGTGGTCGAGCTTTATGAGCCGCTGGCCGAGGCCAAGCGCATTACGCTGAAGAGCGTTAGCGTCAAGCAGGCCGTCATCAACGGCGACCGCGGCCTGATCTCTCAGGTCGTCGCCAACCTGATCGACAACGCGATCAAATATACGCGCGAGGATGGCTCGGCGACCGTATCGCTGAAACTGGCGGGCGAGCAGGCCATCGTCGAGGTGCGCGACACGGGCCCCGGCATCCCCAAGGCCGAGCGCGACCACGTGCTGCGCCGCTTCGTGCGGCTGGAGGCCAGCCGGAACGAGCCGGGCAGCGGCCTGGGCCTCAGCCTGGTGGCCGCCGTGGTGCGGCTGCATGACGGCGAGATCGAGCTTGGCGACGCCGCGCCGGGCCTTATCGCGACGCTGAAGTTCAATCTCAAGGACTGACGCCGCGCCTGGGCTCGTGCACGAACAACAGCAGCGCGAAGCCGATGCCGAGGAAGATGAAGATCACGCCCAGCCCGGCGCGCTGGTCGCCCGAGAACTGGGTCATCAGACCGATGGTGGCAGGGGCCAGGAACGCTGTGGCGCGACCGGTCAGATTGTAGAGGCCGAAGAACTCCGCCACCTGGCCCGGCGGCGCGAGGCGGGCCATGAAAGTGCGGCTCGACGACAACGCTGGCCCGATGAAGAGGCCGCCGCCGATGCCGACCAGCAGGAATACCTGCGTCGGCAGCGTGTCGAAGCCGATCCTGGCCATCATGTCGCCCAGCAGGGGAATCTGGCTGGCCGCCTGTTCGGGCGTCAGCTGGAAGACATAGGAGATCTGCGTCGGGCTGGTGCCCAGATTGGACAGCAGGCAGATCGAAAAGCAGGCGATCGAGATCAGGATCGTCGTCTTGGACCCGAGCCAGTCGTCGATAAAACCGCTGATCAGCGCGCTGATCGCCGCCGTCACGATGATGATGAAGCCATAGATCGCCACCATGTTCGCGTCCCAGCCGAACACGGTGCCCGCGAAGATGCCGATGAAGGCGAAAACGGCGATCAGGCCATCGTAGTAGATCATCCGCGCGATCAGGAAACGCACGATGTTCTTGTGTTCGCGCACCCGGCGGATCGTGCCCAGCAGCGAGGCGAAGCCGTTCCGCACGCAGGAGCCGATCGTGACGCCGCGAGAGGGCGTGTCGGGCGTCAGCAGCAGAAGCGGCGCGAGGAAGAGGAGGGCGAAGATCGCGGCCAGCGGGCCGGAGGCGCGCTCCTGGGCGAAGTCGCCATCCGCGCCGCCCTCGATGCCGAACATGGGCAACAGCAGCCAGATGACGAAGGCGATGATCGCGCCGCCATACGACATCGCGTAGCCGCTGGCGCTGATCAGGCCGATGCGGTTGGCCGGCGCGATCGCCGGCAGCATGGCGTTGTGGAAGATATAGGCCAGCTCGAACAGGAAGCTGGCGAAGATGAAGCAGATGATCGCCAGCGCGACCGAGCCCGGTTCGGCGAACCAGATCGCCAGCATGAACGGCGCAGCCAGAAGCGCGAAGAACACGACGCCCGGCTTACGCGGCCCGTATTGATCGGCGATCGCGCCGACGGCCGGGCTGGCCAGCGCGATCAGCAGGCCGGCCGCGCCGCCGGCATAGGCCCAGTAGGCTTGGCCGGTGACGGGGTCGTCGATCACCACCTGGTTGGCGAAATAGGTCGCGAAGACGAAAACCTGGAAGACGACGAAATACGGCCCGCCGCCGAACTCGAAGAAGGTCCACGCGACGCGGCCGGGCACGGAGGCGGGCTTGCCTCCCGAGAGCGTCAAGTCCGGCGCGGTGGAGGCGGAGGCTGCAGGAGGGTTCGTCACGGCGCGCATGGTGCGCGCCCGCGCGCCTTCCGCAAGTGGCAAGTTCGCCGCGCCGCAAGATTAAGTGCGGTCGTCTTGCGCGCCATCCGGGATCATGTATCGCTCGTGAAAGCCCGATTCGGACAGGGAACCAGCGCGACCGTCGCGCTCAAACCCGCTCTGGCGCTAGGAATTGCGTGTGTCGGGTTTTGACGGTTGATATATCTGAGATCACGAATCAGCAGGGGGAATACCTCACCATGAGCAAAGCAGCGTTCATCGAACTGGTCGCCAAGAAGGGCGCCCTCAGCAAGGCCGACGCAAAGCGTCACGTCGATCTGGTTTTCGGCTCGATCGAAGCGGGCCTGAAGGCCGGCAAGGACAAGGGCTACACGATCGGCGGCTTCGGCACCTTCAAGGTGACCAAGCGCGGCGCCCGCAAGGGCCGCAACCCGCGCACCGGCGAGGCGATCAAGATCAAGGCGTCGAAGACGCTGCGTTTCAAGCCGGCGGCCTCTCTGAAGAAGGCGGCGGGCGTCTGATCGCCTGACGATTTTTCATCGCGCAAGGGCCTGTCGCGCGAGCGGCAGGCCCTTTCGTTTGCACGCCGCAGAACGCAGACTCGCCACCATGGATCACTGGCCCGCACCCATCGACGCCCTGCCGCCGCCCTTCGACGCCGAACGGGCCGCGCGTCTCGCCGAGAAGCTGGACGGCGTGGCGCTGAGCCCGCGTTTTGCGCGCCTTGCCGCCTTCGCGGCGGGATGCAGCCCGTATCTGGCGCAGACGATGACGCGGGAGGCGGCCTATCTGCCCGAACTGGAGCGCATCGGCGCGCTGGCCGCCGCCGATGCCGCGATCGCCGCCGCCTCCGATGCGCGCGAGGCGACGCCGGCCGCCGCGCTGTCGGCCGCGCTGCGCATCGCCAAACGGCGCGCCGCGCTGGCGATCGCGCTGGGCGATATCGCCGGCGCGCTCGACCTCGACGACGTGACAGCGCTGTTGACGCGCCTCGCCGACGCCGCGCTGCAATCGGCGCTTCACGCCGCGCTGAAGGCCGAGACGGCGAGCGGCCGCTTCAAGCCGCCCGATCCCGCCGAACCGGTTCGCGACAGCGGCCTGATCGTGCTGGCGATGGGC
>CAZBPO010000206.1:5322-5753 GCA_964493795.1 uncultured Flavobacteriaceae bacterium
GATGGGCAAATACGGCGCGTTTGAGCTCAACTATTCCAGCGACATCGACTTCACGGTCTTTTTCGACCGCGACATCCTGCCGGTCGCGCCGGGCATCGAGCCGGTGCCGTTCCTGGTGCGTGTGGTCCAGTCGGTGGTCAAGGCGCTGCAGGAACGCACCGGCGAGGGCTATGTCTTCCGCACCGACCTGCGCCTGAGGCCCGACGCCGGGGCGACGCAGGTCGCCATCTCGACCGCCGCCGCTGCGCTCTACTACGAGGGCATGGGCCAGAACTGGGAACGCGCGGCGATGATCAAGGCGCGGCCGGCGGCCGGCGACATCGCAGCGGGCGAGGCCTTCATCGCCGAGCTGCGTCCCTTCGTCTGGCGCAAATATCTCGACTTCGCGGCGGTTGAGGACATCCAGTCGATCAAGCGCCAGATCAACGCGC
>CAZBPO010000207.1:0-5743 GCA_964493795.1 uncultured Flavobacteriaceae bacterium
CAATCGGCTGTTAACCGATTGGTCGTAGGTTCGAATCCTACCCGCGGAGCCATTTATCTCGTAAGATGAATGGCTTAGAGAAAATCACCCCACAATTCACCCGAAGACTTCCGCACCCGGTGCTCGTGCCCTTGCGCGCATTGCCGTGCGCCGCGTTCAGTGAATCGCCGCCCCCGGCGCCGGCCCGCCGAACATCGTGCGCAGCCGCTCGCCCGCCTCGCCCTCGTCGAACGCGCGCTTCAGCGCCTCCGCCCCCAGGCTGTCGGGAACCCCGCCCAGCATCGCCGCCTTGAGCATCCGCTTCAGCTGAACGCTGGCCACGCGCGGCAGGTTGGCGATGTGGGTCGCGAACTCCAGCACCGCGCTGTCGAACTCCTTGGCCGAAACCACATTCGTCACCAGCCCCAGCATGAAGGCGCGCTCGGCCGAGATCACCCCGCCGGTGATGAACAGCGCCGATGCCGGCCCCATGCCGACCAGCTTGCCCAGCCGGTCGATCGCGGCGGACCCCGGCGGCAGGCCCAACGATATGCCCGGAAACCCGAACCGCGCATCGCCGCGCGCGATCCGCATGTCGCAATGCAGCGCCAGCTCCAGCCCCGCGCCGATGCAAGCGCCCTTGATCGCGCCGATGACAGGTATGTCCAGCGCGGCCACGCGCTCGCAGACCATGCGCGCCCCGCGCGCAAGCGTCTCTGCTTCCGCCGGCGTCAGCCCCGACAATTGTGGCAGATCATATCCGGTCGAGAACGCCTCGTTCCCGGCCCCCGTCACCACGACTGCGCCGGTCTCGGCGTCCGCGGCGATCGTGTCGCAGGCGCGCAGCAATTCGCCGCGGACCGCATCGTCCAGCGCGTTGTTCGCGTCTGGACGGTTCAGCGTGACGATCGTCAACGCCCCTTGCTTCTCCAGCCGCACCGGGCCGGCCTCGCTCCGCCTCTTCGCCATCGCGCACATCCTCCCGCCGCCGCGCCAATGTGGCGGCAAGCAGGGAAACTGTGCAAGCGCGGCTTAGTGCAGGGAAGCCAGCCAGGCGCGCGCCTGACGCTGCGCTTCGGCGATGCCTTCGGCGCCCAGTTCGGCGCTGATCTCGGCGCGCTTCTCGCGCGCTTCGACGATGCCCTTCATGGCCGCCAGATTGAACCATTTATGCGCGGCGACCAGATCGGTCTCCACGCCCTGCCCCGTCGAGTAGGCCAGACCCAGCGTGTAGAACGCGCCCGGCGTTCCAAGACGCGCCTCGCACTCCTGAGCCTGAACGCCTTCGAAATCGAGAAGAGCCATTTTACGAACCCCTTTTTCCGTTTGTCGGGAAGGGGCCGTTCGGCCTCTCTTCCCTTCAAGACACCCCGCAGCCGTGTTCGGCTTGCAGGGGGGATCGTGGCGCGTCTGGCTGAATCGCCGGTTAAGCAAAAGTCTCGGAAGGGTTAACTCGCGCTCATGGTGAAGAACGCGTGAATCCAAGCAAAAGCCTTGGATTTAGCTAAAAAAGAAGAAGCCGGGCGACGCCTCGCCCGGCTCCGAAGCACATCAGTATTCGCGTTACGAGGCGAGAGCCTCGCTGACGATCCGGCTTTCGCCGTTCGTGTAATAGGCCGCCGCCTTGTCCTTGGCTTCGTCGACCGAAACGCCCCACACGCCGGCCAGCCGCTCGGCGTCGTCATAGCCAAGGCCCGTGTCGAAGAAATCGCACGAGGCGATCCGGCGCGCTTCCGTCAGGAACATCGGCAGGTTCTCGCCATAGCCGTTGACGATCTTCCGCCCGATCTCGGCCTTCGCCTCGCCGGAGCCGATATTCCACAGCGCGCCGATCAGCTTGGCGTCGCAATAGGTGTAGTCCGAACCGTAAAAGGCGGTCAGGGCCTCTTCGTCCAAATGTCCGTCGACGACGGGCTGCTCGCCCAGCGCGGCCAGCACGTCAGCGCTGCGGCCCTGCGTATAGAGATAGGCGATCTTGTCCTTGGCGTCCGTCACGTCCGCCAGTCCCCACGCCTGCGCCAGCTTTTCGGCGTCGTCATAGCCGTGCGGAACGTCGGCCCATTCGCACGCCACAACGGCGCGCGCCGCCGTCAGGTTGGTGGCCAGGTCTTCTTCCTGTCCGTTCTGGATCTTCAGCCCGATCGCGGCCTTGGCGTCTTCGATGCTGCTTTTCCACAAGCCCGCGATGAGCTTGGCGTCGCAATAGGTGTACTGGGAGGTCAGGAAGGTGCTGACCGGATCGCCCTGCGCCTGCGCCTGCGCCTGCGCGCTCAGCGCGACCCCGGCCAATGTCAGCGAGCTGGAAATCATAAGCGCCGCGGCGACGCGGCGGAAAACATGCGAACGGACTGTCATAAACTTCTCCAAAAGACGCACCTGTCTAGCTGGGCTCAGGCGCTCTCCCCATGCGACAAAGTGAATGCCTTGCCAAGCCAGTGCGCCTCGACGTCCGGCACCAGGTCAAGCGAAGCGATCAGACCGCTCAGCGAGCCCGGCGCCGCCTCGTCCATGCGGCCGGGCGCGCAACACCAGCGCAGCACGCCCTCGAACAGGGCCGTCGCCATCAAAATCGGGCCGGCCTCCATCGTCGTCGGCAATACACGCAGCTCGAAGGTGTGCTTGCGCCGGTTGTCCGACACCAGGTTCAGCAGGTTGTAGTCACAGTATTTGCTCAGGCCGGTCGCCAGCAGCGCGGCGCGCGCCTCGGGCCATGCCATCGCGCGAAAGGCCGGCGTCGCGGTCAGTTGCGGCACCGCATCCGCCCAACGCCCCAGCCGCACGCAGCGCGGGTTGAAGCCGACAAGCCGCTTCAGCGCATCGCCATGACGCCAAAGCAACGCCACCAGCGTCGCCACCGCCGGCGCGCTTTCAAGCGCCGCGGCGTCGAAATGGACATGCGTCGCGCTTTCCGCCGGCACGCTGCACCCCAGCGCCCGTGCGTCGGCCATCAGCGCTTCCAGAACCGCGCCATGATCGCGCTCCAGCGGCGCAGTCACGACCTCGCAGGGCCGCTCGCGCTCGCCCGGCAATGGTGCCCCGATGGCCACCGAGATTTTCCGCTCGTCGACCACGCGCAGCATCCCGCCTTCACGGCGCTCGATCTCGGTCCCGAACAGCGCGGCCAGAGGCGATAACGCGCCCTCCAGATCGGCCGTCGCGTCGCCGTGCCGGATGACCAGCTGCAGCAGCCGCCCGTCATCCGAGACGATCCGGTGCCATCCGGGCTTCGGCGGCGCCGATTTCTGCAGGCCGGCCTGCAGGGTCAGATCGTCCACGAACGAGGCGATCGCTTCGCCGCCGGGTCCGACCGCCCGGAACCCGAGCGTCAGATTCTCGAATGACGGACGGCCCGGCACCTTGCTCGGCTCGGACTGCGGGTGAAAGAAGCGCTCCACCCGCCCGCCATGCCGCGACGCGACCAGCGCGGCGAAGTCCGCACGGCTGCGGCCGTGCGGCATCATCAGTTCGATTTCGAAGCCGGTCTTCCAGCGGATCGTCGGGTGCGGCATGAAGGATTGTAACTGGCGCCGCTAGCGGCTGCGCTGTCCCAGCAGCACGCGCCGCGCATCCTGGCTCGACCGCAGGTCGGCGGGCGGGGTCCGCAGATCCTTGCCGACCGCCATGCCGCGCTGGACGGCGGGGCGCGCGCCGATCCGTTCGAACCAGGCCTTCAGATGCGGGAAGTTGCCCAGGTTCTGCCCCTGCACCTGATGCGGCACGATCCAGGTGTAGCAGGCGATGTCGGCGATCGAATATCTGCGGGCGAGATAGTCCCGATCGGCGAGCCGCCGGTTCATGACGGCGTAGAGCCGACCGACCTCGTTCGTATAACGCTCGATCGCATAGGGAATGGTTTCCGGCGCGAACTGGCGAAAGTGCTGCGCCTGTCCGGCCATGGGGCCGAGGCCAGCCATCTGCCAGAACAGCCACTCGTCCGCTTCGATGCGGCCGCGTTCGTCCGCCGGATACAGCTTGCCGGTCTTGCGCCCCAGATATTGCAGGATCGCACCGGACTCGAAGATCGAGATCGGCTTTCCGCCCGGACCGTCGGGGTCCAGGATCGCCGGGATGCGGTTGTTCGGCGACAATTTCAGGAAGTCGGCCGTGAACTGCTCGCCGCGCCCGATATTCACCGGCCGCATCTCATAGGGCAGCCCGCACTCCTCCAGCATCACCGAAATCTTCCAGCCGTTCGATGTCGGCCAGAAATACAGCTCGATCGGTTTCGCAGCTTTGGGAGGTTTTGCTGCCGCCTTCTTCACGGGCTTGGCGGCGGCTGATTTTGAAACGGCGGCAGAGGCCTTTGTGGCCTTTGCCGCCGGTTTCGAACGGGCGGCCGCAGCGCTGATGCGCGTGGTAGCGTTACGCGACGACGCCGCGGCCATGATATCAGACCCGCTTACTTCTTCTTCGCCGCAGTCGCCTTCTTGGCGGGAGCAGCCTTCTTCGGCGCAGCAGCAGCCTTCTTCGGCGCAGCGGCCTTCTTCGGGGCGGCGGCTTTCTTGGCGGCCGGCGCTTTCGCCGCGGCCTTCTTCACGACCGTCTTCTTCGCCGCAGGCTTCTTCGCGGGGGCTTTCTTCACCGCCGGCTTTTTGGCGGCGGCCTTCTTCGGAGTGGCAGGCATTCGTGGGTAACTCCCCTTCGGTTTCAGATCGTCCGCACGCGGATGGAACGCAGCCTCGCCGGACTGCGCGAAGTATGTCGCGCAACCGTCATTTGTCGAACGATTTCCAAGACTTGATTCGCCGCGCCGCAGCGCGAATGCGCCGATCCCTGCAAAAATCAGGGTTTCAGCGCAACCATCCGCTTACTGACGAAATCCGCTGTCAAGTGCGAAAAGCTGCGGACGAATCGCTTTTCACGCTTGCCCTTGGCGAATCGCGACACGAATCACTCGCCCAGAAGGTGACCCAGCCGCGCTTTCAGCAACGCGTTCACCGACTGCGGGTTCGCCTTGCCGCCGGTGCGCTTCATCACCTCGCCGACGAACCAGCCGATCAGCTTCGGCTTCTTCGCCAGCTCTTCCACCTTGGCCGGGTTCGAGGCGATGACCTCTTCGATGGCGGCCGAGATCGCGCCCGTATCCGTCACCTGGCGCAGCCCGCGCTCCTCGACGATCTTCGCCGGCGTCTCGCCGGTCTCGTACATGATGACGAAGACGTCCTTGGCGATGCGGCCCGAGATCGTGTCGTCGCCGATCAGCCCGACAAGCTCGCCCAGCGCCTCGGCGCTGACGGGGCTCTCCGCGATGGATTTGTTGTCGCGGTTGAGCGCCGCGAAGAAATCGCCGGTCACCCAGTTGGCGGCCACTTTCGCATCGCGGCCTTTGGCCACCCGCTCATAGAACTCCGCAGTCTCGCGTTCCGCCACCAGAACGCCCGCGTCATAGGCCGAAAGCCCATAGTCTTTGATGAACCGCGCCTTCTTGGCGTCGGGAAGTTCCGGCAGGCTCGCGGCGATCCGCTCGATGAACCCGTCGTCGAGTTCCAGCGGCAGAAGATCGGGGTCGGGGAAATAGCGATAGTCGTGCGCTTCTTCCTTCGACCGCATGGCGCGCGTCTCGCCCGACTTGTTGTCGAACAGCCGCGTCTGCTGCTCGACCACGCCGCCGCCCTCGATCAGGTCGACCTGGCGGCGGCTCTCGTATTCGATCGCCTGCGCCACGAACCGCATCGAGTTGACGTTCTTGATCTCGCAGCGCGTGCCCAGATGCTTGAACGATCCCGTTTCGCGGAACGCCTCGTAATCGCCGGGGCGGCATACC
>CAZBPO010000208.1:0-3935 GCA_964493795.1 uncultured Flavobacteriaceae bacterium
GATGACCTCTCTGGCGATGGCGGCCGGCGCGTTCCCGCTGGTCATCGCCAGCGGCGCCGGCGCGGCCAGCCGCGAAAGCATCGGCGTGGTGATCTTCGCCGGCATGCTGATGGCGACCGCATTCACGCTCTTCGTGATCCCCACGGCCTATGCGGTCTTCGCCCGGCGCACCAGCTCGCCCCTGACCATCACGCACGAGATGGAGGCGTGGGAACGCGCGGAAGCCGCAGCCAAGGCGCAGCCTGCGGAATAGGCGTCAGACCGGCTTCCCGATCCTCATCTGATCGGGGGCCGTCGCGCCGCCGGACAGGATCATGTTCATCGCCTGATCGCCGGTCAGGTCGGTCTCGACGCATTTGTCGATCGGTATGATTTCGAGATAGCCGCAGGTCGGGTTGACGGCGGTGGGCATATAGACGGCCGCCATCTCCTGACCCGAATTCACGTCGGTGAAGGTCTTTGTCACGAAGCCGATCGCGCGCAGCTGCTCGTTGGGGAAGGGCAGAAGCACCACGCGCTGCACGCCATCCGGCTTGTGGCTGAGCGACTGGATCAGCTTCTGAACCGCGCCATAGACCTGCTTCACCACGGGAACGCGACCCAGCAGCGCGCTGAACCAGGCGATCAGCCGCGCGCCCAGCACGTTCGAGGCGACGACGCCCACGATGTAGATGATCCACAGCGACAGGATCACCGCGAAAGCCGTGGCGACATACTCGTTGTAGAGCCACGCCGCGCCGCCCTCGTTCGGGACGTCGAAATGGCGGACGATCAGATCGGCCAGCGGCCGGCCGGCCCATGACAACAGGCCGATCAGGAACGACACGACGTACCAGACCACGGCGAGCGGCAGGATGGTCAGCAGCCCCAGGATCAGTTTGCTCTGCATCCCCGACCAGGCGCTGCCCGTCCGCACCGGCGCTTCATCCGTCATAGCCCACCCATTCTCCCGCGCTTTCGGATTGACCGTCGCGCATCCCGTGTGACAAGCCGCTTCCGCCGGAGACGCTCCCCGGCCCGGAATCGAGCCATGTCCCGTATCCTAATCACGTCTGCGCTGCCCTACATCAACGGCATCAAACATCTGGGCAATCTGGTCGGCTCTATGCTGCCGGCCGACGTGTTCGCGCGCTACAACCGCGCGCGCGGGCGAGAGACGCTGTTCGTATGCGCGACCGACGAGCACGGCACGCCGGCCGAACTCGCGGCGCTCGACGAGGGGCTGTCGGTCGAGGACTATTGCCGGAAATGGCACGAGGTTCAGGCCGATCTGGCGCGGCGCTGGGGCCTGTCGTTCGATGTGTTCGGGCGATCGTCCAGCGCCCAGAACCGCGAACTGACGCTTCACTTCGCCAAAGAGTTGTGGCGGCGCGGCTTCATCGACGTGCGCACGACCCGTCAGGTCTATTCCCACGCCGACGGCCGTTTTCTGCCCGACCGCTATGTCGTGGGCACCTGCCCGCATTGCGGGTATGACCGGGCGCGTGGCGACCAGTGCGAGAACTGCACACGGGTGCTCGACCCCACAGACCTGATTGAGCCGCGCTCGGCCGTTTCGGGATCGACCGACATCGAAATCCGCGACTCCAAGCACCTTTTCCTGCGCCAGAGCGACTTCGCCGACCAGCTGCGCGTCTGGATCGACGGCAAGCGTGACGTCTGGTCGAATGTCGTCTCCTCGATCGCCTATAAATGGCTCGACGAGGGGCTGCGGGACCGCGGCATCACGCGCGACCTCAGCTGGGGCGTGCCGGTCGATGTGGCCGACTGGGGCGCGAACCCGGCCGGCGAAACGCTCGACCCGGCCGACTGGGCCGGCAAGGTCTTCTATGTCTGGTTCGATGCGCCCATCGAATATATCGGCGCGACCCGCGAATGGGCCGACGCCAGGGGCGAACCCGACGCATGGCGGCGCTGGTGGCAAGGTCCGGAAGCGGACGACGTCACCTATGTGCAGTTCATGGGCAAGGACAACGTCCCGTTCCACACGGTCGGCTTTCCCGCGACCTTGATGGGCGTCAATCAGGGCGCCAGCCGGCCCTGGAAGCTGGTCGACCAGATCAAGGGCTTCAACTGGCTCACCTATTACGGCGGCAAGTTCTCCACGTCGCAGAAGCGCGGCGTGTTCATGGATCAGGCGCTCGACCTGCTGCCGGCCGACTATTGGCGCTGGTATCTGATCGCCAACGCGCCGGAAAGCGCCGACAGCTCGTTCACCTGGGAGCATTTCGCCGCCACGGTGAACAAGGATCTCGCCGATGTGCTGGGGAACTTCGTCAACCGTATCCTCAAGTTCGGGGCGGCGCGCTTTGACGGCAAGATTCCCGAGGGCGGGCAGGGCGGCGAAGCCACAGACAAGTTGATCGCCAAGCTCGAGGCTGGCATCGGCCTTTACACCGCGCAGCTCGAGGACAGGCAGTTCCGCAAGGCGGCGCAGGAGTTGCGCGCCATCTGGGTGGCGGCCAACGAGTTCGTCGCCGAGGCGGCGCCTTGGACGGCGATCAAGACCGATCCCGCCGCCGCTGCGGCGGCCGTGCGCACCGGCATTAACCTGATCCGGGTGATCGCGGTTCTGTCGGCGCCCGTCATTCCGGATACGGCGGCGGCGTTGGGCGCGACGCTGGGTCTTTCACAGGAAGAGATGGCATGGCCTCGCGGCCGGGCGGCGGAAGAGCTGGCGGCGTTGGCTCCGGGCCGGGCCTTCCAAGTTCCCCCGGTGTTGTTCGCGAAGCTGGCCGATGAGCAAGTGGCCGAATGGACACAGGCTTTTGGCGGAACTGGGGAGGCTTCTTAACCTTGCTTCGCTAAGTTGGCCCCCTCGCGCTTGCGGACCTGTCCGATACGCGTCACATTCGTTTACGTTTCGTTAGGGTTTCGCAGGGGTTTGGATGCGTTTTGGGGTCGTCATCGGGGCTGCGGTCCTGGCCGCCGCTGTGTCGCTCTGCGGCCCGGCGTCAGCCGATCAGCAGCTTATGCGCCCCAGCCTCGCCGCCGAGTCTGACAACCCTCTTGCGTTGACCAGCGGCGAAGCCGCCGAAATTCTCTACAGCGCCGCGCGCGCCGCCGCCGAACGGCCCCGCGCTCCGGCGTCGCTGATCGCAGCAGGCGCCTATGTCGCGCCGCCTCCGGGGGCGGCCTATCAGGACGCGCCGGCCGAGCCTGCGCCCGTTGCGACGCCCGGTGTAGCCCCTTCGTCGCCGGCCACGGCCGCCGATATGACCGATCCGGCCACGCGTATGCTGGCCAGCTTGCCGGACGACGTCGAACCCTATTTCGACCTGTTCCTCTACGTGTCGAAGGCCGAGGCGGGGCCGATCGCCCAGCACATGTTCGTCTATCGGCGCGCTGCGGACCGCTCGCTTGAGCTCGTGTTCGACTGGCCGGTTTCGACCGGTCGCGAAAAGCGCGAAAAGACGCCGTCCGGTCGTAAGACGTTCACCCATACGCCCGAAGGCAGCTTCAAGCTTGATCCCAAGCGGTTCCACAAGCTGTGGAAGTCGCGCGCCTGGAACGCCGACATGCCGTGGACCATGTTCTACGACCTGATCGAGAACGGCGGGATGAGCGGCCTGGCGGTCCATGCCGCCGGCAAAGGCAAGATTTCCCAGCTCGGCCGGCGCGCTTCCGGCGGCTGCATCCGTCTGGCCCCCGAAAACGCGCAGTATCTCTTCAAGTGGATCCAGAAAGAGTATGCGGGGTTCGTGCCGGTCTTCGCGATGGAAGGGAACTCCACCAATACGCGCGGCGAGCCGATGCGGAACCCTGACGGTTCCATCAAGCTGACCCACGGCTACAAGGTGCTGCTGCACGTCGAGGACTATGCGGGCGTTCACGTTCCCGCGCTTTCGGTGGCCGCCGCCGGGCATTCCGCGATTCCCGTGAACTACCGCAGCCGTTGAATCTCGCCCGCCGCAGTGCAACATGCACGTGCGGCG
>CAZBPO010000208.1:3945-5736 GCA_964493795.1 uncultured Flavobacteriaceae bacterium
CCAGCGTTCGCGACTGGGTTCGCAGCGCCGGGATAATAGGTTTGCACATGCTCCAGTTTGCTCCGCGCCGCGCTTTCACCAGCGCCGCCATCGTCGCCCTGGCCCTGGTGGCCGCCGCATGCGGCACGACCTCGCGCCGCCCTGTCGTGGTCGCGCCGCCGCCGCCGTCGCCGGAAGAGGCGCTGGCGTCCTACCGGACGCAGATCGAGCAGGCCGACGATCGCGTCACCGGCTATTCGACGCCGGCCGACCAGGAGGCGATCCGGTCGCATGTCGCCGGTCTTTTGGACAGCAAGGTGCTCAACGAGTACCAGCTCATCATGTTCATCAACAAGGCCGACAGCGGCCGCACCGCCCAGCACGCCTTCCTGTTCGAGGCCGGCGACGGCGAGTTGAACTATATGGATACCTGGCTCGTTTCGACCGGGCGCGAGCAGCAGGAGCGTTCGCCCAAGGGCGCCAGCAAGTTCACGACGACGCCGTCGGGCACGTTCATGTTCGACCTGGCGCATTTCTCGCGCCTACATAAGTCGAACGCGTGGGAAGCCGACATGCCGTGGGCGATGTTCCTGAGAACCCGCAATGGCGGCCCGACCACGGGCATCGCGTTGCACGCGGCGCTCGACAAATATGTCCACAATCTGGGACAGCGCGCCTCGGCCGGATGCATCCGGCTTCTGCCGTCGAACGCCGAGAAGCTCTACAAGCTGCTTCAGACCAAATATTACGGTTCCGTCCGCACCGTCACGCCGTCTGGCGTGGGCGCGCGGCTGGGCGGTTCGACCGTGAAGGGCGCCAAGGCGCTGGTGATCGTGGAAGACCTGAACGAAGGCCGCGTCCTGGCTTCGGGGCCGCGCACGGTCGACAGCTGGACGAACCCGCCGGTCGAGGACGACGTGCCCAGCTATCCGCGCGGTTCCGCGACGGCGCCGTCGAACCGGCCGCCGGGGTACTGATCCTCCCGGACCTGCCTCATGGCCTTGTTGCCCGCGGCGGCGGTCCTCCGCCACCGTGACTTCCGGCTGCTCTGGTGCGCGCGTGTGGCCGCCGTTCTGGCAATGCAGATGCAGGCCGTGGCCATCGCCTGGATCGTATATGACCGCGCCCGGCTGACGCGCGACGAGGCGGAATCCGTCTTCCTCCTCGGAATGGTTGGACTGGTTCAGTTCGTGCCGATATTCGCCCTTTCCTTGTTCGGAGGGCAGGCCGCCGACCGCTTCAACCGCAAGGCGATCATGATCCTCTCGTTCGCGGGCGAGGCGGCTTGCGCCGTTGCGCTCGTGTGGATCGCGTTGACGCCCTCGGCACCCTTGTGGTCGATCTTCGTCGTGGCTGCCGTTTTCGGCGTTTCGCGCAGCTTCTTCTCGCCGGCCATGTCGTCGCTGCAGCCCACTTTGGTGCCGCGCGCCGAACTGCCCAACGCGATCGCCTGGGGTTCGCTGGCCTGGCAGGGCGCCTCGATCGCCGGGCCGGCTCTGGGCGGCTATCTTTATGCTGGCGCGGCCTGGCTGCCGTTCGCGGCGGCGGGCGGTCTTCTGCTGTCGTCGATTTTCCTCATCGCCGCGATCCGTGAGCCCAAGCGGGCGGTCACCGTCACCGGACGGTCGCTGGCGCTGATCCTGGACGGACTGATCTATGTCCGCCGGAACCCCATCGTTTTCGGCGCGATCTCGCTGGATCTCTTCGCGGTGCTGCTGGGCGGCGCGACCGCGCTGCTGCCGGCCTTCGCCAGAGACGTGCTGCATATCGGTCCCGATGGTTTCGGGCATCTCAGGGCCGCGCCAGCGATCG
>CAZBPO010000209.1:0-1733 GCA_964493795.1 uncultured Flavobacteriaceae bacterium
CTGGTGTAGAGCGTCGTGCTGCCGCTCCTGACCTGCCACTGACGGCCGGCGCGCTGGACCGAAATCTGCCGCGTGTTGACGTTGCGGCACGATTCGCCGGCCTGCGCGCCGCTGGGGAAGGCGCCGTTTCCGACCGTCCAGTACTGGAAGCCGGCCTCGGCGATCTCGCATTTCTGCCTGAAGCCGTAGGCGGAAATGATGAACCGGGCATAGCCGGCCTCATCGGGGCTATCGAACGTCGCGAGCGCCTGGTTGCCCTGGGCGATCACCCACTGGCCACCCTGAAAGCGGATGCGCGGATTGGATGCGATGGACGTGCAGTCGGCCACCACGTCCGGCTGGCGGTTCGCGCGGCGGAACGTATCGGTGGTGATGGTGGCCGGACGGCCATCGCGCCAGCTGTGAATGGTCGTCACGCTGAGCCGGCCATTGCCGGCGGCGGTCGCGATGATCTGGCGCGTGCCGTCATTCGCGCTGAAATTGGCGGTAACGCCGGTCGTGTCGCGCGCGACGTTGCGGCCGCCCGGCGCTACCAGAGGCGTGCCGGCGACGCGTCCGAAGTCGCAGGGGCGCGGCGAACACACGCCGGCCGCGCGGATCTGGAAGTTGCGGCCGTCGAATGTGATGTCGAGTTCCGCGAGCCCGCCCGCGCCGGGCGACTGGGCATCCCATTCGCCTTCGACGTCGGCCGGCGCGGCATAGGCCGGCGCAGCGAGCGCAAGGGTGGCGACGAAGGCCGCAGCGAAACATCTGGCAGTCATGTGCGCTCTCCTGAAGCGTCTGGTCGAGGCCTTCACCCTAGACCCGGCGCGGGTGAAACCTGAACGACAGTTGCGCGATCACACGCTGAAGTTCCGTTCAGCAAGCGGAACGCCGCACCCGCCATTGCGCCGCCTGATTAACGACTTGTGACCACGATCGTTCCGTTTCGCCGCGCCTTAACCTCGTTTTAGGGCGACGGCGGCATTCTGGCGCGAGCGGCGGACGAACCGCGGGAGCGGGCTGATCTATGGCGAAGGCGCAATATCACAAGAACCAGCGGGTCTATGTGAAGACCGTGGGCACATGGGCCTTGATCGAGCGGGTGATCCCGCAATGGGCCAAGGGGCTCGAGGAGCCGATCCGCATCTATTACGACGTCGGCCTCGGCCGTGAATTCGGCGCGGACGAGTTGCAGGGCGAGCAGAACGCCTCGACCCAGTTCGACATGGGCGAGACGCCCTGGCGCGTCATTCGCGCCCGCAACAAGTGGCAGGCCCCGGAAGACGCGACGCACCATCCCTTCCCCGGCACCTATCCGGTGGTGGTGACCGGCGAGACCGACTGGGGCGGCTGGCGCGTGCCCGGCGCGGAATACGACCTGGCGCCGCAGAAGATCGAGACGCAGGCCCGCCTCATCGCCAATAGCGGCAAGCTCTATGCCTTTGCGGTGGCCATGCTGGAAGCGGCCAAAAACGACGCCGAGCACCTGCCCGATTCGATGCTCGAGCTGGCCCGCGACGTGGCGCGCATCCTCAAAGCGATCGACAGCGACCCGGAAACACCGGCCTGACCGCGCTGACCGATCTTTGAATTCCGGGCCGACGCCCGCACGGCTATAACGTGCGGATGAAGACGGACATTCCCCAGACCGTGCGGCTCGCGGATTATCGCGCGCCGGACTATCGCATCCTGAAGACCGACCTGACGTTCCGCCTCGACCCGCAGGCGACGCGCGTGACCGCGGCGCTGAC
>CAZBPO010000209.1:1743-5730 GCA_964493795.1 uncultured Flavobacteriaceae bacterium
GATCGACGGGGTTCCCCTGCCCGCCGACGCCTATGAGACGAACGACAAGGGCCTGCTGCTCAAGACGCCGCCCGCCGCTTTCGTGCTGACGACCGAAGTGGAGATATCGCCGGCCGCCAACAGCGCGCTGTCGGGCCTTTATGTCTCGGACGGGATGCTGTGCACGCAGTGCGAGGCCGAGGGCTTTCGCCGCATCACCTATTATCTCGACCGGCCCGACACGATGGCCGTTTTCCAGACGCGCATCGAAGCCGACAAGGCGGCCTATCCGGTGCTGCTGTCGAACGGCAACCTGATCGAGGTGGGCGAACTGGACGCCGGCCGGCACTTCGCGGTGTGGCAAGACCCGTTCAGGAAGCCGGCCTATCTGTTCGCGCTGGTGGCCGCGAAGCTGGGCCATATCGAGGACCATTTCGTCACCCGCTCGGGCCGGCGCGTGACGCTGAAGGTCTATGTCGATCCCGGCAACGAGGATCGCGCGCACTACGCGATGGATTCGCTGAAGCGGGCGATGAAGTGGGACGAGGAGGCCTATGGCCGCGAGTATGACCTCGACATCTTCATGATCGTCGCCGTCGCCGCCTTCAATTTCGGCGCGATGGAGAACAAGGGCCTCAACATCTTCAACGACAAGTATGTGCTGGCCGACGCCGAGACCGCGACCGACGTCGATTTCGAGTTGATCGAGGGGATCGTCGGGCACGAGTATTTCCACAACTGGTCGGGCAACCGCGTGACCTGCCGCGACTGGTTCCAGCTGTGCCTGAAGGAAGGCTTCACGGTGCTGCGCGACCAGCAGTTCTCGGAAAGCCAGCGTTCCGAAGCGGTGCAGCGCATCGACGGTGTGAAGACGCTGCGGGCCCGTCAGTTTCCCGAAGACGGCGGCCCTCTGGCCCATCCGGTGCGGCCCGAGAGCTATATCGAGATCGACAATTTCTACACCGCGACGGTCTATGAAAAGGGCGCGGAAGTGGTGCGGATGCTGCGCACGCTGGTGGGGCCGGAGGATTTCCGCAAAGCCACCGACCTCTATTTCGAGCGCCATGACGGCGAAGCGGCGACGGTGGAGCAGTTCGCCCTCGCCTTCGAGGACGCCGCTAAGATCGACCTCAAGCAGTTCCGCCTGTGGTGGTCGCAGTCGGGCACGCCGGAGGTGACGGCCGAAACGTCTTATGACGCGGCGGCGCGGACCTTCACGCTGACGCTGTCGCAGTCGTGCCCGCCGACGCCCGGCCAACCCGACAAGAAGCCGCTGGTCATCCCCGTGCGACTGGGCCTGGTGGGCGCAGACGGGGCCGACCTGCCCTTGCAGCTCGACGGCGAGAACCAGCCCTCCGGAACCGAGCGCGTGCTGGCGCTGACCGAGGCGACCCAAACGTTCCGGTTCGTCAACGTCGATGAAAGGCCGGCGCCCTCGATCGGCCGGGGCTTCTCGGCGCCAGTGAAGTGGACGCTGAATATCCCGGACGCCGACCGCGCCTTCCTGATGGGCCGCGACGGCGATCTCTTCAACCGCTGGGAGGCCGGCCAGCAATATGCCGAGCGCCACCTGCTGGCCCTGGCTGCGGACGCCGCCGCCGGCCGGCCGCTGAAAGCCGATCCCGCCCTGATCGAAGCCTATGGCCTGATCCTGGCGGATGCCGGACGCGACCCGGCTTTCGCGGCGCAGGCCCTGACGCCGCCATCGGTTCCCGACCTGTTGCAGGCGATGCCGGCGGGGGCCGCCGACGCGACCGCCGCCCACGCGGCCCGACGCGCCCTGATGGCCGAGACCGGCAAGGCGCTGAAGGATCGCCTAGAAGCCGCCTATGCCGCGACGGCGACCGCCGCGCCCTTCGTGCCCGACGCGGCGCAGGCCGGGCAGCGCGCGCTGCGGGGGGCCTTGCTGCGCCTGCTGACGGCGGGCGGCGGCGCGGACGCCGCGCGTCTGGCGCATGCCCAGTTCGCGGCCGCGACCAACATGACCGACACGATGTCGGCGCTGGGCGTGCTGACCCACCTGGACGCGCCCGAACGCCAGCAGGCGCTGGATGCGTTCGAGGCTAGATGGTCGGGCAATGCGCTGGTGATGGACAAGTGGATGAGCGTGCAGGCGTCATCCGCCCTGCCCGGCACGTTGACCGCCGTGAAGCGTCTGACGGCGCATCCGCATTTCTCGATGGACAACCCCAACCGGTTCCGCGCGCTGGTTTCGGCGTTCGCCATGAACCCTGTCGCGTTCCACGAGGCCGGCGGCGCTGGCTATGCCTTCGTCGCCGATCAGGCGCTGGCGATGGACAAGGTGAACCCGCAGGTCGCGGCGCGCGTGTTCGGCGCGTTCGAGAGCTGGCGGCGTTTCGCCCCCCCCGCGGCCGCAGCGATGCGGGCCGAGATCGAGCGGGTGGCGAAGACCGACGGGCTGTCGAAGAACCTGTTCGAGATCGCCACCCGGGCGCTCGGGTGAGTCTTTTGAGTCACGCCTGCGAAAAGTAACCGCCCGTTAAGGACTGGGTAGCGATTCGGGCGTGACATGAGTCCGCGCGGCCCTAATTGTTGCTTAACGATTCGAGAGCGCCGGATCACGAGGGCAACCGGCGCAGACAACGGGCGGTTATGGCGGCGGGGACCAAGGCGACGGAGATCGAACGCGGCGCCGTCGCGACCGGCGACGTCTCAGCCGCGCCACGCGCAAGGCTGCCCGCCTGGCTGCGGACCGATCCCAAAAGCGCGCTCATTCTCGCCAGCCTGATCATCCTGGCCATCGCCGCCGCCGTGCTGTTGCAGATGCGGCGCGACCATCAGGTGCAACTGCGCGCCGCCGAGCTTCGCATCACCGATGTCGCCTGGAGCGCCTCGATGGCGGTGCGCGACGTTCTTGAGGGCAGCGAGCGCATCCTCACGCTCGCGGTCGACGCCACCCGCTCGGCCCCTATGAACGCCGAAGCCTCTCTCGACGTCCTCAGGCGGCTGGAGCCGCTGATCGTCAATGTCGTGCTGCTGGGGTCCGACGGCATGCTGCGGGCCGCCGCGTTCGGCGGGGAGGACAATGAGAGGTTCTTCACCAACCAGCCCTACTACGAAGCCTTCGTAAAGGACGGCGGCCGGCTGACGCGGCTGGTCGGGCCGTTCTCTGACCGCGACCTCGGCGCAAGCCCGATCGCGCTGTTCGTGCGCATCGAGAACGCCGACAAGCAGTTCGACGGCATCGCGATCGCCCTGATCGACCCAGTCAAGCTGGCCGAGCGGATCGGCTCGTACACGCCAGACATGTCGGTGGTGGTCACCGACTATGACAGCCGCATCGTCTCGGGCGTCCGCGCCGGCAAGGCGATGACGCCGGCCGAGCTGGGCGTCGCCCTGCCCTTCTCGCCGGCCGCGAGCTCGGACGGACGGCCGGGCGTCAAATACGTGCCGGCCGGCGACGGCCGCGCGCTGGTATCGACCGCCTATGTGCCCGGTTATGGCGCGACCATCGCCGCCTCTCAGACCACCGACGCCCCGCTGGCCCCGTGGTTCGGGTCGATCTGGCTGTTCGCGATGCTGATCGCCGGCCCTATCGCGGTCGGGTCGATCCTGGCGGCCGCGCTGACCGGTCAGTCGCGCCAGGCCGCCTTCACCCGCCACGCGCTGAAGGCCAGCGAACAGCGTTACGTCGCCGCGATCACCGGCGCGCGCGCCGGCGTGGCCGAATTCAACCCGGCGGCCGAGATGGTGACCGTCATGCCCTCGCTGGTCGAGCTGATGGGCAATTCCACCCCGCCGGGTCCGACGGCGTGGAGCGATTTCATGCGGCTGGTCCATCCTGAGGATGCGCCGCCGCTGCGTCATGCGCTGGATCAGGCGCGCCGCTCGCGCCGGCCTTCAAGCGCCGCCGCGCGGCTGGCCCATGGCGAGGGCCGCTGGACATGGGTGCGGTTCGTGTTCCAGCCCGGCGATGGCGCGGTGATCTCGGGCGTCGCGGCCGACATCAACGACGAACGCGAGGCCGCCGCCCGGCGGGCCTCGGCC
>CAZBPO010000210.1:0-318 GCA_964493795.1 uncultured Flavobacteriaceae bacterium
CGCAGAAGGTCAGGGCGTGGTTGAGGCCTGGCGGCGTTCGAGGGCCTCGCCGGCTTCGAGGCCGCCTTTCAGCTTGGCCTGGAGTATCGGGATGCGCTCGTCTTCGGGCTTGAGCTTGAGGGCGTGACGCCAGAGGAATTCGGCCTCGCGGCGGCGGCCGACCTGCCAGTAGGCGTCGCCCAGATGTTCGTTGAGCGTCGGCTCGTAGGGCGAGAACTGAACGGCGGTTTCGAGGATGTCGACGGCCTTGTCGAACTGGCCCAGCCGGTAATAGGCCCAGCCCAGGCTGTCGATGATATAGCCGTCGTCGGGGCGCTG
>CAZBPO010000210.1:328-2966 GCA_964493795.1 uncultured Flavobacteriaceae bacterium
GCTGATCGACGGCGCGCCGGAGCATCGCCAGCGCCTCGTCGACGCGCTCGCCGCGCTCGACCCAGCTATAGGCGAGATAGTTCAGCACCAGCGGCTGCTCGGGCTTGAGCTCGAGCGCCTTGAAGAAATCGGCCTCGGCGGCAGGCCAGCGGCCGGCGCGCTCGTTGGAGATGCCGCGCGCGTAGAAGACGGGCCAGTCGTCCTGGACATAGTCGGGACCAGAGCGGTCGATCGCCCGCGTATAGGCGTCGATCGCATCGACCCATTCCTTGCGCGAGCGATAGACGTCGCCGAGGGCGCTGGCCGCCAGCGCGCTGGTGGCGTCGTCACGTTCGAGGCGGCGCAGGATGCGGATCGCCTCGGCGGTCTTGCCGGTGTCGTCGAGAAGATCGGCGGCCGAGACCTGGGCGGTCACGTAGAAGGGCGAAGATTCGGGCACGTCGAGATAGAGGCCGATCGCCTCTTGCGTGCGGCCGGCCCGTTCGAGCGCCCCGCCGAGAAAGGCGAGCGCGCCGTCATGCGACGGGTTCAGATATTGCGCGAGACGCAGATAGACGATGGCGGCGTCCTGGGTGTGTTCGTCGCCGACCGCGCTGGCGATACCGTAAAACCCTTCGGCCGCGCCCTGCTGCGCCGTGGTGAGCAAGGGGGCGATGGGCTGGCCGTTGCGCAGGCGGGTGAGCGCCGAGACGCCGACCGGATTGCCCGGCGCGCTTTCAAGGAAGGCGGCAAGCACGCGCTCGGCGGCGTCGGGACGGTTGGTCGCCTGAAGCCATGTGGCGTAGGCGAGCGCGACGGTGAGGCTTTTGCCGCCGGTGGTCTTGTCGGCCAGCGCATAGGCGCGGTCGGCCCCGGCGACGTCGCCCAGCACCTCGTCGAGGCGGGCGCGATGATAGGCGATGAAGACGTTGGCGGCGGCCCCCTCGCCGGGGTTGAGCAGCTTGCGCGCGGTTTCGCCATCGCCCGCGCCGACCGCCGTCCAGGCCAGCATCAGACGCGCCATGAGATCGGGATCGTCGGTGGCGAAATGCGCGGCGGCGTTGGCCCAGGATTTTGTCTTGAGCGCGTGGACGCCCTGGATCAGCGGACCCAGATCGCTGTCGGGGTTGGCGGCGATGACGCGCGGGCTGAGGCGGATCGCGGTGTCCATGTCGCCGGCGGCGATGGAGAAGACGAAGGCGCGCTCCAGCAGCGTGACGTTACCGGGGTCTTGTTCGAGGGCGGCCAGATAGCGTCCGGCGGCGACCCGGCTGTCACGGACATTGCCGGCGAAATTGGCGACCAGGAAGTCGCCATAGAGGCTGCCGCCCGAACGGCTGGGATCGCCCGCCGCGCGCGGCTTGAACGTGGTGGTCGCGCCGCAGCCGGCGAGCGCAAGGGCCAGGAGCGAGGCCGCGAGAAGTCGAAATCCGGAACCGGCTGCGATGCGCAAAGCGTGACCTTACATATTGGGGTAGTTCGGACCGCCCCCGCCTTCCGGGACAGTCCAGTTAATGTTCTGCGCTGGGTCCTTAATATCGCATGTTTTGCAGTGGACGCAGTTCTGGGCGTTGATCACGAAACGGGGATTGGAGCCGTCGGCCTCGCGCACCACCTCGTACACCGCCGCCGGGCAGTAACGCTGGGCCGGCTCGTCATAGAGCGGCAGGTTCTGGGCGATGGGGATCGACGGGTCCTTGAGCTTGAGATGCGCCGGCTGGTTTTCCTCGTGATTGGTGTTCGAGAGGAACACCGAGGACAGCTTGTCGAACGAGATGACGCCGTCGGGCTTGGGATAGACGATCTTCTTGGATTTCGCGGCGGGTTTGAGCGTCGCGTAGTCGCCCTTCTTGTGCTTCAGCGTGCCGAACAGCGAGAATCCGAACAGGGTCTGCGTCCACATGTCGAGCGCGCCCAGCGGCACGCCGATATAGGTGCCGAAACGCGACCAGAGCGGCTTCACGTTCTTGACGCGCTTCAAGTCCTTATAGACCCAGCTGGCCTTGTAGGCGTCGGCATAGGCGGTGAGCTCGTCGTGGCTGCGGCCGGCCTGAAGCGCGTCGAACGCGGCCTCGGCGGCCATCATGCCGGTCTTCATCGCGTTGTGGCTGCCCTTGATGCGGGGCACGTTGACGAAGCCCGCAGAACAGCCGATCAGCGCGCCGCCGGGGAAGGTGAGCTTGGGCACCGACTGAAGCCCGCCTTCGGTGATCGCGCGCGCGCCATAGGCCAGGCGCTTGCCGCCTTCCAGATACGGCTTGATCATCGGATGCGTCTTCATCCGCTGGAACTCGTCGAACGGCGAGAGATACGGGTTCTTGTAGTTGAGATGGATGACGAACCCGACCGAAATGAGGCCGCCCTTCATGTGATACAGGAAGGTGCCGCCGCCGGTGTCGGAGGTGAGCGGCCAGCCGAAGGAGTGCAGCACAAGGCCTTCCTTGTGCTTTTCCGGATCGGCCTGCCAGAGTTCCTTGATGCCGATGCCGAATTTCTGCGGCTCGCTGTCTTTGCCGAGATCGTATTTCGCCATCAGCATCTTGGCGAGGCTGCCGCGCACGCCCTCGGCGATGAGGGTGTATTTGGCGTGCAGCTCCATGCCCGGCGTGTAGTTGGCGGTCTGCTCGCCGTCCTTGCCGATGCCCATGTCGCCGGTGGC
>CAZBPO010000210.1:2976-5712 GCA_964493795.1 uncultured Flavobacteriaceae bacterium
CTCGTCATAGAGCATCTCGGCGGCGGCGAAGCCGGGATAGATCTCGACGCCCAGCTCTTCGGCCTGCTGGCCGAGCCAGCGGCAGACATTGCCCAGGCTGACGATGTAGTTGCCGTGATTGTTCATCAGCGGCGGCATCAGGAAGTTCGGCAGACGCAGACCGCCGGCCGGGCCGAGCAGATAAAAACGGTCGTCGGTGACCGGGGTTTCGAGCGGGGCGCCCTTTTCCTTCCAGTCGGGAATCAGCTCGTTGAGGGCGATGGGGTCGATGACCGCGCCGGACAGGATGTGCGCCCCGACCTCGGAGCCCTTCTCGACCACGCAGACGGAGATCTCTTTCCCCTCTTCCGCCGCGCGCTGTTTCAGGCGGATCGCCGCGCTGAGGCCGGCCGGCCCCGCGCCCACGATCACGACATCATATTCCATCGACTCGCGCGACATGCCCTGCCCCTTAGCGAATGCCTCAAGATGCGCGCCTTTCGCGGCGCTTGGCACGGTTTTGAAGGGGCCGGGCGCGGCGGTCAATGCTGGCGGCGCATGACGTGACGCAAGGGGGCGGCTAGGATCGCGGCCATGACGATCGCACGTTCGCTTGTCTGGGCCCTGACGGCCGTTCTGGCGCTGGCCCTGGCGACGGCCGCCGAGGCGCGGCGCGAGGAGCGCGTCGTGCAGGTTCCCGAAGGCGACCCGGAGATGGCCGCCGCCATCGAAAAGGCCCGAGCCACGCTGCCCGTCTTCTGGGAGGCGCTGGCGGCGCAGGCCCCCGATACGGAGACCTTCTCGCTGAAAGTGGCGATCCGTGACGGCGTGGAAGAGGAGCATTTCCTGACCTCCGCCGTGGAACGCCGGGCCGACGGGCGCATTTTCGCGACCATCGACAACCATCCCCAGTTCGTGAGGAACGTGGCGTTCGGCCAGCGCATCGAAGTGCCCGAGGCGGATATCAGCGACTGGATGTTCTGGCGGCGCGGCAAGGTGGTGGGCGGCGAGACGCTGCGCGTGCTGCTGGGCCGCCTGACGCCGGAGGAACGCGCGGTCGCCGGGGTGGCCGGGATCGAGTTCGAGACGCCCTGAACGGCGCAGATGCCAGGCGTGACGAGAGTCCTCTGGGCGCGGGCCGGGGCGGCGGGTTAGTCTGGCCCCATGTCGGATGCGTCTCTTGACCCTGCCGAAGCGCTGCGCTGGCTCGCCGATGTGGGCGTGGACGAGGCTGTGCTGGAAAGCCCGGTCGACCGCTATCAGGCGGCGGCCGAGCCGGCGCGCGCCGATGCGCCGGCGCGTGGACCCGAGCGCAGCCTGCCCGACCGCGGGGCGCGGGAACGCCCGGCGCGCGAGACGACCGTGCTGGACCGCACGCCGCCGCGCGAGATCGACGCGGCGCTGCGGCCGGCGGCCGAGCTGGACCGCTCGGCCGATCTCGCTTCGGCGCGCGACCTGGCGGCGCGGGCGAACAGCCTGAGCGAATTGCGCGCGGCGCTGGAGGCGTTCGAGGGATGTCCGCTGAAGAAGACGGCGCGCAACCTCGTCTTCGCCGACGGCAATCCGGCGGCTGACCTGATGTTCGTGGGCGAGGCGCCGGGGCGCGAGGAGGACGAGAAGGGCCTGCCCTTTGTCGGACGCTCGGGGCAGTTGCTGGACCGCTTCCTGGCCCATCTGGGGCGTGACCGGACGAACGTCTATATCGTCAACACGCTGCCCTGGCGGCCGCCCGACAATCGCGAGCCGGCGCTGGCGGAGGCGAGCGTCTGCCTGCCCTTCCTGAAACGTCATATCGCGCTGGTGAAGCCCAAAGTGGTGGTGGCGCTGGGCGCGACGGCGGCCAAGAACCTGTTCGAGACCAGCGAGGGCATCACGCGGCTGCGCGGCAAATGGCAGACGCTGGAGGTGGACGGGCACGCCTGCCCCGCCACCGCGACCTTCCACCCCGCCGCGCTGCTGCGCGTGCCGCTGAACAAGCGCTATGTGTGGCGCGATTTGCTGAGCGTGATGGAGAGGCTGGAGGGGCGTTAGGGCTTCGCCTTGTGGCGCTCTTCGATCAAGCCGGGCGGAGGGCGGCTTTGCTGACGCCCATGCGTTTGCAGGCTTGCTGTTGCGGGCCGTTGGCGAAGCGCATGGCAAAGCCGGCGGCGCGGGCGAGCAAGCGGACGCGGCCGCGTATCCTGCGAGGCGGTTTGGATTCCAGGTTCAGCAGTTTGCGGATGTCTTCCGGCACCAGGTCGATGGCGGCCTGGACGATGAGGCGCTGAACCGGCTGGGCGAGCTTGCCATAGACGGGCGTTTCGGCGGTGAGTTTCAGGAATTCCAGGATCGTGTCGTTGGCGTAGAGTTTCGGCGTCATCGCCGCCAGATAGGCCTCGACCGCGTCGGCGGTGGTCGGCACCCATTTGGCGCCGAAGCCTTTGCCGACGATCTCGCCTTCCGCGTAGTAGCGGTCCTGATCGGCGCGGCTCATATCCGGTTCGACATAGCGGATATAGGCGTTGAGGAAGCCCCAGGCGGCCGTCACATGCACGAAGGTCAGGAGGTCGTCGTCCATCGCCTGATAGGGCACGCCTTCATGCGTGAGGCCGCCGACGCGTTCGTGCATCCGGGTGACGCGCGCGAACATCATCTCGGCGGCTTTCGTGGGGCCGTAGGTGACGGTCATGGCGGCGAGGCCGGTATTCTTCATGCGGTTGATCGGGTCGACCTTGAAGGTCGAGTGGTCCCACACCCCGGCGCGCACGCGCGGCTCGG
>CAZBPO010000211.1:0-5711 GCA_964493795.1 uncultured Flavobacteriaceae bacterium
GCGCGGCGGTGGCCGACTGGCGCGTGGACGCCATCGCCTCGGGCAAGATCAAGACCCGCGAGACCGTGGAAACCGGCGTCGAGAACGCCGTCACAGCGTTCCTCAAGCTCTTCACCGGCGACAATTTCGGCAAGATGCTGGTGAAGTTTTGACCGATAGGCTGTCATCCTCGGGGCGCGGCGCAGCCGCGATCCCGGGGATCCATGCCTGAGCCTTCACTGCGCTATGCCGCCCCTCAAGCTCATCATCGACTGCGACCCCGGCGTCGACGACGCCGTGGCGCTTCTGCTTGCCTTCGCCTCGCCCGAGTTCGACATACTCGGCGTCACGACGGTCGCCGGAAACGCCGGGCTTCAGCGCACCGCCCGCAACGCCAGGCTGATCCGCCAGCTGGCGCGGCGCGAGGACGTGCCCGTCTTCGCCGGGGCCGACCGGCCCATGGTCCGCGCGGCGGTGGAGGCCGGCGACTTCCACGGCGAATCCGGCCTCGGCCCGCTCGACATCTTCGAGCCGGACGCACCGCTTGAGGAAGCCCATGCCGCGCGCTTCATCGCCCGGACCGTTCTCGCCGCGCCGCCGGGTGCGATCACGCTGGTCGTCACAGGCCCGGCGACCAATATCGGACAGGCGCTGCGTCTCGCGCCGGATATCGGCCCGCGTCTGAGGCAGATCGTCGTGATGGGCGGGGCTGACAGCGCGGGCGGCAACATCACGCCGACGGCCGAATACAACGTCTTCGCCGACCCGCACGCGTTTCACGTGATGCTCGGGGCGGGCTGTCCGATCGTCATCTTCAGCCTCGACGTCACCTATCAGGTTCTAACCCTGCCCGAACGCATCGCGGCCATCGAGGCCATCGGCACGCCGGCCGCCGATGCCGCCGCCGCGATCATGCGTTTCTCCAACAATGTCGAGGCCGATCACACGCGCCGCGCCGGCGCGCCGCTGCACGATCCCTGCACGATCGCTTGGCTCGTGAACCCCGGCCTCTTCACGCTGCGGCCGGCCGCCGTTTCCGTCGAGACGAACGAAGGAGCCGATTTCGGCCGTACCTTCGTCGACTACGCCGCCGGTCCGGCGGCGGCCAACGCCCGTTGGGCGGTCAAGGCCGATGGGGCAGGGGTGTTCGCGCTGCTCAATGAAAGGCTCGCGCCATGACGACGCCGCGCATCGCCGTGCTGGGCTCGGTCAATCTCGACATCGTCGCGACCGCCGCCACCTTGCCCGCCCCGGGCGAAACCGTCACCGGCGCGGTCCTCGCCCAGCATCCCGGCGGCAAGGGGGCCAATCAGGCGCTCGCCGCGCGCCGCCTCGGGGCCGAGGTCGCGTTCAGCGGGCGCGTCGGACACGACGCAAACGCCGACGCCGCGCTCGCCCTGCTGTGCGCCGAAGGCGTCGATCTTGGGCATCTGCGCGCCGACGAAGCCGCCGCGACGGGCGTCGCCCTCATCGCCGTCGCCGCCTCGGGCGAAAACCAGATCGTCGTGGCCTCAGGGGCCAACGCCGCCCTGAAGCCGGACCTCATGATCCTGCCGCCGGCCGACGCCCTGATCCTTCAGCTTGAAATCCCCATCGAGACAGTCGCGGCGGCCGCCGCTGCCTTTCCCCGCTTCGTCGCGCTCAACGTCGCCCCCGCCGCGCCGTTGCCGGAGGCTGTCTTCGCGCGGGCCGACCTCGTCATCGCCAACGAAGGCGAGGCCGCCTTTTACGGGCCGGCCCTGCACGCCGCCCGCGGCCTCGTCGCGATCACCTATGGCGCGCGCGGCGCGGCGCTGTTCCGCGAGGGCGAAAAGATCGCCGAGGCCGCCCCGCCTGCGGTCACCCCCGTCGATACGACCGGCGCCGGCGACTGCTTCGTCGCGGCGCTCACCCTCGCCCTCATGGAAGGCAAGTCGCCGGAAAGCGCGCTCCGCTTCGCCTGCGCCGCCGGGGCGGCCGCGACGACAAGGGCAGGGGCGCAGTCCGCGCTGCCGAGCCGCGCCGAGGTGGACGCGCTGCTTCAAACCTGATTGTCATGGTCCGCGCGGGCGGGCCGTCCCCGTTTTCGTCAGCCCCGCTTTGGTGTTCCCATGACCGGCGTTCCCACGCTCAGCTTCACCGACTACACCGAAGGCGACGAAGCCGCGCGCGCGGCCTTCTCGCACGCCATCATGGCGGCGCTGCAACGATATGGCTTCTTCATCCTCACCGACCACAACGTCCCGCTGGGGCTGCTGGACGAGGCCTACAGCCTCTCCGCCGAATTCTTCGCCCTGCCGGACGAGGAAAAGCGCCGCTATGCCGCTGGCCTACGCGGATACACCCCGTTCGGCGTCGAGCACGCCAAGGGCCGCTCGATCGCCGACCTCAAGGAATTTTGGCAGCTCGGCCGCGAGGCCTATGATCCCGGCGCGCCCGACGGCGATTTCGCCCCCAATGTCTGGCCCGACCGGCCGGCCCGCTTCGCGCCGGCCTTCCAGCAGCTCTTCGCGGCGCTGGATGAAACCGGCCGCCTCATCCTCGAAGCGCTCGCCCCAAGGCTCGGCCTTGCATCGGACTATTTCGATCCGCTGGTCAAAGGCGGCACGTCGATCCTGCGCGTCCTGCATTATCCGCCGGTGCCCGGCGATGCGCCGGCTGGCGCGGTGCGCGCGGCGGCGCATGAAGACATCAACTTCATCACCATCCTGGTCGCCGCCAAGGGCGCGGGGCTTGAGCTGCTCGACCGCGACGGCGCCTGGCTGCCGGTCGAGACCCAGCCGCGCAATCTCATCGTCGACAGCGGCGACATGCTGGCCCGCCTCACCAACGGCGTCATCCCGGCCACCACGCACCGCGTGGTGAACCCGGACGGCCCCAATGTCAGCCGCTATTCGATGCCGTTCTTCATGCACCCCACATCGGCGACCCCGCTGGACGTGCTGCCGTCCTGCCTCGGCGACGGCGCGAAGTTCCCGCCCATCACGGCGGGCGAATTCCTGGCCCAGCGCCTGCGCGAAATCGGCCTGAAAAAATGAGCCTCACGCCCGCCGAACTGGCCGACCGCGCGGCGATCATCGACCTGGTCCAGACCGAGCGCGCGGCCCGCGATCAGGCGCAGTGGGATCGTCTCGCCGCCTGCTATCACCCCGACAGCATCGTCTCGATCTCGTGGATCGAAACCAGCGGCCCCGATTTCGTCGCGGCGTCCAAAGCTGCCTTCGCCAACGGCATCCGCCACCTCCATCGCATGTCGCCCAGCATCGTGACGCTGAACGGCGAGCGCGCGCTGGCCGAGACAGGCTGCGTGATCCTGCTGCCGGGCAAAGTAGGCGACGCGGGCGTCACAGTGACGGCGGATGCGCGCTTGTTCGTGCGCGCCGAGAAGCGCGGCGTCTGGCGCATCAGCCGGCTGGCGGCGCTGTATCTCTCGGATTCATGGGCGTTCGAGCCCGGCGTCATGCCGCAGATCGACCGCGCGCGGCTGGCGAGTTATCGCGCGCCCTATCGCCATCTCAGCTATCTTCTGAACGAAAGCGGCAAGCAGGCGCGCGACGATCTGCCGGGCCTCGACCGCCCTGACCTCTGCGAAGCGTTCTATCGGGCCGAAGGCGGCTGGTTGAACGGCGGGTGAACGGCCGTTGAACTGTCTTTGAACCGCCATCGGGCGGCGTTCATCGCTATCCTTCCCACGCGCCTCGCTATCCTGCTATCGATCGATCGTCGGCCGTTCGTCGCGTCAGCGGTGCGCCGCCTTCATTCGTCTTGAATCTATCGGGGTAGCTATGAATTTGAAAAACGCGTTCGCCGCTGCGGCGGCCATTTCTGTCGCGCTTTGCGCCACGCCGACCGCTTCGGCGCTGGGGGGAGACGACTATATGGGCAGCATCGGCCTGACGGCGGCGACGTTCTGCCCGAAAGGCACGGTCGAGCCGGCTGGGCAGGAGTTGCAGATCTCTCAACACCACGCGCTGTTCTCGCTGTTGGGCACGACCTATGGCGGCGACGGCAAGCGCACCTTCGCGCTGCCCGATCTGCGCGATCAGACGCCGCCGAACGGCATACGCTTCTGCCTCGTGATGAACGGCATTTTTCCGCCGAGGGATTGAGCCTCAAGGACGGGGAGCCGCTCTCCCCGTCCGTCTGCTTCCGCTCAAGGCGCGGCCAGCGCCCTGACGACGCTTCGGGCGGCGTCGCGCGTCATTCCGCGCGTTTCGTCCCGATATGCGCGATCGAGGCGATCTCGACCAGGAAGTCCGGCCGCACCAGGCCGCACTGGATGCAATAGCGCGCCGGTTTGTCGCCCGGGAAAAACTCGGCATAGACCTTGTTCATGGCGGCGTAGTCGTCCCAGCTCTTCAGGAAGATGTGGTTCATCGTCACGTCCTCCATCGTGCCGCCGGCGGTCTCGATCACCGACCTGATGGTCTCCAGAACCTGGCGTGTCTGCGCCGCCGCATCGCCGACATGGGCGACATTGTTGTCCTTGTCGAAGGCCAGCGTCCCCGAAACATAGACGACGCCGTCAGCCAGCGTGCCGGGCGAAAACGGCGCGATCGGCGTCTGCGTGCCGGGCGGGGTGATGACGGTCTTGGGCATGCGGTCTCCTTCTTAGCTGCGGATCGCCTCGTGAAGCGCGACGATCCCGAACGTCATGTTAGCGTAGCGCACATTCTCGAACCCCGCGGCGGCAATTTCGCGCGCGAAGCTGCGCTGGTCGGGAAAGGCGTGAATGCCGTCCAGCAGATAGCGATAGGCGCTCCGATCGCCGCCGGTCGCCAGAAGCCCGATTACCGGCATGCAGGCGTTCATGTAGCCAAGATAGAGCCATTGGATTGCCCGCACCGGAATGCGCGACGCCTCCAAACACAGGAACAACCCGCCGGGCTTTAGCACCCGCGCAGCCTCGCGCAGCACTTTGTCGCGGTCGCAGATTTTCATCGCGAACGAGATCGACAGCACATCCACCGAAGCTGTTTCCACCTCACACAGGTTCTCGGCATCCCAGCAAGCGAAGCTGAGGCTGGCGAACTTTCCCTCCATTTTGGCTCGCGCGATGTTCAGCATTTCCGGCGACAGATCGGTCGCCCAGAGTGTCCGCGCCGCGCCGCCGACGGCGAAATAGCGCATCGGAATGTCGCCGGTTCCGGATGCCAGATCGAGGATAACGTCGCCCGATGCCGCGGCCATCCGCCGCGCCATTCGCCGCTTCCAGATGCGGTGGATGCCGAAGCTGAAGATGTCGCAAAGCCGGTCATAGCGACCGGCGATCCGCGCGAAAACATTGTCGCGGCCGGCTGCGAACGCGGCGGCGTTTGTCTTCAGTTCGCCCACGTCAGCGCGGCGCTTGTCTGATCGTGCCGCAGAAATCGGCTGTGCTCGACACCCAGCCAAAGAATTTCTCGATGTTATAGACGGCCGCCGTCTGCATCTCGGGCGGTCCGGCCTGATGCGTCGCGTCCTCCAGCAGCACGCCGAAATATTCCAGATGAAACCCGTCACGCAGGGTCGATTCCACGCACACATTCGTGGCGATGCCGCAAAACGCCAGCGTCTTGATACCCCGCGCGCGCAGCATGGAATCCAACGCCGTGTTGAAGAACGCGCTGTAGCGGGGCTTCTCGATCACGATGTCCCCGGCCTCGGGCTTCAGCGCGTCGATCAGCGCATGGTCCCAGCCGCCCTTGGCCAGCAGCGATCCCTGCAGATCGGGCCGCTGGCGCATGGTCTTCAACGCGTTCGACTTCCACCAG
>CAZBPO010000212.1:0-5682 GCA_964493795.1 uncultured Flavobacteriaceae bacterium
CGGCGACGCCGACCAGCCCGTCGATCACCATGGTCGCGCGGCCGTCCATGCCGATCTCGCCGGCGATGAAGTCGCGCAGGTCCTGCGGCATGGTGCTGGAGCATTTCAGGCGGATCACGCTGCCGCGACGACGGCGCTTCAGCGCGCTTTCGAACTGACGGACCAGATCCTCGGCCTCTTCCTCGATCTCCATATCGCTGTCGCGGATGATGCGGAACGTGCCGCTGGCGACGACCTCGAAGCCGGGAAACAGCTTTTCGCTGAACAGCAGCGCGGCGTCCTCGATCATCACGAAGCGGATGCGCGGGCGCGCGCCGCGCTTGGTCTTGACGTCCGGCAGGCGGATGAACCGCTCGGCCATGGGCGGCAGAGGCAACAGCGCCTTACGCAGCAGCCCGTCCTTGCGCCGGCGCAGTTGCAGCGCCAACGCGATGCCGAGATTGGGGATGAACGGAAACGGATGCGCCGGGTCGATGGCGAGCGGCGTCAGGACCGGGAAAATCGATTCCAGGAACTTCCACTCCAGCCACATCTTGTCTTCGTCGGCCAGGCTCGCCGCCTCGCAGACCTCGATATCGTTTTCGGCCAGCTCGGCGCGCAGCTCCAGCCAGACGCGCTGCTGAAGCGCCATCAGCTCGGTCGCGTCCTCGTTGACCTCGGAAAGCTGCTGCGCGGGGGTCAGCCCGTCATCGCTGATCTCGGTGACGCCCTGGGTCACCATGGCGTGTAGGCCCGCGACCCGGACCATGTAGAACTCGTCGAGGTTGCCGGCCGAGATCGACAGGAAGCGCAGGCGCTCCAGCAACGGATGGCGGCGGTTCTGCGCCTCCTCGAGCACCCGGGTATTGAACTGCAACCACGAAAGCTCGCGATTGATGAAGCGGCCGGGCTGTTCGAGATCGAGCGCAGGGACCGGAGCCGCCACGGGCGCAGGCGTTGGCGCAGCCTTCGTCGACCGGGAACGGAGCGCCTTCTTTTCCTCGATTACGTCGTCAGTCACGTCAGCCTCGATCCATACAGACGGCCAGATTGCCGCGCCGGCGGCGTCCATTCCACCCGATACGCATGACGGTTCGGTGAATAACGCTACAGATCCGGCGCGGATTGCAGGATTTCCGCCGCCATCCGGGTATCTATGGCGCGCTTTTCGGCCAGAGAGCGGGCGTCCAGCGCCTCGACCACGCGCCCGGCGGCGGCCAGCGAACGGTCCATCCGGCGAACCAGCCAGGCCGCCACGTCGGCGGCGCGGACCGGGTCGATCTGGCGATCCGCGAAGAGTTTGATCAGAACTGCGGTCAGCAGCACATCGTCGGGCGGCGCGAGGTCGACCGCGACCACGGTGTTCAGCCGGGTGCGCAGGTCGGGCAGCCCGACATTCCACCCGGCGACCGGGGCGCGCGCGGTGAACAGGATCGTGCCGCCATCTGAAACCGCGCGGTTGAAGGCATGGAACAGGGCCTCCTCGGCGGCGCGGTCGCCGGTCAGACGGTCTGCGTCCTCGACGATCTGATGACGCCCGGTCTGCGGCCATGACGCCGCGCCGGCCTGCGCGGCGTGCAGCGCCGCCAGATGGGTCTTGCCTGCGCCCTCCGGCCCGATGATCGCCAGCATCCCGCCGCTCCAGCCGGGCCACGCCTCGACGGCCGTCAGCGCGGCCACGTTGCTGTCGGCGACCACGAAATTCCGCCGGCCGAGCAGCACGCGCTCCGGCAACGGCAGAACCAGCTGGCGGGGCGGCGTCATGGTGCGCGCTCGGCCCGTTCCCAGGCCGAGATCGAGGCGAACCAGGCGAGGAAATAGGCGAAACCGGACAGGATCGTGGTCACGCCGACAAGCCACTGGCCATAGACGGTGACCGGGTCCCATTCCGGCAGGAAGCCCAGCACCGCAAGCATCAGCGCAGCCAGCACGATCTGGGCGGCGGTGTTCACCTTGCTGAGCATCAGCGGCGCGATGCGCAGCGGATGCCCGATCACCCACGACAGGATCACCGCGCCGACGATCATCAGATCGCGCGCGACCACCAGCGTCACAAGAAGCTGCGCGAACTGCCCCTGAACGCCCAGCGTGACATAGACCGATACGAGCAGCGCCTTGTCGGCGATGGGATCGAGATAGGCGCCAAGCTTCGTCTTCATGTCGAAGCGTTTGGCGATATAGCCGTCCACGGCGTCAGAGACGCCCGCCACCACGAACACCGCGAAGGCCAGCTCGTAATCCTTGCCCAGCATCAGCGACACGATCAGCGGCACCAGCAGCAGCCGCATGATCGAGATGAGGTTGGGGAGCGAGAGCGCCATTCGGAGCCCGGATTATTGCGGGCGGATGACCTGAGGCTCTTCGATCGGCTCCTCGGGCTGCTCGCCGTCGACGCCGGGCTCGGGCGTCGGTTCGGCATCGCCGCGCGTCGCGCCGCCCAGCGCCATCGCCTGGCCCGAACGATACTCGGTCAGAACGCGGCCGGTCTCGGACGTCGTGCTGGAATAGATGCCGAAATTCGCCTGTCGAAGCGCCAGCTCGAACTGATCGTTCCGGCCGCGATAGCGCAGGCCGATGGCCATGCCGCTGACCGTGACGCGGGTGATGTTCACTTCCAGGATGTTCTGGATCTTGCGCAGCCGCTCTTCGATGCTGCGGCGCTGGGCGAGCGACGAATACGGCGCCCACACCGAGATATGCGCCGAGATCGAGTTGTCGATGGCGGCGCTTGCCTTCCACGTCTCGTTCATCACGCCGCCCAGCTTGCGCACCGCGTCGGCCAGCGCGCCGCGCTCGTCGTCGCCGACGCCGGTGGCGACGTAGTTCTCGGTGCCGGTCTCGCTGACCAGCTGCGCGGTCACATCGACCTGGCCGTTGGAATAACGCGCACGCGCCACCAGAACGGCCTTCATGCCGTATTTGTCGGCGATCGTCTTGTAGGTGAGCCAGTCGTCGCCCAGCGAGACGCCCGGCGGGATCGCCGCCTTGTCGCCGTCATCGCCATAGGGGGCCTCGACGGGGATCAGCTCGTGCTCCAGCTTCACGGCCCGGAAAGCCGACAGCCACAGATTGTCGTCGCCCCACAGCCGCGTGCCTTCCGATGTCTCGTAGAGCGGAATGGCCAGGGTCGCCGGCCCGCGGCGGTCGGCGTAGGCGACGCCCTTCTCGCGCAGGTATTTCTTCACCAGATCGGCCTTGAAGAGATAGGTCATCGAGGCGATGCAGCGCGATCCCGAGCGCCGCTCGCCCGAAACTTCATAGCCCGACACGAACGCATCGAGTTCCTCGGACAGCGGTTGGGGCGCGTTGCCCCAATGGGCTTCCGGCACGATGCGCTGGATCAGACGCGCCCACGCGGCGGTATGGCCTTGTGTGTAAGCCGCCTCGCAGGCCTTTACGCCGCTTTCGCCTGTCGCCTCGACCTGGACGCCGCGCACCACGAACAGGCTGCCGACCGCATGGGCGGAGGGCGAGGCGAGAATGGGGGCGGCCAAGGCCGCCGCGAACGCTAGAATCCGAAAACGCATAGGAAACCGGTGACCCCTCTCAAGAGGAGATTCTTATATCGGCGCGGTCTGCGGCAAGAAAGGGGCGGCGTGCCAACCTTCCCCACGCGCCGCGAAAACCGGCGAGAAACGCCCTTGATCCTCTGCCTGCCTTGGGTCAAAGGCTTGCGCGACGGCCCCGCACCGCCCGAACCGCCAGGATCCGACATGACAGACCGCCGCAATGGCCTCACCTATGCCGATTCCGGCGTGGACATCGATGCGGGCGAAGCTCTGGTCGATCGCATCAAGCCGCTGGCGAAATCGACGGTCAGGCCCGGGGCTGACGCGGCGCTCGGCGGTTTCGGCGGGTTGTTCGACCTCAAGGCCTGCGGTTTCGCCGATCCGGTGCTGGTCGCCGCGAATGACGGCGTCGGCACCAAGCTGAAACTGGCGATCGACACCGGCCGGCACGAAGGCGTCGGCGTCGACCTGGTCGCGATGTGCGTGAACGATCTGGCGGTTCAGGGCGCGCAGCCGCTGTTTTTCCTCGACTATTTCGCGACCGGCAAGCTCAACGTCGACGAGGCGGAAACCGTCATCGCCGGCATCGCCGAAGGTTGCCGTCAGGCCGGTTGCGCGCTGATCGGCGGCGAGACCGCGGAAATGCCGGGCATGTATGCGAAAGGCGATTACGACCTCGCCGGCTTTGCGGTGGGGGCCGTTGAGCGCGACGCGATCCTGCCCCGAACGGCCGAGATGGCCGAAGGCGACGTCGTGCTGGGCCTCGCCTCCAGCGGCGTTCATTCCAACGGGTTTTCGCTGGTGCGCCGTCTGCTGGCCGACAACGGCATCGGCTATGATGCCGCCCTGCCCTTCGCGCCCGACATGACGGCCGGCGAGGCGCTGATCGCGCCCACCCGCATCTACGTGAAGGCCATGCTGGCCGCTCTCGCCGCGCATCGGGTGAAGGGTTTCGCCCACATCACCGGCGGCGGCCTGACCGAGAATATTCCCCGCGCCGTGCCCGACGGCCTCGACATCGAGATCGACCTCGGCGCGTGGAAACTGCCCCGCCTGTTCGGCTGGCTCCAGTCGCTGGGCGGCATCGCGGGCGCCGAGATGCTGCGCACCTTCAATTGCGGCATCGGCATGATCGCCATCGTCGCGGCCGAAGACGCCGACGCGGTGGCCGAAACGCTTGAGGGCTCCGGGGAAACCGTCACGCGGATCGGCCGCCTGGTCGGCGGCGAAGGCGCGGCCGGCGTGGTCTATCGCGGCGCGCTGGAGGGCGCGTGAGCGCGAAGCTGAAGGTCGCCGTCGTCATTTCGGGCGGCGGGTCGAACCTGAAGGCGCTGATCGACGCAGCGGCCGCGCCTGACAGCGCCTTTGCGGTGATCCATGTCGTCAGCAACCGGCCGGACGCCGGGGGACTGGCGCACGCCGAGGCGGCCGGCATCGCCACGACGGTGATCGACCACAAGGCCTACGCCTCACGCGAAGCCTTCGACGCCGCGCTGGACGACGCCTTGCAGGCCGTCGCGCCCGACATCGTCGCGCTGGCGGGCTTCATGCGCATCCTCACCGCGCCGTTCCTCGGCCGGTGGCAGGGGCGCATGACCAATATCCATCCCTCGCTCCTGCCGCTCTACAAGGGGCTGCATCCGCATCGTCAGGCGCTCGAAGCCGGCGCGACGGTTCATGGCTGCACGGTGCACTGGGTGACGCCGGGCGTCGACGAAGGCCCCATCATCGCGCAGGCCGAGGTGCCGATCCTTCCCGGCGATACCGAACAGGCCCTGCAGGCCCGCACACTGACCGAAGAACACAAGCTTTACGCCCGGGCGCTGACCATGATCGCGCGCGGCGAAGCGGCCTATCCGGCCTGATCCATCCACCGGGCGCGGGTGATCGCATAGATCACCGCGCTGAACGCGCCGGCGTCGTCTTCCAGTTCTGCCGCGTGATCGAAGGTGAAGCCGAGCCGCTTCATCACCGCGATGCTGCGTTGATTGGGCGCGTCGGCGAGCGAGATCAGCCGGTCTTCATCATAGACATCGAAGGCGATCCGCAGCCACGCGCGGCCCGCCTCGCAGGCATAACCTTGGCCCCAATACGGGCGCGCCAGCCGCCAGCCGAGTTCAAGCACGTCCGGATACCAGATTTCCGGCGACATCCCGCACATCCCCAGCAACCGCCCGTCGGCGCGGCGCTCGAC
>CAZBPO010000213.1:0-3505 GCA_964493795.1 uncultured Flavobacteriaceae bacterium
GCGACCAGGCGGCGCGGGCGGCCTCAAGCCCCTCGTCCACGGCGAGGTCGGCGGTCTGGTAAACCCCCTTGGTGACCCCGTCGCCGAACGAGCCGGCGACCCAGGCGATGCTTTCGCCCGCGCCGACCTTGGCCGCCGTGCCCTTCTTGATGGAGGTGCAGGTGATCTCGCCCGAGACCACGCCGCAGATCGTCTGCCCTTCGGCGACTGCGACCACGAATTCCGCCGCGCGGGCGTCGATGGAGAGCAGGGGGGTGGTAAGCGTGGCGTTCGCCGCCTCGGCGCTGCGGAAGCGGAAGGCGCCCTTGGTCAGGGTCGCGCGAGCGTCGGGCGGCGCGATGCCGGCGAGGCTGCGCTGGCCGATTATCAGGGTGGAGCCGTCGGCGAATGTGAGTTCGGCGCCGCTCTCCTTGGCGGTCGCGACTTCGGTTTCGGGCGGCAGGTCCTCGCCTTCGGAGACCGGCGCGGGCTCGGCCGCAGCATTGGGCTTTGAAGTGACGCTGTTGATGACGACCGTGACCCGCGCGCCGATGCCCGAGGCCAATGCCGTCAGGCGGGCGGCGAGGGTGGACGCGAACGCCGAGGCGGCGAGGCCGAGCAGGGTGGTGCGGCGGGTGATCATAGCGGGCAGTTCCCCTCAGGGCACAATGAGGACGTGCAGTCTCACGGCCCCATGAGCGCCCAATTCCAGGGTTTGTTCAATGTCTCCCGTGCGGGACGGCCCTGTGACACCGTGTAGCGATCGCGGGGGGCGGTTGGCGATGCGGCGGGCGACGGCGTCCTCGAAACTGGCGGAAATGTCGGCCTCGGACAGCACGGCGATGTGGGCGTCGGCGAGCAGGTTGGGCCATGGTCCGTGCGGGTCGCGGGACGTAAGATAGAGCGTTCCGGTCTCGGCGCTGGCGGCCTGGGCGCGGGCGACGGCGGCGGAAACGCCGGATTTTCCGGGCGGCGGCAGGGGCGTTATGCCGGCCCCCGCCCAGTCGAGGGCGGCGAATTCGGCGGCGATGGCGGCGGTGAGGGGGAGGTCGTTTTGCGTGAAGAAGCGGGCCGTGGCGGCAGGGATTTCGGCCTGTGATGTCAGCCGCTCGGCGGTGCCGAAGACGCCTGAAAGGCGCGTGACGAAATCAGCGGCGAGGTCGTGTGATGCCGGCGGCCGGTAGGGCGTGACGGGGGCCGACACGGGATGTGACGTGGCACGCAGGCGGGCGAGGATGAGGTCGCGGCTGGCGCTCATCGCTGTCCCTTCCAACGCGACTGGAAGGTGCCGCCCGCGGGGGGGGTGAGGTCGCGGCTGGATGTGAAGTTGCCCCCGGCGAGCGGCAGGCGGCGTATGCGCCCGCGCTGGAGCCAGCCGGTGAAACGCAGGCCCCACGAGGCGAGGCGGGTGGCGAGGCGATAGCGCCAGGGCGCGCGCCCGGCCCAGCGCCAGAGGCCAAGGCCCCAGCGTTCGCCGCGCGGGGCGATGTGGGCGGCGAAGGCGTCTTCCCGCCAGTGGCGCAGCAGCATGGGCAGAGGAATGCGGACCGGACAGACCGCCTCGCAGCGGCCGCAGAAGGTGGAGGCTCCGGGCAGGTCGGCATTGCCGGCGAGGCCGTCGAACTGGGGCGTCAGCACCGAGCCCATGGGGCCGGGATAGACGCCGCCATAGGCGTGGCCGCCGGTCGCGGCATAGATGGGGCAGTGATTGAGACAGGCCCCGCAGCGTATGCAGGCCAGCATTTCGGCCTTGTTCGAGGCGTGAAGGGCGCTGCGGCCGTTGTCGAGCAGGATGATGTGAGACTGCCGGGGGCCTTCCTCGCCGTCGCCCGCCGCACCGGTGAGGCAGGTGACATAGGACGACATGTCCTGGCCCGTCGCCGAGCGGGCCAGCACGCGCAGCACGATGCCGGCGTCGTCCCAGCTCTCGACGATCTTGTCGATGCCGACGACGGCGATGTGAAGCCGGGGGGCGGTCGCGGTGAGGTCGATATTGCCCTCGTTGGAGACCAGCAGGATCGTGCCGGTCTCGGCGATCAGCATATTGCCGCCGGTGATGCCGGCATCGGCGGTGAGGAAGGCCTCGCGCAGCTTGATGCGGGCCTCGCGCACCAGCGCGGTGCGTTCGGTGATATCGCGTTCGGGGGCGAGGTCGGTATGCGCCCGGTGGAAGGTCTGGGCGACGTCTTCCTTGGACAGGTGGATGGCCGGGGCGATGATGTGGCTGGGCCGCTCGCCCCTGAGCTGGATGATGTATTCGCCAAGATCGGTCTCGATCGGCTCAACCCCGGCGGCGGCGAGATGCTCGTTGAGGCGGATTTCCTCGGTCGCCATGGATTTGGACTTGATGGCGCGTTTGACGCCGTTCTCGCGGCAGAGGCGGGCGGCGATGGCCGTGGCTTCGGCGGCGTCGGCGGCCCAGTGGACGGTCGCGCCGGCCGCCATGGCGTTGGCCTCGAAGCGTTCCAGAAGGCCGGGCATCAGGGCGATGGCGCGGCGGCGGATAGCGGCGGCGCGGTCGCGCAGCTCCTCGAAATCGGGAAAGCGCGCGGCGGCGGCGGCGCGGCCCAGCTGGAAGTGCGACTTCATGCGGGCGAGCGCCGGCGCGAGTTTCGCGTCGTTCATCGCCGCACGGGCGCGGGATTTGAAGTCGAGGGTGGTCATGGGGCGTTGGTTCCCCTCATCCCCCTGCTTCGCAGGGGACTTCTCCCCGCAGGGGAGAAGGGTCGGCAGTGGCTCTGGATGAGGTAGCCGATCCTCGCAGTGGGCTGATTGCAGCAGCCGGCTCTTCTATCGCTTGCGGGAGAAGGTGGCGCGCGCAGCGCGACGGATGAGGGTGTTGGGGCTGGCGGGATGGTCACGGCTCGTCCGCCAGGAGTTCGGCGATATGTTTCACTGTGATCGGCGAGCCGCGGCGGGCCAGCGTGCCCTCAAGATTGAGGAGGCAGCCGAGATCGGCGGCGGCCAGCGTGTCGGCCCCGGTGGCGGCGATGGCGTCGGCCTTTTCGCCGGCCATGCGGGCCGAGATTTCGGGATACTTCACGCAGAAGAGGCCGCCAAAGCCGCAGCAGGTCTCGGCGTCGGCGATTTCCGCCACCTCGCCCGTGGTGTGGGCGGCGATGAGGGCGCGGGGCTCGCCAAGAATGCCCATCTCGCGCCGGGCCGAGCAGCTGTCGTGATAGGCGATTTTTCCGGCTGGGCGTTTCGGCGCACCGGGCAAGGGATGGCGGGCGAGGAACTGGGTGAGCTCGAGCGTGCGCGCGGCCACATGCTCGGCGCGGGCGCGCCACGGGTCGGCGTCCTCGAAGAGGTGCGGATAGTGCTTGGCGATCATGCCGCCGCACGAGCCGGAGGGCACGACGATGGTGTCGAAGCGCTCCAGCGCGGCGATGGCGGCGCGGGCGAGCCCGCGCGCCCCTTCCTTGTCGCCGGCATTGTAGTTGGGCTGGCCGCAGCAACCCTGCGGCGGGACGACGACCGTGAAGCCGGCGCGCCCGATCAGTGCGGCGGCCGCGAAGCCGATTTC
>CAZBPO010000213.1:3515-5654 GCA_964493795.1 uncultured Flavobacteriaceae bacterium
GACGAACAGAGCGGCTTCGGGCAAGGCGGCTTCGGCGCGCGGCATGGGGCGGCAGGATAGGCCGGGCGGAGACGCGGTGGAAAGGGGATGTGGGTTCGGCTTTGGCGGGCGGTTTCTTTGATTTGCGCGGCCCTCCCCTCATCCCCTCGCTTCGCGAGGGACTTCTCCGCGTCGTTCATTTTGCGAACGCCTGACGGCGCTTCGCTGAGGGGAGAAGGGTCGGCTGTGGCTTTATATGAGGTAGCCGATCCTTGGAGTGAGCTGGTGCGACAGCCGGCCCTTCTCCCGCTTGCGGGAGAAGATGTCGCGCGCGCAAGCGCGTGACAGATGAGGGTGGGTGACGCAGGCTCGGGTCATGGACCTTGTTGCGCGGGCGCGGCGGCTGAGGCGGGAGCAGACCGATGCCGAGCGGTTGCTGTGGGGGCAGCTGCGCGGGCGGCGGTTGAACGGGTATCGGTTCAAGCGGCAGGACCCGCGCGCGCCTTTCATCGTGGATTTCGTGTGCGCCGAGCGCGCCTTGGTCGTGGAGCTGGATGGCGGTCAGCACGGCGAGGATGCGGCGCTGGCCTATGATGCGCGGCGCACGGCCATGCTGGCGCGGGACGGGCTGCGGGTGATCCGGTTCTGGAACAGCGATGTGATGGGCAATCTGCGCGGGGTGGTGGAGACCATTCTGTTCGAGCTGGAGCGGGGGTAGGGTGGCCTGGATTTGTGCGGTTGTCCCCTCATCCCCTCGCCTTTGGCGAGGGACTTCTCCCCGGAGGGGAGAAGGGTCGGCTGTTGCATTGGATGAGGTAGCCCTTGGCGCAGTCTTGGGGGTATCCTGCGACGGACTGGGGCTTGGTGCGTTTGGGTCTGGTTCCGGGTTGGTCAGGAGTTCGGTGATGCGTCGTTTGAGCGGATGGGTGCGGCTGGGCGTTCTCGCGGCCGGCGTCGGGTTCGGCGGCGTGGCGTTGGCGGCGGAGAGCACGCGCGTCGATACCGACGATGCGGTCACCGTGACGCCGTCGCAGGCGGGGACGGGCAAGGCCGGAATCATGATCGACTCGCGCGGCGGGTATGCCGTTTTCGGCACCGCGATCCTGCCGCTGGGCGATCACGCCACGGCCGCCGTGACGCTGGGCCAGGGGCGCGGGGCTTCGGCCTGGTGGGGGCGCGACCCCCTTGCGCCCTATGCCGCGCTGCCGCGGCCGCCGTTTCATCTGCGTTGAGCCGGCGGACGGGTTGGTCGGGGGGCCGCAGCGCGCTATGCTGGCCGGACCTCGGGGGGTTGCGCTTGAGCAGCTGAGAGGCGGGTAAGCCCGCGACCCGTTGAACCTGATCCGGATCATGCCGGCGAAGGGAAGGGCGCGGATTTTCTCGCAGCGTGCGTCTTGCCGCCGCTGATCCGTTTTTTTCTCCCGCCGCCGTCAGACATCCGGACGAACCGGAGGCGGCGATGAATATTCACCAGAAACCAGATGCGATCCCGACCGGCGAGCGACCCGGCAGCCGCAAGGTCTATGCGGAAGGCCAGCTCTTTCCCGGCCTGCGCGTGCCGTTCCGCGAAGTGGCGGTGCATGAAAGCGCGGGCGAGCCGCCGCTGACGCTGTATGATCCCTCCGGCCCCTATACCGATCCGGCGGCGGCGATCGACATCGAGAAAGGCCTGCCCCGCACGCGCGAGGCCTTCGTGCTGGCGCGCGGCGATGTACAGGAAGAGGCCGAGCCCCGGCTGGTGAAGCCGGAGGACAACGGCTTTGCGGCCGGCAGGCATCTGGCCCCGGCATTCACCTCGGAGCGCCGCGTCTTTCGCGCAAAGCCCGGCCGGCATGTGACGCAGATGGATTATGCCCGGGCCGGCATCGTCACCGCCGAGATGGAGTATGTGGCGATCCGCGAGAACCTGCGGCGCGAACAGGCCGGCCCTTGTGTGCGTGACGGCGAGAGCTTCGGCGCGTCGATCCCCGATTTCGTGACGCCGGAATTCGTGCGTCAGGAAGTAGCGCGGGGGCGGGCGGTGATCCCCGCCAATATCAATCACGGCGAGCTGGAGCCGTGCATCATCGGGCGCAATTTTCTGGTGAAGATCAACGCCAATATCGGCAACAGCGCGGTGCTTTCCACCGTCGCCGACGAGGTGGACAAGATGGTGTGGGC
>CAZBPO010000214.1:0-5617 GCA_964493795.1 uncultured Flavobacteriaceae bacterium
GCGACAGGATCATCGCGTTGATGCCCACCGACTTGCCCGAGCCGGTGGTGCCGGCGATCAGCAGATGCGGCATGCGGGCGAGATCGGCGAAGGACGGCGCGCCGGAAATATCCTTGCCCAGCGCCAGCGTCAGGGCCGAGCCGGGATTCTCATAATCGCTCGCTGAAAGCAGTTCACGCAGATAGACCGTCTCGCGGCGGCGATTGGGCAGCTCGATGCCGATCACGTTGCGCCCCGGCACCACGGCGACGCGCGCGCTCACCGCGCTCATCGAGCGAGCGATGTCGTCGGCGAGGCCGATCACCCGCGACGCCTTGATGCCGCTCGCCGGCTCCAGCTCGTACATGGTCACGACCGGGCCGGGCCGCACCGCGTTGATGACGCCGCGCACGCCGAAATCGCCAAGCACCGATTCCAGCATGCGCGCGTTCTGCTCCAGCGCGTCGTCGCTGTCGCGCACCACTTCGCCCGAGACCTTGGGCTTGGCGAGCAGGCTCAGCGGCGGCAGCTCGTAGTCGCTGCCCTTGTCGAGATCGAGCATGGGCTGCGCCTCGGCCTTGGCGCGTTTGCCTTCCTTGAGCGCCGGCGCGGTGCGCGCCACGCGCGGCTCGCGGCGCGGCGCGGGGGGGGCGGCGTCCTCGTCGTCTCCTTCATCGGCCTCCGGGGCGATGACGCGCGGCGCCTTGCGGGCGCGGGCCGGCGTCTCGCCGAAGGCCGGCTCGATGCGTTCGTCCGCATCTTCCTCGTCTTCGCGGCGGAAGAGAGCGGCAAAGCGCGACCACAATGTCGGGCGCTCGGGCGCATCGGCCTCGTCATAGGCGTCGTCGTCTTCGTAATCGTCGTCCTGCGCTGCGGCGCGACGCGACGCCGCGTCGGCTCTGGCCCGCATGGCGAAGCCCCACGCCATCGCGAACGGCGTCGCCGCAATGGCGAGCGCCCGGCGGCCCCAGACGCCGACCCCGCTCCAGGTCCAACCGGCGATATAGACCAGCAGGGCCGAACCGCCCGCGGCGGCGAGGATGGCGATGATCGGGGTGACCGGCACGCCGGGGCCAAGCGCCAGCAGCGTCGCCAGCGCGCCCATCACGGCGTCGCCGATCAGGCCGCCAAGACCTGTCCTGAGCGGCCAGAGCTCAGGAGCCGGCAGCGCCGCCAGCGCGGTCGCCAGCGTGACGGCGGCTATCGGGATCAACGCCAGGCGCAGCCACAGCGAGCGCACCGCGCGGCCGTAAAGGCCGAAAATGCCCCAGGCGATCGGCGGCGCGGCCAGCGCGAAGGCGGCGACGCCCAGCGTCTGCCAGGCGAGATCGGCCAGCGTCGCGCCGGTCATGCCCAGCGCGTTCAGCGGCGCATCCGAGGTGGCGTTGTTCAGCGACGGGTCGGTCGAATGATAGGTCAGCAGCGCGGCCAGCAGCGCCAGGCCGACGGCCAGCGACAGCAAACCGGCCGTCTGCACCGCCCACGGCCCCAGCGCCTGGACGGCGCGGCCTTCCAACAGGGCGGAGACCGGCGACCACAGGCGCTGGCCCAGGCTTTCCTGCCGCCGCGCCGCAGCGCGCCCACCGCGGCGCGGCGGGGTGCGGACAAAGGCTGGCCGGTCGATACGTGACGGCATTCGGCTACTGGACCCGGGCCGCAGGATGCTTGAGGCCGCCGCCAGGCCGGCCCCTAGGCCATGGCAGCGAGCCTTTTCAATGCGGCCCGTGTGGTTTCCGGCCCATTAACGAGGGCGATGCGGATGAAGCCCTCGCCAGGGTTCCCGGCGCGGACGCCAACCCCTTGATCGCTCGCCAGAAACGCCCCCGGCAGCACCCTGAGGCCGGCTTCGGCCCACAGGCGGCGGGCGAAATTCACGGCGTCCGGCGCAGCCACCCACAGGAAAAACCCGGCCGGCGGCAGGCTGAAGGCGGGCAGACGGCCCAGTTCCTCGGCCGCGATCTCAAAATTGGTCCGGTAGATCGCCCGGTTCGCCTCGACATGCGCCTCGTCGCCCCAGGCATGGGCCGACACCGCCTGGATCGGCCCCGAAACCTGCGGCGCGGCCTGCGCCCGCAGCTCGCGATAGGCGGCGATGAGCTTGGGGTCGCCCGCCACAAAGCCGGATCGCAGGCCCGCCAGACCCGACCGTTTGGAGAGAGAATTGAAGACCAGCAGGTTCTCGCGCCCATGCCCCAGCGCCTCGGCCGCTTCCAGCGCCCCCATGGGCGGCGTCTCGCGCCAGATTTCGGAATAGCATTCGTCCGACAGCACGACGAAGCCGTAACGGTCGGAGAGCTCGAACAACGTCTTCCAATAGGCCAGATCGGCGACCGCGCCCTCCGGGTTGGACGGCGAGGCGACGAACGCCGCCGCCGTCCGCCGCAACACCGCCTCAGGCAACGCAGCGTAGTCCGGCAGAAAGCCGGTTTCGGCCAGCGCGTTGACATAGACAGGCTCGGCCCCGCTCGCCAACGCGCCGGACGGATAGGCCTGATAATAGGGGTTGGGCAGCAGCACGGCCGGGCGTTCGCCGTTCTTGCGCTCCGGCACGATCATGAACAGCGACAGGAACAGGCCTTCGCGCGTGCCGTTCAGCGGCAGGATCGCCCGCCCGGGATCGACCGCGTCCTTCAGGCCATAGCGCCGCGTCAGCCAGCCCGAGATCGCGCCGCGTAAGGCATCGGTGCCGTGGATAGGCGGATATTTTGCGAACCCCGCCGCCTCGCGCGCCAGAATTTCGGCGACGAAAGCCGGCACCGGCCCCTGAGGTTCGCCCACCGACAGCGCGATCGGCGGCTGGCCCGGCTCGACGCCGTCCAGCAGGGCGTTCAGGCGAAGGAACGGCGATGTCGGCAGGTGCGCGGCGCGCGGCAGATCGGTCGTCATGGCGGATGGTTTAGCGCAATCGCTGCGCCGCGCCAGCGCGGGAAGATCGCGCGGCGCTGACGCGACGGCCGGTCGCTGGCCTTACTTGTCCTGATCGCCGGGCAGCTCGTACTCGACCTGCTCGTCATAGCCGCGCCGCGCCGAGTGGAAGAGCAGCGCCATCAGGCCCACGCCGACCACCATCGAGACGACGATGCCCAGCCACAAAGCGATATTCCCGTCGGTCGACAGCTCGGCGTCCATGCTGCCCCAGACGGTGGTGGCCCACCACACCGAGACGGCGAGAAAGATGCCCATCACGACGATCAGAAGAGTTTTCGCCATATGCCGCTCCATGCGCGCATTTGCGCCATGCCGAGGGATATAGACGATCCATGCACTTATATCAAGTGCATGGATCGCGTCTGCGTGCTATGTGCGGCCCATGATGATCGACCCTGACTGGACGCCGCGTCTCGGCGATGGCGGCGGCCCGCTTTATCTGCGGATCGCGGCGGCGATCGAAGACGATATCGCGGCCGGCCGCCTGCGCCCCGGCGACCGGCTGCCTTCGCAGCGCGTCCTCGCCGACGCGCTCGGCATCGACATGACCACCGTGACCCGCGCCTATGCCGAAAGCCGCCGCCGCCGCGTGCTCGACGCGGTGACCGGACGCGGCTCGTTCGTCGCCGCCCGGCCCGACAAGGACGCCGCGCCGCTCGATCTCGCCATGATCCTGCCGCCGCGCCCGCGCGGACTGGCGCTCGGCGAGCTGATCCATCGGGGCCTCGACGAGGTCCTGCGGCGCAGCGACCCCGATGTACTGATGTCGTATCATCCCGGCGCCGGGCTGGAGGCCGAGAAGGCGGCGGGCGCGGCCTGGCTTGAGCCCATGCTTGGCCGCATCGCGCCCCAGCGGATCGCCGTCGCCGCCGGGGCGCAGACGGCGCTCGCCGCCATCCTTTCGTTGGTCGCCGAACCCGGCGACACGGTGCTTTGCGAGGCGCTGACCTATCCCGGCCTCATCGCTGTCGGCCGCAGCCTTCGCCTGCGCCTCGCCGGCGTCGCGATGGGACCGGACGGACTGGATCTGGAGGCCCTGGACGAGGCGGTGCGCCGCACCGGCGCGCGCGTCCTTTGCCTGACCCCAACCATGCAGAACCCCACCACCGCGACGATGCCGGCCGCCGCCCGCGCCGCGCTCGCTCGTCTTGCCCGGGCGCGCGGTCTGACGCTGGTCGAGGACGACCCCTACGCGGCGCTGCTGGCCCGCCCGCTCCGGGCCGTCGCGGCGCTGGCCCCGGAACGCAGCTGGCATGTCGCGACGCTCTCCAAATGCCTGACGCCGGGCCTGAGGACCGCCTTCGTCGCCGCGCCCGATGCCGAAGCCGCGACCGCGCTCGCTGGGGCGCTGCGCGCCTTCACCCAGTCTCCGCCGCCATTGATGGCGGCGCTGGCCGCGCGCTGGGTGCGCGACGGTTCGGCGGCGGCGCTGCGCGACGGCGTCAGGGCCGAAGCGGAAACCCGGCAGGCTCTCGCCCGGCGCAGCCTGCCGTCCGGCGGTGCGGCCCATCCCCAGGGCCTGCATGTCTGGCAAAGCCTGCCGCCGCACTGGGATCGCGCCGGCCTGATCGCTGCGGCGCGCGCCTTGGGGCTGGGGTTGATGCCGTCCGACGCCTTCGCCGTCGATCCCGCCGCCGCGCCCGACGCGGTGCGGCTGGCTCTCGGCGCTATCGCCGACCGCGCTCGTCTGAAATCGGCGCTTGAGACGCTGGCCGGCCTGATGGCCCAGACGCCCTGACAAAAGAAAGGGCCCGGCGGTAAGGCCGGGCCCAGTGTGAAGCCGTCAGGAGGAGAGACGGACGGCCGGTTGGTTTGGCGCGGCGCCTAGTTGTAGGCGCGCTCGCCGTGGCTGGAGATGTCGAGGCCCTCGCGCTCCTGGTCCTCGGTGACGCGGATGCCGAACAGGGCCTTCGCGACATAGAACAGGATCGCGCTGACGACGGCGCAATAGACGATGGTGATGACCACGCCTTCGACCTGGATCAGCATCTGGCCGAGCATGTCGTAGTCCGCATCCGCCGTGCCGCCGAGGCTGGGGGCCGCGAAGATGCCGACGCCCAGCGCGCCGACGATGCCGCCGACGCCGTGGACGCCGAAGACGTCCAGCGACTCGTCATACTTCAGCGCGTTCTTCAGCGCGGTGCAGGCGAAGAAGCAGACCACGCCGGCGACGAGGCCGAGGATGATCGCGCCCATCGGGCCCACGAAGCCGGCCGCCGGGGTGACGGCCACGAGGCCGGCGATCGCGCCCGAGACGAGACCGAGCAGGCTGGGGTGGCCCTTGGTCGCCCACTCGACGAACTGCCAGCCGAGCGCAGCAGCGGCGGTGGCGCCGAAGGTGGTGACCATCGCCAGACCCGCGCCGCCATTGGCCGCGCCCGCCGAACCGGCGTTGAAGCCGAACCAGCCGACCCACAGCAGCGAGGCGCCGATCATCGTCATCGTCAGCGAGTGCGGCGGCATGGCGTCTTTGCCGAAGCCCACGCGCTTGCCGATGATGAGCGCGCCCACCAGCGCCGCGACGCCCGCATTGATGTGCACGACGGTGCCGCCGGCGAAGTCGAACGCACCCTTCGAGCCCAGATAGCCGCCGCCCCACACCATGTGGCAGATCGGCACGTAGACGAAGGTGATCCACAGCACCGCGAACAGCAGCAGGCCGGAATACTTCACGCGCTCGGCGAAGCCGCCCACGATCAGCGCGGTGGTC
>CAZBPO010000215.1:0-5617 GCA_964493795.1 uncultured Flavobacteriaceae bacterium
CACTGGCGGCCGGCGAGATCACAGAAGACGTCCTTGCAGACTGGCTGCGCCGCCAGTGCGAGAAACGTCAACACGAATGACGCATCGTCGGCGATCAATGCGACACCGTTGAGGGCGAGGAATGTTTCCGTGGCGATCGCCGCGACGCGCTTGTTGCCGTCCACGAAGGGATGGTTGCGGGCCAGCCCGAACCCGTAGGCGACCGCCAGGGCATAAACGTCCGGCTCGCCATAGGCGGCGAGATTTTCAGGCCTCGCCAGCGCGGAATCGAACAAACCTTTATCGCGCAGGCCGCTGGCCCCGCCATGCTCGGCGAGCTGTTCGTCATGCGCTGCAAGGAGGGCCTGGCGGTTCAGCCAGACCCAGTTCATTTCGCGAGTTCGCGCAGCGCGTTGCGACGCTTTTTCATCACGTCGCGCATCGCCTTCATCTGCGCTTCGAAATCGCCGTCATAGGGCGAAAGCTGGATCCCGTCCGGCGTTTCGGTGACGAACAGCTCGTCGCCCTGCTCTGCACGCAATTTTGCGATGGTTTCCTTGGGCAAGATCACCCCCAGAGAATTCCCGATCTTCGTGACTTTGAGCTTCATGTTATAACAAATGTAAAGCTGGGCAGCAAGAGCGTTCTAACAGTTATTATAACTCAGTTCTCGCTCAGCGTCTCCACGGTCAGATTGCCGTTGGTGTAGACGCAGATCTGGGCGGCGATTTTCATGGCTTTTCGGCAGATATCCTCGGCGTCCGCCTCGGTGTCGGCCAGCGCCCGAGCGGCCGCGAGCGCGTAATTGCCGCCCGATCCGATGCCGATCACCCCGTCTTCGGGCTCCAGCACGTCGCCCTGCCCCGTCAGCAGCAGCGAGACCTTGGGATCGGCCACGATCATCAACGCCTCCAGCCGGCGCAGATAGCGGTCGGTGCGCCAATCCTTCGCCAGCTCAACGCAGGCCCGTGTCAGATTTCCGGGATAGGTCTCCAGTTTGGCCTCAAGCCGCTCGAACAGCGTGAAGGCGTCGGCGGTGGCGCCCGCGAAGCCGACGATCACGTCGCCCTTGCCCAGCCGGCGCACCTTGCGTGCATTGCCCTTGATGACCGTCTGGCCCATCGAGACCTGGCCGTCGCCGGCGATCACCACCTTGCCGCCCTTGCGCACCGACACGATGGTCGTGCCGTGCCAGTCGAGCGGGTCGTGAGGCTTGTTGTGGGGCATGGACCGTCCTTGAAAACTGCGAAAGGGATGTGAGACGCCCGGGCGTTTACGTCAAGTTTGCCCAAGATTGCGCAAATGAACCCGGAGACGTAAGGAAACGCCCTCTTCCGGCTTTGGGAATGCACCGATGCGCACCGCGATGATCGAGCGAAAGACGCGCGAGACCGAGATCATGGTCTCGCTCGATCTGGACGGCACCGGCGATTACGACATCGATACCGGGATCGGTTTTCTCGACCACATGCTGGAAGGTTTCGCCCGCCACGCCATGCTGGATCTCAAAGTCCGCGCGCAGGGCGATCTGCATATCGATTTTCACCACACGACCGAAGACACCGGCATCGTGATCGGCCAGGCGATCGCCAAGGCGCTGGGCGACTTCAAGGGCATCCGCCGTTTCGGCGAGGCGACGATCCCCATGGACGAGACGCTGACGCGCTGCGCCATCGACGTGTCGAACCGGCCCTATCTGATCTGGAAGGTGAACTTCACCAGGGCGAAGCTGGGCGAGATGGACACCGAGCTGTTCAAGGAATGGTTCCAGGCGGTCGCCCAGAACGCGGGCATCACCCTGCACGTTGAAAATCTCTACGGCGAGAACAACCACCATATCGTCGAGAGCTGTTACAAGGCCTTCGCCCGCGCTCTGCGTCAGGCGGTCGAGCCGGACAGCCGGCTGGGCGACAATTACGCCTCGACCAAGGGCGTGCTGTAACGCCGGTCATGAGCGAAACCGTCGCGGTCATCGATTACGGTTCGGGCAATCTCCGATCCGTCGCCAAGGCGCTTGAGCGCGCGGCGCATGACGCTTCGTTGCCTGTCCGAATCGATGTGACGTCTGATCCTGACGCCGTCTATCGCGCCGACCGCATCGTGCTGCCGGGCGTCGGGGCGTTCGCCGATTGCATGGCCGGGCTTTCGGGCGTTCCGGGCCTGAAAGACGCGCTGGTTGAAAGCGTGATCGCCAGGCGGCGGCCGTTTCTGGGCGTCTGCGTCGGCATGCAGCTGACGGCGGAAGCCGGCGTCGAGTTCGGCCGCCATGCCGGGCTTGGCTGGCTGAAAGGCGAGGTGACGCGGCTCAACCCGGCCGATGCGGCGCTGAAAATTCCCCACATGGGCTGGAACACGGTGACGCTCTCGCACGACCACCCGGTCACGGCCGGGCTGGACGGCGCGCATGTCTATTTCGTGCACTCCTACGCCTTGCAGAACGGTGCGGCGGACGAGGTTCTGGCGATGTGCGATTACGGCGCGCCGTTCGCGGCGGTCGCCGGGCGCGACAACATCGTCGGCACGCAATTCCATCCCGAAAAGAGCCAGCAGGCCGGATTGACCCTGCTGGCCCAGTTCCTGAAATGGCGGCCATGAGCTTCACCCTCTATCCCGCGATTGATCTGAAAGACGGCCAGTGCGTGCGCCTCGTGAAAGGCGACATGCTGACCGCGACGGTCTTCTCGCTGAAACCGGGCAAGCAGGCGGCGGCCTGGCAGGCGGCGGGGTTTGAATGGATTCACGTCGTCGATCTCAACGGCGCGTTCGAAGGCCAGCCGGTGAACTACGAGGCGGTGAAGGACATTCTCGCCGCCGTGAACGTGCCGGTGCAGCTGGGCGGCGGCATTCGCGACCGCCGCCAGATCGAACGCTGGATCGAGGCGGGTGTGAAGCGCGTGATCCTGGGCACCGTGGCGGCGCGCAATCCGCATCTGGTGATGGACATGGCCTGCGCCTTTCCCGGCCAGGTCGCGGTCGGCATCGACGCCAAGGATTTCAAGGTGGCGGTGCAGGGCTGGGCCGAAGATACGCATATGGACGCCGCCGAGCTGGCCGCCCGCTATCGCGACGCCGGCGTCGCGGCGATCATCTTCACCGATGTCGGTCGCGACGGCACGGGGCAGGGGATCAATCTGGAGCAGACCGCCCGCGTCGTGGCCGCCGCCGAGGGCGTGCCGGTCATCGCCTCGGGCGGCCTGGCGGGCATTGGCGACGTGAAAGCCTGCATGGAAACGCCGGGCGTCACCGGCGTCATCTGCGGCCGCGCCCTCTACGACGGAAAGCTCAGCCCCCGCGAGGCGCTGGCGCTGGCCCGGGGCGGGTAGGGCGACGATGCCGAAAGCTGAGCCGGACCTCGATTATCGCTGGGTGCCGGGTCAGGGCTGTGACGCCGTCGCCTTAGAGAACATGCGCGCGCATTTCCGCCGGCCTGCCGAGCCCATGGGCGAAGCCTGGTTCATGAGCGACGAGCGCAAAACATTCCCCAAGCTTATGGGCGATCTGGCCGAACTAAAGCCGCCGGACATTTTTGAACCGCTTGACGAATTGGCTTCCGGGCCAAGCAGTTTTGGGCAGCAGGACGAGTGGCGCGTGTGGCTCCACTATCTTTTACCGAGGCTCACCCACATCTGGCATTCGCACTATCACGTGTTCGACTCGCTCGTGACTGCGTTCATATCTCAGTATTCGCGCACTCCAATTGACGAGCCCTATAAAGGCTTTCGTCGCGACACGCTTCTGACCATCGGTCGAGCTATCATGGACCCGATTTGCTGGCCTGCCGGTAAGCTCGATATCGAGGTTGCGCTTGGGCGTGATCTCGACGCCGGCGGTTACAGAGGTTGGCATAACACAAGCCAAAAACTCTCCGCTTCGCTCTTCTTCTGTCTCAAATACCTTGAACGCGATGAAGTCGGCTCATGGTTGAAGTCGGCCCTCAGTATTTCTGATTGCTATTGGCGCGCCCAACTGGTGGCTTGGTTTGTAGGCGCTCACGGCATTCTGACAGGCGAGATTTCCCAGCCGGCAGAGCTTGCGCCGGAAAAACCCCCAGGCGTGTCGTGGTGGATGTCTGACGGGCTTACCGGCAACTACTCCGGTAGCTTCGCGGCGCCGTTGAAACAAGATGCCTTTATCCCGGACGAAAACCGCGATGAAGCCATCTCAACGGTTCGAGCGTTTTTTGACGACGCAACGTTTTTGGTTTGGTGCGCATCCTTTTCGGTAGACACGGGGCTGGAAACCGAGCTGGGCGATCTGCCTTTCCGTTTTCACGAACTCTACGTCGCGTCTTGAGACGCTCAGGCATGGATCCCCGGGATCGCTGCTGCGCAGCGCCCCGGGGATGACAGCATCGCTTTAAGCGTCGAACATGATGACGCTGCGGGCGAGGTTGCCGGTTTTCAGTTCCTGCAGCGCCTCGTTGACCTGTTCCAGCTTCACGCGCTGCGAGATCATCTCGTCCAGCTTCAGCTTGCCCGACATGTAGAAATCGACAAGGCGCGGCATGTCGACGGGGAAGCGGTTCGAGCCCATCACCGAGCCCTGGATGCGCTTCTCGCCCAGGAATTCCGCGCCGTGCAGCTCGATATGCACGCCGACCGGGATCATGCCGATAATGTTCGCCGTGCCGCCGCGCCCCAGCATCTTGAACGCCTGTTCGGCGGTCTGCTTCAGGCCGACCGCCTCGAAGGCGTGATGCACGCCGCCATTGGTGAGATCCTGAACCTGCTTCACCGGGTCGCCGTCCTTGGGGTTCACCACGTCGGTCGCGCCGAAATGTTTGGCGAGGTTCAGCTTGGACCCCACCATGTCGATGGCGATGATGCGGCCCGCCCCGGCGATGGCGGCGGCGTTGATCGCGGCGAGCCCGATGCCGCCGCAGCCGATAACCGCGACCGTTTCGCCCGGCCGGACGCCCGAGGTATGCGCCACCGCGCCATAGCCGGTGACGACGCTGCACCCGATCAGCGCGGCGCGGTCCAGCGGCATGTCCTTGCGGATCGAGACGCAGGCGTTCTCGTGGATCAGCATCATCTCGGCGAAGGACGAAAGGTTCAGGAACTGGTTCATCGGCCCGGTCGTCTCGATCAGGCGCGGCACGTCGCCCGCCTCGCGCTTGGTGTCGGGGCTGACGCAGCGCGACAGGTGCCCGGTGATGCAGTGCTCGCAGCGTCCGCAGAAGGCGGAGAGGCAGGTGATCACGTGATCGCCCGGCTTCACGCTGCGCACCTCGCTGCCCACCTGTTCCACGACGCCGGCGCTCTCATGGCCCAGCACGGCGGGCAGGGGATAGGGGTAAAGGCCTTCCAGGAAGTGCAGGTCGCTGTGGCAGACGCCCGCCGCCACGGTGCGGATCAGCACCTCGCGCGGGCCGGGCTTGTTGATTGTGACGTCTTCGATGACGAGCGGCTTCTTCGTCTCGCGCAGGACGGCGGCTTTCATGGATGTCTCTCCCGGGATGTTTTATGACGTTGGCGTCAGCGTCGGACGCGCCGGGCTTTGCGTCAAGCGAGCGCCGCATGTATCAGCACGGCTATGCTCGCGGTCCGCATCATTCCCTGCCTCGACGTCAAGGATGGCCGCGTGGTCAAGGGCGTGAATTTCGAGGGTTTGCGCGATGCCGGCGTCCCGGTGGAAG
>CAZBPO010000216.1:0-5609 GCA_964493795.1 uncultured Flavobacteriaceae bacterium
GTCCGTATAGTGTCCCTTGCGGCCCCCGCAGCACCTCGACACGCTCCAGATCGCCGAGATCGCCGAACGCGACCGAATTCCGGCTGCGATAGACGCCATCGACAAAGACGCCGACTGCGGATTCCAGGCCCGGATTCGAGCCCTGCGTGCCGACGCCGCGGATGCGCGCGGTGACCGAACCCGAGGATTCCGACTGCGGAAACTGCAGCGACGGCACGAGCTGGATGAGGTTCTGCGTCTCGCGGATGCCGGCCGCCTCGATCGCCGGGGCGGACAGCACGGTGACGGCGACCGGCGTCTCGTGAAGTTTGGTCGCGCGGCGGGTGGCGGTGACGGTGATGTCTTCGTCGGCCGCTGGCTGCGCCGCGACGGGCGTGACGGACAGCGAGGCCGCGATAACGGCGGTTGCGATGCGTGTCATGTTGCCCCCAAAAGCGGCGGCACATCACATTCCGGCAAACCGGGGGTCAATGATGCCGTTGCGGCACCAACCTGAGCGCGGCGCGGGGGCTCTTTGCGCGTAGCACGCGAAAGAAAAGCGGCCCGGGTTTCCCCGGGCCGCTGTGTCGAGACGATCTCCCCGCGTCAGAACCGCGTTTTGAGCGTAATGCCCATGGTGCGCGGTTCACCAAGGAAGGCGTCGATCTGCGAGAACGTCGTCGGATTGCGGTCCAGCGCCGAAGGCGCAGAGCCCTGCAGCGGCGCGTCGAACGATATCTGATAATAGCGCTCGTCGAACACGTTGCGCGCCCACAGTTCAATGCTGAAGCGCTCGTTCGCGGTCGTAAGACCAAGCCGCAGGTTCACCAGCGCAAAGCCATCCTGCGTCTTGACCGGATCGAGGTTCGAACCGGTGAACTGGCTGCTCACATAGCGAGCGTCGGCGTGGATAAGCCCGACCCATGCGCCGCCAAGAACCGGGAACTCGTAGGTTATGCCGCCCGTGAGAGTCCACTCAGGCGCGCTCGTGAGGTTGTTTCCCGGAAGATTGAAGAGCGCCGGATTGGCGACAACGAAAGCATCCATTTCGGCGCTGTCGCCATAGCGCGCGTCTGCGTAGGCGACCCCGAAATTGACGCTCAAGCCGTCGATATCGGTGAACCAGTTGGCGTCGAGCTCGAACCCTTGCGAGATCACCTCGGGCACAGACGTCACGAAGAACGAGATGCCCGAGAAGGTATTGAGCTGAAAGTCCTCGAAGTCCTGATAATAGGCTGCGAGGTTCAACTGGAGATTGCCGCCAGCGAGCGTGAACTTCGCGCCGATTTCATACGCGTCCACCATCTCCGCCGGGAAGCTGGTGTCCGGCCCGACAATGGTCTGGGCGCCAGGGGCGCCTGAGACGATCGACCGCGGATCAGACGCGCTGAGCGTATAGGATCGGTCGAGGTTGAAGCCGCCCGCTTTGTAGCCGCGCGAATAGCTGGCGTAGAGGTTTATGTTCTCGTTCACTTCATACGACAGCGTGAGGATGCCGGAGAACTCGGACTCGTCGCGAGTCTGGAGGTGAACCGCATCGCCCGCCGTCAACGCGACGAGCGCGCCGCGACCGCCAGGAAGGCACGCCAACGCGTTTAGACCGGCCAGCGCCGGGGGCACGACCGCAGCCGAATTGTAGCCATACACGGCCTCCAGGGCCTCGCATGGCGTACGGCGCGTGGGGTCGGTCTTGATCCCGTTGTAGTCGGCGACAAGATCCTTCGTTTCCGTCGTCCAACGCAAACCCAGCGTCACGTCGAACTTGTCGGTGACGTGGAACACGTTGTGCGTGAACAGCGCGAAGCTTTCAGCCGTCTGCTCGTAGAAGTCGAGATTGCCGCTGCCGGGTTGGGCGAGCGAGCCCGTCGCGTCGAATGCCCCACCGGTCACCGCTGAGTAGGTTGCCCGTAGCGCCGGAACCGATAGTCCCGAACGATGCGGCATCCAGAACGGCTCATAACCGAACCCCGCCCTGACGCTGTTGGCGCGCGTCAGAACCTCGTGGCTGTAGAAGCCGCCGACCAGCCAATCGACCCATCCGGCCTCGCCTGTCAGTCGGAACTCCTGGGTAAAGGTCTTGAAGCGCTGAAAATTAGACCCGTCGCGTTCGAGGTAGATAATGTCGAGGGCCGAGAAATCAGCGTCCTGCCCGTAATGATACTCCCAGTCGCGATAGGCCGTGACAGAGGTGAAATTGGCCCAGCCAAGATCGCTGTTGAGCTCGGCCGAGAGGCCCCATTCATCGATGAGCTGGGAGTAATCATGGTCGGCGTAGCCGACCTGCGATTTCACCGTGTTCGATGACGCTTTACCCGTGTAGCCGAGGATGGCGTTGATCGTCTGCGGCACGGTCAATCCGTTCGCGCCCGGTCCCGACGCGCGAATCGTGGCGGCGTAGCAGCACTCCTCATCCTTGTGCGCCGCATCGACGATGATGCGCAACTCGGTATTCTCTCCTGCCTGCCACAGGACCTGGCCGCGCAGCGCCCACGAATCCTTGTCGTTCCCGCCGCGCTCGCTCGGCAGACCAGGATTGATATCCATGTAGCCGTCGCGCTTGCGCAGCGAGCCAAACACGCGAACGCCCAGCTGATCCTCGATCAGCGGCGCCGACAGGCCGAAATTGAGATAGTGGCCATCGAAGCTTTCATACGTCGCCGTGGCGCTGGCCTCGATTTCGGTCAGCGACGGCGGCTTGGTAATCACGCTTATCAAACCAGCCGACGTGTTACGGCCGAACAGCGTGCCCTGTGGACCGCGCAGCACCTCGACGCGCTGAATGTCGCCAAGGTCGCCGAAGGCGACGGAATTGCGGCTCCGCACGACGCCATCGATGAAGATACCGACCGCCGATTCCAGCCCCGGATTCGAACCCTGCGTGCCGACGCCTCGGATGCGCGCCGTAACTGAGGCTGAGTTCTCGGACTGCGGAAAGGACAGAGCTGGGACAACCTGGGTCAGGCTTTGCGTTTCGCGCACGCCGGCATTCTCGATGGCCTTCTGGCCCACCGCCGTAATGGCGATCGGCGTCGCCTGAATTTTGGTGGCGCGGCGGGTCGCGGTGACCGTCACCTCTTCCTGGCCGCTTCCGGTTCGGGTGGTCGTATTGGTGACGGCAGATTCGGCTGCTTCGTCAGTCCCGTCCTGTGCCTGGGCGCTGCCGATGAGTGTAAGACACGCCCCTGCAAGCAGAAGTCGCGTCACGCGTACGCATGGCGTCATGGTCTTTATTCCCCCTGTTGGCTCTTGGCTTATGACTGCCGCGATTGCCGTAGGGGAATTTGGTGGACAGAAATCTCGTTACGTCAATCTACAATGTTCGCTTTGGACTCTTGATCAGACATAATATGTCTGAGTGCAGCCGGATCGTCACAACATATTGCGCTGCAACCGTTTCGGATCAACTCAGGGGCGCGAGCGGCCGGCACTGTCCAGGCGGCGAGTTCAAGACCCACGGCCCGCGCGGCGGCCGCCGAGTGCGGCGAGATGTCAGGCCAGAAGGGAAACCATCCCGTCGCACCGGAAGCGGCGATCGCCTGTTGCAGCGAGGGATAATGCACGGCGCAATACTCACCCTCCCAGGGGGCGCCGGCAGCATAGATCCGCCGCCATTCGGCCAGTTCCGCCGGGGCTGGTGGACCGTGATCGGGCGGCGGTTCGCCAGCCGCGAACCAGCTCTGGGGCAGCGTGGTGGCGTAGAAGGGTATCCGGGGGTTGAGCGCGCGAGCCCGTGACAAAGCGCGCCAGTCGAACGACACGAAGACTGTCCGCGCTACGAAGTCGAGGCGCTCGACCAGCGCCACGGCGGCTTCGGCCAGACGCACCGGGTCGGCCCCATTCTCGACGTGAAGAAGATCGGTCTTGAGTTCGATCCAAAGCTGGAAGCTGTCGCTGCGCTCTTTGGCCAGCGCGATCACCTCGGCGAGACGGGGAATCCTTACGCCGTCAAGCCGCGCCTGGCGGGGGTGCCGCGCGGCATAGCGCGTGCCGGGCCGAAGCGCGCCGACATCGTAGGCCTGGAGGTCGGCCGCCGTCAGAGCTTTCAGCGGCGTACGCTCGGTGATCCAAACGCCATCGCGGCGGACGATTTCAGGTTTCAGCGTCTCGTCGTGAAAGACCACGAGTTCGCCGTCGGCCGACAGATGAACATCCAGCTCGGCACCGTCCGCCCCGCAGGCGATCGCGCCCTCGAAGGCCGGCAGCGTGTTCTCGGGCCAGAGATCGGCCCCACCCCGATGGGCGATGTTGAGCGTCATGCGATATCCCGTTCCATGATGACGAGGTCGTAACCGTCGGATGTGTCGGTTCTTGCCTCGCGCCAGCCCAGCCGCCCGTAGAATGCCCGGGCCTTGAGATTGGGCCGCAGCACGTCGAGCCAGGCGTTACGCGGGCCGCGCTGTGCGATTTCGGCGAGCGCGGCGTCGTGAAGCGCGCGCCCCACGCCCCGGCGCTGAACGCGTGGGTCGACATAGAGATGCCAGAGATAGTTTCGGTCACGCGCGCTGTCGGCGGCGCCAAGCGAATAGAAACCCGCGACGACGCCATCCAGAACCGCCAGCCGGAACTGATCGCTGCGCCTCTCCCAGGCCCGCGCGTGCATCGCCCCGGCGTCAGCGACTTCCTCCGCCGGCAACAAAGCCTCATAGGCGTCAAGCCAGGCGCGCAGCGCGGACGTCAGCCAGGCATCGCGATCGGGCGGAGCGGCTGGACGGATGATCAGCCCCGCCATGGCCGCGATCAGCGCAGGGCGGCGATGAAGTCGCGGATACGGGCGGCGTTCGCCCCAAGATCGTTGCGGCCTTCGCGCGAGGCCGAACGTATGTCGAGGACCGCGCCGCCGTCCTGGGCCGCGACGATGCGGATGACGATATCGTCCTTGAGACCGAACCACTCTGAGACAGACGTGGCTTCGATACGTCCTTCGTCGGGCGCATTGGCGGCGACCTGCCAGCCCATTTGCTTGACGATTTCGGCGGCCTTGCCGTGAAGCGCCGCCGCGTTGGCCGTGCTGCGGAACGTGACGATCTCCGGATAGCTGGATTTCTGAAGGGCGGCCGCCGTGGAATCGTAGGCGACGCCGTTGGGCGCGACCCGCCGCACTTCCGCAAGGGCCACGAACGCCGGCGGATCGACGGTGTCGGTCGCGATGTCATAGAGGGCGGGCGAGACTTTCTCCTGCTCGCGCATCTGCCAGGGCACATAGGCGACGCCCCCTGCGACGGCGAGCGCAAGAAGCGCCGTGAACACGCCGCCGAGCTTACCCCGAAGGCCGCCGATCAGCATGGCGAGAACGGCGCAGCCCCCTGCCCCGAGCGCGATGAGAAAGCCGTATTGCAGCAGGGTATCCTTGGCGAACGCCAGATCCCACACGCCGTATTTGTGGCCGATTCCAGCCACCCCGACGAGCCCGCCGGCGACGAGGCCGGCGAGCAGCGCGAGGCCAGCGAGCGCCTTTTGGAGACCCGTCATGCAGCCTTGCCGGCGGTGGGCAGCACGTGATCCTTGAAGGTCTCGCGCAGCGAAAGCTTCTGGATCTTGCCGGTGGCGTTGATGGGCACCGCCTCGACGAAGGCGACGTCATCGGGCATCCACCATTTGGCGATCTTGCCGTCGAGGAAGGCGAGCAGGTC
>CAZBPO010000217.1:0-4129 GCA_964493795.1 uncultured Flavobacteriaceae bacterium
CTGGTGGTTCTGGGGCCTCGTCCACATCTTCTTCCTGATCGATTTCAGGAACCGTGTCTCGGTCTCGCTGGACTGGCTGTGGTCATATCTGACCTATGGCCGCTCGGCCCGGCTGATGACCGAAGGCGCGCGCGGCGGTCTGGAGCCCCCGCAGGCGTGATGCGCCTTGTCTTCGCCCTTTTTGGGCGGAATGTTTGCGCGTCGTCACGACGAGGTCCGCCATGCGCCTGATCGCCGCTTTCGCCCTCGCTGCCGCCCTTGCGCTCGCCGCGGCGCCGCAGCGCGCGCGCGCCGACGCCATTCCGATGCCCGAGACGCTGAGCGCCGAGCAGGCGCTGCTGATCGGCGTGTGGCAGGAGGAGGCGTACACCTATCCCGAAGGGCTGGGCCACAGCTTCGTGTTCCGCACCGTCGCCTTCGCCAACAGCGACATCGCGATCCTGACCTTCAGCGGCGTCGTGCCGGCCAACATGTATGTCTCGACCGCCACGCGCGGCCGGTGGCGGGCGGAACGCAGGGACGACACCACGCTGATCGTCACGCTGGATCAGGGCGAGGAGCGCGGCACGGAGCTGACTCTGGTGTTCGACGGCGCGGACAGTTTCACGCTTCAGGACGCAGAATGGGGGCGTTTCCCCGCATCGAGGTTCCGGCGCGTCTCCGCGCCCGTGAACCCGAACTGAGCGGCGGCGGAACCGGAACATGGTCACGATCTCTCGAACCCGCGCCGTCGCGCTCGCAGTCGGACTTGGCTGTTTCGTCGCTGCCCCTCCCGTCGTCGCCGATGTCGTTCCCATGCCTGAAACAGTGAGCGCTGGGCAGGGCCTGTTGATGGGCGTCTGGCAGGAAGAAGGCTTCGCAGGCAGCTATGGGCGCGGTCATCATCAGGTGATGCGAACGCTGGCCTTCGGCAATGATGATCTGACGATGGTCATCTTCGGCGGCGTGCCGCCCTCGGATATCTACGATACGGCGGCGGTCCGCGGTCGCTGGTCGGCCACGCAGAAGGACGAGAAAACCTGGGTCGTGACGCTTGAGCAGGGCGAGGGGAAAAGCGACACGCTGACGATCGTTTTCGAAAGCCCGGACAGCTTCACGCTGCAATCGACGGTGTCGCAGGGCCGGCAGTCCAATCTGGCGCCGGCGCGGTTCCATCGGGTGACCAGGGCGATCACGGTCTTTACCGAGGATTGAATCGCGCGGCCTTATCGCGCGCTCTTAACGCGGTCATGTTTCGGCGTTAGACGAACGCCGTCATGACCCATCCCGATTTCGAAGCCATCCACAATTTCCGCGATTTCGGCGGGTATGCGACGCCCGAGGGCCGCGTGCGCCGCGGGCTGCTGTTCCGTTCGGCCCACTATGCCGACGCCACGGAAGCCGACCTCGCCGCGTTCCAGACGCTGGGCATGGCGGCGATCGTCGATCTGCGCCGCCCGGCCGAGCGCACCCGCTTCGCCTCGCGCCGCCACGCCGCCTGCGCCGCGCAGCTGATCGCCTATGGCGAGCCGAGCCCCGACGACGACCCGCCGCATCTGGCGCATCTGGCCCAGGAGGGCGTGACCGAGGCGGTGATCTCGGCCCGCATGACGGCGGTCTATCGCGAGCTGCCCTACGAGGCCGGGCATATCGAGGTGTTCGGCAAGGCCTTCGCGGCGCTGCCTGAACTGGACGGGCCGGTGGTTTTGCACTGCCATGCCGGCAAGGACCGCACCGGCCTGATCGTCGCCTTCATCCAGCATGCGCTGGGCGTCGAGCCGGCTGACATTCTGGACGACTATCTGGCGACCAACACCAGAAGCCGGATCGAGGAACGCCTGCCGGGCTTCGTGAAGACCTTCCGGGAGACTCACGGCATCGAAGCGCCGCCGAACCTGCTGCGTCACGTGTGGCGGGTGGAGAGAGGCTATATCGACGCGGCGCTGGCCGAGATCACGGCCCGCGACGGTTCGCTGGACGGCTATCTGGAGAAGCGTCTGGGCGTCACGCCGGGGCTGAAGGCGGCCCTGAAACGGCGGCTGATCGCGCCCGAGTCCTAACGCCGCGTTTACGACAGCGCGCGCTGCGCTCACATCGCAGCGAGTCGTGACGGCCGCCGCAGGCCGGGCGCAGGCAGGCGGGGAGTGTGATCCAGCGCACAGAGCGGGGGCCGGGGCGGGCGTATCACGCCGCGCCAACAAGGACCCCTGTGATGTACCCGATTATCCGTGCCCTCAACGCCAATCTCGACCGCCTGACGCTGGCCCCGCTGGCCTTCGTCGCCGCCCTCAGCCTCGCCGTCATCGCCACCGTGGCGTTCGAGTCCGGCGCGCGGCGCGCCGATGCGGCTGCGCCGGCCGCCGCCGAAGCCGACCTCAGCGCGACAGCGGCCTCGGTGCTTTGAACGCGGCGGGTTTCGCCCTGTAAACGCCGCCCCCCGGCCGCTTGCTGCGCCAATTGGACGCGTTTTCAGGGCCAGGCCGGTCATCGACATTGCGCCCATGGAACTCTCGTTGGGGCGAGACAGGCATGGCGAGCGAAGTTCAACTCCTGACCTTCGTTGGCAATAAGGGCTGGGAAACCGGCCCGGGCCATATGGCCATCGGGATCGGCAACACCTGCTACACCTTCGAGGATTTCGGGAACGGCCGTTTCAATCCCGATCGCAGCGGCTGGTTGATTCTCAACCTGACCGACTATCTCAAGCAGAACGAATATCGGCCGACACTGATCCAGAAGCTGAAAGCGCTGGTCGTGCCAGGACTCGTCACCGAATATGTCAGGAAGTCGGTGCTGGACGACGATGACTTCGTCACATCCGGCTGGTGCAGCTATCAGGCCGCCAAGGCGATCGACTACGCCTCGCCCAAGGCCATCGATTTCGACCCCGACGGACTGAATACGCCGCAGAGCGTTTTCTATCATGCCCGGCGCGTCGGCATCGCCGCCAGCGAGACGTATGTCTGGCGCGGACGCGGCGCGCTGCTCGCAGGCCAGGCCGATGCCTATGTCGAGAACCTGGAGACCGCCTACAAGGATGTCGCCGACATTCTGCTGACCCAGTCGGACCTTGAGACCAACCCGTCGGAAAACACCAAGACCATCCTTCAGCCGCTGAAGCCGCCTTACTGGTACACGGTGAAGGCCGGGCTTCCCAAGGAGGACTGGCCCTCGAGCCGGGCGGGCGCGGATTATGGCGACGTGCTGCTGTGGCCGCTCATCTTCGAGGCGACGCGAGAGCAGGAACGCCAGTCAGGCGGCGTGAAGTGGGCCAACCAGAACAAGCTGCACACCGGGCAGCGCATTTTCGTGCCCGATATCTCCGGCTATCCGCAGGCGAAGATTTCGGCCGCCCGCACCCGCGGCAAGGACTGGAGACGCGTCGATTGACTCTGACGCAGGACGCCTCGCCGCCAGCGCCGCCCTCTGGCCGCGCAGGGGCGGACTTATGACGACAACGGCCTGCGGGCCTTGAAGGCGGCGGCCAAAGTGCCTTCGTCGAGATAGCCAAGCTCGCCGCCGATCGGCACGCCATGGCCCAGCCGCGTGACATGCGCGCCGCTGGCCGCCAGCTTTTCGGTCAGATAATGCGCGGTCGCCTGTCCCTCGACCGTGGCGGAGAGGGCCAGCACCACCTCAAGCCCCGTGCGTCCGGCCACGCGGTCGAGCAGCGCCCCGATGCTGAGCGCGTCGGGCCCGCGCCCGTCGAGCGCCGACAGCGTGCCGCCCAGCACGTGATAGCGCCCGCGATAGACGCCCGAGCGTTCCAGCGCCCAGATGTCGCCGACATCCTCCACGACGCACATCAGCTGGTCGTCGCGCGTCGGATCGGCGCAGAGCCGGCAGGGATCGGAGGTGTCGATATGGCCGCACACGCCGCACACCCGGATCGCCGCCGCGGCGTCTCGCAGCGCCGCGCTGAGCGGATCGAGCAGCGCCTCGCGGCGCTTGATGAGCGCCAGCGCCGCCCGCCGGGCCGAGCGCGGCCCAAGGCCGGGCAGCTTGCCCAGCGCCTGGACCAGTCGTTCGATCTCGGGCCCGGAAAGGGCGGCCTTCATAGGCTCAGAACGGCAGCTTGAAGCCCGGCGGCAGGCCGAGGCCGGCGGTCAGCTTGGCCGTTTCGTCGGCCATAACCTGGTCGAGCCGGCCC
>CAZBPO010000217.1:4139-5604 GCA_964493795.1 uncultured Flavobacteriaceae bacterium
TTCCAGAATTTCGCCTTCGCCTTCTTTCAGCAGCGAGGGGTCGATGGCGACGCGCTTGAGGTTGCCCTTGCCCGCCAGCGTCACCTTGACGAGGCCGCCGCCGGCCACGCCGGTGGCCTCGGTGCTTTCGACCTTTTCCTGCAGCCCGGCGAGATTGGCCTGCATGGCCTTCGCCATTTCCAGAAGCTTGCTCATGTGTCTTCCATCGTTTCGGCCTCGCCCGGATCGGACGCGGCGGGTGTTTCGGCGTCGATCACGTCGGTGAGACGCGCGCCGGGGAAAATATCGAGGGCCGCCTTGACCAGCGGGTGGCGCGAGACCTCGTCGAACAGCGAATTGCGGGCGGCCGTGCGCGCCGCCTCGACGGTGGTCGCGCCGCCGCTGTCGCGCACGTCGATCATCCAGCGTTTGCCGGTCCAGCGCTGAAGCAGCTCGAACATGCGGCCGGCGATTTCCTGACGCGGCGCATTGGGCTCGAAGGCGAGGGCGATGCGCCCCTCGGCCCACGAGACGAGGCGCACGTATTTCTCGGCGCGCGATTTGAGGATCAGCTCGTTCTCGTCTTCCAGCCGGCGCAGCATCGCCTCGAAGGAGGGAACCGACACGGCGCTGGCCTGGGGCGCGCTGTCGCCGGACGGCTGGGCCTGCACCGCGACGCGGCCATCGGCCGAGGCCCGCGCGCCGGGCGGCGGCGCGGCCGAGGCGGTGGGGCGCGATCCCTGCGGCGCGGCCCCGCGCGGGCCGCCCCCGTTCGCGCCGGCATCGGCGACGAGCCGGTCCAGCGGCGGCAGGTCGGCGGCGAAGCACAGCCGCACGATCGCCATCTCCGCCGCCTGGATGGCGAGCGGCGCGTCGCGGGTTTCGCCAAGCGATTTCAGCAGCAGCGTCCAGTTGCGGGTGAGCGTCGCCATCGAGAGGCGCGTCGCCATGGCGAGGCCCTGCTCGCGTTCGGCGGGCGAGGCGGCGGCGTCTTTCGATGCGTCGGGCGCGATTTTCAGCCGGGTCAGCCAATGCGTCAGCTCCAGCATGTCCTGAAGCACGGCGATGGGGTCGGCTCCGGAATCGTACTGGCTGCGCAATTCGGCGATGGCGGCGGCCGGGTCGCCCTTCATGGTGAGATCATAGAGATCGAGCACCCGGGCGCGGTCGGCGAGGCCCAGCATGGCGCGCACGCTGGCCGCGTCCGGCGGCGCGCCGTCTTCGGCCAAGGCCAGCGCCTGGTCGAGAATCGAAAGCGCGTCGCGCACCGAACCCTCGGCGGCGCGCGCGATGATGGCGAGCGCCTCGTCCTCGACCGCGAAACCTTCGTCGGCGGCGATCGACCTGATATGGGCGATCAGCGCTTCGACCTGAGGCGCGTCGACGGCGCGCTCCTCATGCAGCATCTGGGATCCGTCGCAGCGGCCGAGGGCGTGGAGCCCGAGGAGGAGGCGGTTCTGAAGCGCTTCGGCAAGGTGATCGACGT
>CAZBPO010000218.1:0-5599 GCA_964493795.1 uncultured Flavobacteriaceae bacterium
CAAGAAATTGAATTGGCCTTGAAGTGACGGCTTGAGGTTGAGTGCTCGTAGGCGTTTAACGGCAGCAATCGGCGGCGCGATGCAGAGAGAAGCACTTCTAGCGTAGTAGAAGTGGCGACTCATATTTATCATTTTCGTCCGCCTTGGGGCACCATTCTCAAAAATCGTAGGTACGGCGGCAGTGGGCGGCATGGTGCGGAATTAGCGTAGTCCTCCCGGCGGTATGCCGTTGTTTTGGGGTAGGGCCAGGGCCTCTCTCCTGCCATGCCTTAGCGCCTCGATACCGTTATTCAGAATGCCAGTCGCTGATTATTGGAGCTGCCATAATTCTTGACCGGGGCTGCCCGCTCGGAAGGCGGGAAGTGGGGAGATAATTCGCAGCATCTATCGATGACATGCCTGTAACTTCGAACGACGGGGATGTTGGAGAGACCTGCCGATCGCGCATCTTGGTCTTCAGCTTTGAATATGCGGTAGTTCGCGCGCCGATTTCCGTAACTTTCACTGCATCCGGAGTGAAGCGATGTGCGGTGAGCACACCCAATCAGACGGGAGTAGAGCGATCGATTAGTCCGCTATCGAGCAAAGGCGCGGCGTCGATGTTCTGTGCATCTAACAGCGTGGCGAGGCGCTCGACCGCCGCCAGGATCATGGCCTGCTCCCATGGCGGCAGCGCGACGAAACGGTCCGTGAAAATCATCTGCAGCGGATCCGGCGCATCGGCCAGTGCTGTTTTACCGGCTGGCAGGATGCTCAGATGGTACTGGCGCTTATCTCTCTCGCTGCGCTGTCGTTGGAGGAAGTCCAGCGATTCGAGACGATCAACGATAGCGGTGATTGTCGCCTGACTAAATTGCAATGCCTGGGCGATCGCGCCGGGAGTTGCTGACCCGCGCATATCGATCTCGCGTAAGACCAGCAGTTGCGAGGGCGTCAGCCCGGTCGCGGTCGCCAGTTGGCGGCGACCGATTTCGATCGCCCGTAATGCGCGGCGCAGCGCGCGCAGGGTCCGGGAGGCGATCTCGAAATTCATGCGCGGGTACATAGCCGGAACGCACAGAGGACGCCAACAGGAAGAGAGCTTTAGGCTCCACTCCTCCATCATATCCTTCATTCTACGAAATATAATTTCTGCGCCGGGGGTTGAAAATATATCATAGATGAGTATGTTTCGCGGCGAAACGGGGACGGGCACGCTTCTCCATATCTGAGAATAACTTCGGGAGATGAACAATCTTCAAATCCCAAGCTATGGCGGCTGCCACGCCGCCACGAGCTTCTGCACGCTCCAGTCGGAGCAAGGGGCAGGACTTTAGACTTCGCAAGCCGGCCGCAACTGATGGGCCGGCTGTCACCGCACTGATCGCGGCTTGCCCGCCGCTCGATGCGAATTCGGCCTATTGCAACCTCCTGCAATGCACCGACTTCGCCGACTTCTGCATTGTCGCGGAACGGGACGGCCAATTGATGGGCTGGGTATCGGGCTACCGTCCACCATCCGCGCCCGACGATTTCTTCGTCTGGCAAGTCGCGGTCGCGGAGGCGGCGCGTGGTCAGGGCCTTGCCGGCCGCATGATCGAAGCGCTGCTGGCCCGGGCAGAGAACGCGGGCGTCGCGCACCTCATCACCACCGTCACTGACGATAACCGGGCATCCTGGGCGCTGTTCGAGGGCCTCGCGCGCAAATGGCGGGTTTCCCTGCACAAAAGCGCGCGCTTCGAACGCGATGCGCACTTTGCCGGCGCCCACGCCACCGAGTGGCAGGCGCGCATCGGCCCGTTGCCCACGGGCGGCACATCCTCCGAGGAGAATGGATGACATGACCATCACCCTTCCCAAGCCGACTGCGACTATTCCCGACACGCGAATCTACGAGCGACGGGAATCGGCGGTACGCAGCTATGCCCGGGCTATGCCGCGTCAGTTCGCCACGGCGCAAGGCGTGTGGATGCACGATAATCAGGGCGGCCGCTATCTGGACTTCCTGTCGGGCTGCTCGACGCTGAACTACGGCCACAACCATCCCGTGCTGAAGACCGCGCTGCTGGACTATATCGCCGCGGACGGCATCGCGCACGGCCTTGACCTGCACACCGACGCCAAGGCCGATTTTCTCGACGCGCTGGAAATGCTCATCCTGAAGCCGCGCGGGCTGGACTACCGCGCGATGTTCACAGGGCCAACCGGGACCAATGCGGTGGAAGCGGCAATCAAGCTGGCCCGCAAGGTGATGGGGCGGGAACTGGTGATTGCTTTCACCAACGGGTTCCACGGAATGACGCTGGGAGCTCTGGCCTGCACCGGGAATGCGTCCAAGCGGGCTGGTGCGGGCGTGCCACTCAGCCATGTCGCTCACGAGCCCTACGACGGCTATCATGGGCCGGAGGTCGATACAGCCGATCTGCTGGAACGCCGCCTGTCGGACCCGTCAAGCGGTCTCGATGCACCTGCTGCCATCCTGGTCGAAACGGTGCAGGGCGAAGGCGGCCTCAACACCGCGTCGTCCGAATGGTTGCGCAAGATCGCGGAGATCGCGAGGCGTCACGGCGCCCTGATGATCGTGGACGACATCCAGGCGGGCTGCGGCCGTACCGGTGGTTTCTTCAGCTTCGAGGGAATGGGCTTCACACCCGATATCGTCACTTTGGCGAAATCGCTGTCCGGGATGGGCCTGCCCTTCGCGCTGACGCTGTTCCGCCCGGAACTCGACCAATGGTCGCCCGGCGAACACAACGGTACGTTTCGGGGTAACAACCATGCCTTCGTGACCGCGACCGCCGCGCTGCGCCATTTCTGGAGCGACGACGCCTTCCAGCAGGATATCGCCCGGCGCGGCGCGCTGCTCGAACGGCGTCTGGAAGCCATGGCGGCGGAGCATGGCCTGTCGGTCTGTGGCCGGGGCATGATGCGCGGGATCAACGTGGGGACGGGCGAAGTCGCCGCCGCCATCACCACCGCCTGCTTCGCGCGGGGCCTTATCATCGAGACCAGCGGCGCCCATGACGAAATCGTCAAGGTGCTTGCCCCGCTCGTCATCGACGACGCAACTCTCTCTGCTGGCCTCGACATTCTTGAGGAAAGCATCCGCGCGGTGCTGGCGGCCCCTTATGGCGTGGCCGCGGAATAAGGAAAGGAATGACCTATGATCGTCCGCAAACTCCAGGACATTCGTAAATCCGACCGCAACGTGAAGTCGAATGGCTGGGAAAGCGCGCGCCTGCTGCTGAAGGATGACGGCATGGGCTTCTCGTTCCACGTCACCACGATGTTCGCGGGCGAGGAACTGCACATGCATTACCAGAATCACCTGGAGGCGGTTCTGGTGCTCAAGGGAAACGGCACGATCGAGGATCTGGGTGCGGGCGTAACGCATGAGCTCGCGCCGGGCGTGATGTATGCGCTCAATGCACATGACAAGCATATCGTGCGCCCGGAAACCGACATCTTGTGCGCCTGCGTGTTCAATCCACCGGTCACGGGCCGCGAGGTGCATGACGAGAACGGCGCCTATCCCGCCGAAGCCGCACTTACCGACTGAATCTGACTATGAAATAGAAAGGGGGAAGTCCCATGAAAGACATCTACCCGTCCCGTCACGCCGAAGTGGCGGAATTTTTGCCGCGCCTCGATCCCGTGGTCCACAATGACTGGTTCGAGGGCGCACCGCTGAGCCACGAGCAGGTCACCTGGTTCGATCGTGATGGCTTTCTGGTTCTGGAGAACATTTTCTCGGACGACGAAATCGCTTTCCTGCAAAGGGAAGCGGGCACGCTGCTGGCCGATCCCGACGCGCTGGAAGAGGAAACGGTCATCACCGAACCGGGTGGGCGGGAAATCCGCTCTATCTTCAAGATCCATGCCCAGAGCCGCGTTCTCGCGCGCCTGGCCGCCGACGAGCGCCTTGCCGGTGTCGCCCGCTTCCTGTTGGGCGACGAAGTCTACATCCATCAGTCGCGGCTCAACTACAAGCCGGGCTTCCAGGGCAAGGAGTTCTACTGGCACAGCGATTTCGAGACCTGGCATGTCGAGGACGGAATGCCGCGCATGCGCGCGCTTTCGATGTCGATCCTGCTGGCGGAAAATACGCCGCATAACGGCCCGCTGATGCTGATTCCGGAATCGCATCGCACGTTCCTGACGTGCGTGGGAGAGACACCGGAGGACCACTACCGGATGTCGCTGAAACGTCAGGAATATGGCGTTCCAGATGAGAACAGTCTTGCCGAACTGGCGCACAAGAATGGGATCGTCGCACCGACGGGCAAGCCGGGCACGGTGGTCATCTTCGACTGCAATGTCATGCACGGGTCCAACGGCAACATCACTCCGTTCCCGCGCGCGAACGCCTTCCTGGTCTACAACGCCGTCAGTAATGCGTTGGCCGCGCCCTTTGGCGTCGAAAAGCCGCGCCCCGATTTCATTGCCGCGCGCGGCGTGCCGCAGATGGTCCAGCCGGTCTCCGGCTCGCTGGTGGAGGAGGCGCCGGCATGAAGGGAGCGCACAGCGTCGAGAAGATCGGCGGCACGTCCATGGCGGCTACGGCCACACTGTTCGACAATGTGCTGATTGCCGGCCGCAAAGGGGCTGATCTCTACAATCGCATTTTCGTCGTATCGGCCTATGCCGGGATGACGGATCTGCTGCTTGAGCACAAGAAGAGCGGCAAGCCGGGCGTCTATGCGCGCTTTGTCGCCGATGACGGCGCCAACGGTTGGCGCGACGCCATGTCGGATGTGCGCCGGGCCATGCATGTACGCAATGCGGAGATGTTCGCTCGGGGCGAGAGCCTCAAAAACGCCGATACCTTTGTCAACATGCGGATCGATGCCGTCTCCGCTTGCCTTGACGATCTGGCGCGGCTGCGCAGTCACGGCCGCTTCTGCCTCAAGGAGCAACTAGTGACGGTGCGCGAACTGCTTGCCGGATTGGGCGAAGCCCATAGCGCACACAGCACCGCGCTGCTGCTTCGCGATCGCGGCGTCAATGGGCGGTTCGTCGACCTGACGCTTTGGGATCAGCAGGACATGCACGATCTGGACGAATGCATCGTTGAGGCGCTGAAGCCCATCGATCTTGCCACCACGTTGCCCATCATTACGGGCTATGCCGAATGCGCCGAAGGCATGGTGCGCCGCTATGCACGAGGTTATTCGGAAATGACCTTTTCGCGCATCGCCGTGCTGACGGGCGCTCGGGAAGCCATCATTCACAAGGAATTTCATCTGTCGAGCGCAGACCCCAAATTGGTCGGCGCCGACAAGGCCCGCAAGATCGGCAGAACCAATTACGACGTGGCCGATCAGCTCGCGAATCTCGGCATGGAGGCGATCCATCCCGGCGCCGGGCGCGGACTGCGCCAAACGGATATTCCGCTGCGCGTGCGCAACACGTTCGACCGGGAGGATGAAGGCACGCTGATCTGCGGCGACTATGTTTCCGACACGCCTCGCGTCGAGATCGTGACGGGCATTCGCCATGCCCAGGCCCTCCAGTTCTTCGAGCAGGATATGGTCGGCGTGAAGGGCTACGACGCCGCCATATTGGAGGCGCTTACCCGGCACGGAGCGTGGATCGTCAGCAAATCGTCGAACGCCAATAC
>CAZBPO010000219.1:0-5582 GCA_964493795.1 uncultured Flavobacteriaceae bacterium
TGATATTGCGGATGCAATTGCCGCTGGTCTGGATGGCGTGCATTTGCACTTCGGCCAGTTCGGCAAGAATGTCGGGCACCTGCTCGAGCCTCGGCCAGTTGAGCTGCAGATTTTGGCGCGTGCTGAAATGGCCATAACCGCGATCATAGACCCGCGCGATCCGCGCCAGAACGCGCAGCTGATCGGACGACAGCATGCCGTAGGGGATCGCGACGCGCAGCATCGGCGCATGGCGCTGGATGTAGAGCCCGTTCTGCAGGCGCAGCGGCTTGAACGCGTCGTCGCTCAGGTCGCCTTTGAGAAAGCGCTCCGTCTGGTCCCGGAACTGGGCCGCCCGTTCCTCAACCAGAAGCTTGTCGACAGCGTCATACCGATACATCGCGAAAAGGCCGAAAATTGCGCAAAAATGAGGGCCCTGACCTAAGCCCTCTCGCGCGCGCGTACTATGTCATGCCGCTTAAGGGTGACATTAGCGTCAGATTGTGGTTTCGCGCGGGGCTGGCATGGCATCGAGCCGCCATTCTGGAGAGACGATGAGCGTTATGCCGCCCGACGGTTCAGCTGCCGCACCGAAACCCGCCGTCAAAGCCGGCGGCCCGACCCTGGAAACCGTGCTGGAGGTCCGGCACTGGACCGACCGCCTGTTCCAGTTTCGCATTACCCGGCCTGCATCGTTGCGCTTCCGTTCCGGTGAGTTCGTGATGATCGGGCTCGAGGTCAACGGCAAGCCGCTGTTGCGCGCCTACTCCATCGCCAGCCCGTCCTGGGACGAGGCGCTCGATTTCTACTCGATCAAGGTCGAGGACGGCCCGCTGACCTCGCGGCTTCAGCTCATCCAGCCGGGCGATACGGTGCTGCTGGGCCGCAAGCCCACGGGAACCCTGATCCTCGACGCCCTGACCCCGGCCAGGCGGCTTTACATGTTCTCGACCGGCACCGGGATCGCCCCCTTCGCCTCGCTGATCCGCGACCCGGAAACCTATGAACGCTACGAGGACGTGATCCTCGTCCATGGCTGCCGCCAGCAGGCCGAGCTGGCCTATGGCGAAGACCTGGTGCGCCAGACGCTGGAAGACCCGCTGGTCGGCGAGCTGGCCGCCGGCAAGCTGCGTCACATCACCTCCGTCACGCAGGAAGACGGGCCGCGCACCGGCCGCGTCACCACGCTGATCGAAACGGGCCGCCTGTTCGAAGATCTCGGCGTGCCGCCGCTGAACCCCGAGACCGATCGCGGCATGATCTGCGGCTCGATGGCGATGATCAACGACACCAAGGCCTTGCTTGAAAAGGCCGGCCTGACCGAAGGCGCGGTCAGCGAGCCCGGCCAGTTCGTGATCGAGCGCGCCTTCGTCGGCTGACGCGAAGCCGGGCTAGGCGCATCGGCCGAACGCAACTAGGCTTTTCCCAACAAGGCGGCCGGACAGGCCGCGAGCCAGGGGGGAAGCCATGCGATATGTCCTGACAATGCTCACCGTCGCCGCGATCGCGGCCGGACAGGCCGCATCGGCCGAGGACTGGTATCCCTCGCGCTACGGGGCCGACGACACCAAGGGCGCCGCCAACAACCTCTCGCCCGAGACCACCCGCGCGGCGGCAGGGCTGGTGCAGACCGGCAAGGTCTATGCGCTCGGCGTCGTCACCGGCCACAAGACCCCCGCCTACCCGCCGCGCTGGTTCAACATCGTCATCACCCAGTCCAATGACGGCACCGGCCCCGTCATCGCCGCCAACAAGGTGACGGCGAATGACGACCTGCTGGTGACCTATCTGGGCATCGGCACCCAGATCGACGGCCTCGGCCATGTCGGCATCGGCCACCGCTACTATAACGGCCTGCCGGCGCAGGACTTCGTCGCGCCGGACGGGCTGAAAAAGCTCGGCACGCATGACATCCCGCCGATCGCTACGCGCGGCGTGCTGCTCGACATGACCAGGCATTTCGGGGCCGATCCGGTGGCCCCCGGAACGGCTTTCAACAAGGCCGAGATCGACGCCGCCGCGGCCGCCGCCGGCGTCACCATCGCCAAGGGCGACGTGGTGCTTTTCCACACCGGGCACATGAAGGTCGAGACGACCGACCCTGCCGCCTACATCACCGCCCATCCGGGCCTCGGCAACGAGGGCGCCGAGTATCTTGCCGGGTTGGGCGTGGTGGCGATCGGCGCGGACAGCCCGGCGCTAGAGGTGATCCCGTTCGAGAAAGGCGACGAGCCTTTCGTCGTGCACCAGACGCTGCTCGCCAGGCACGGCGTCTATATTCTTGAGAACATCAACACCGCCGAACTGGCCGCCGACGGCGCGACCACGTTCTTCTTCGTCCTCGGACAGCCGCGCTTTCAGGGCGCGGTGCAGATGGTGGTGAACCCGGTCGCGATTCGCTGAGGGGGTAGAGCGTCGTGCCGATTTTGCGGTTCATCCCTTCCTGTCATCCCGGGCGGAGGCGCGGTACGCGCTGCAGACCCGGGACCCAGAAGCCGCAAACGCCGGCGCGTGCCCATCTGGATCCCGGCTCAAGGCCGGGATGACGCATGACGGACCGAAGAAAACGCAGGATGCTTTAGATCCCAGCGCCCAGATCGGCCTCGGCCTGCCCGGCTTCGTCGCGCAGCCAGTCGATGAACGCTTTCAGGCCGGGCGACAGGGTGCGCCCGCGCCGCCACACCATCCAGTAGGCGAAGTTGATGGGGGTGTCTTCCGCATCGAACGGCGTCACCAGCCGGCCAGAGGCGATGTCCGCCGCCGCCAGCTGACGCTTGGCGAGGCCGATGCCCTTGCCCGCCATCGCCGCCTCGATGACCATGCTCGACTGGTTGAGGCGAAGGCCCTTGCGCGCGCTCTCGCCATCCAGCCCCCGGGCCATCAGCCACATCGGCCAGGTCGGGCAGGACGGATCGCGGTCGGGGCTGTCGTCGTGAAGCAGCGCGAAGCGGGGAATGTCGTCGATCTTCTTCAGCCCCTCGCTGCCCTCGATGAGCGCCGGCGAACAGATGGGCACGACGCTTTCTGACAAAAGCATCTGGGCCTGGGCGTCGGCATAGCCGCCGGCGCCATAGCGGATCGCAAGATCAACATCGGCCACCGCGAAATCGACCAGCCCCATATCGGCCGAAACCCAGACCTCGATATCCGGGTGCAGCTCCTTGAACCGTTCCAGCCTCGGCACCAGCCACTTGATGGCGAAGGACGGCGCGACCGAAACCGAGACGCGCTGCCCCCTCAGCGGCAGGCGCATCACCCGCGCCGCCTCGCCAAGGCTCGCCATCGCGGCCGCCACATGCGACAGCGCCGCGCTGCCGGCGTCGGTCAGCTCGACCCGGCGGCCGAGCCGGCGGAACAGCGGCTGGCCTGCGAACTCCTCCATCTGCTGGATATGCTGGCTGACGGCCGCAGGGCTCACGCCCAGTTCGTCGGCCGCGCGCGCGAAACTGAGATTGCGCCCCGCCGCCTCGAAGGCCCGCAGCGCGTGGAACGGCGGCAGCTTCACCGCCGTATCGTTGATGTCGTCGTTCGCCGCCATGGTTCCCCGCGCAAAGCAGCCAGTGATATGGCTCTATCGCAACCGCGTTTCCATGACTATATTCGCCGTATCGTCAACCAATCGAGAGGAGGTGATCCAGTGTCTCATTGCCTGAACCCGCACAAGCGGATGCTGGAGACCCGGACCGCCTCGGCCGCCAAGGGCGCCTGAGCGATCAGAGGTTTCCGTCCGCCGATAGCGGAAGAAGCAATGGGGGCCGCTCCGCAGGGAGCGGCCCTTTTTGCTGCGCCGGCTTCAGCCTTCGACGACGCTGACGAAACCGCCGAAGATCATGCGCTTCCCGTCGAAGGGCATCGTGTCTTTCCAGTCCTCTTGGTTCATCCGCGGGTCCGCCATGACCTTGGCGTTGATCTCGTCGCGCTTTTCGCGGGACTCGTAGGTGATCCACGAAAAGAACACGACCTCATCATCCTTGGCCATGACAGCGCGCGGGAACGAGGTCAGCTCGCCGTAGGGCACGTCGTCGCCGATGCATTCGACATAGGACAGCGCGCCATACTCCATCCAGACGTCGCGACCGAGGGTCGCCATTTTTTTGTACGCTTCAACGTTCGCCTTGGGCACGGCCAGGACGAAGCCATCGACATAAGGCATGCTCGCCTCCCTTGTGTCCGTCTCGACGCTCCAAGGACGCACATGCGCCGACGGGGCCGACAGCCGATCGTCCCACCCCGGAGATTTTTCTCAAGCAGGAACTGCGACGGGAAAGCTCAGCTTTCCAGTTCCTCACGCAGAAGTTCCAGCTCCAGCCAGCGATGCTCGGCGGCATCGCGCTCGGCCCGGGCGGCCTCGAGGCGCGTGCCTGTATCGGCGAACCCGGCGGCGTCGCGGGTATAGAACGACGGATCGGCCAACTTCGCCTCGAACGCGGCGATCTCGCCTTCCAGCTCCGAAATCCGGCCGGGCAGCGTCTCAAGCGCATGCTTGTCCTTGAACGACATCTTGCGCGACGGGGCGCGGGCGGGCGGCGCGGCCTCGCGCGGGGGGGCATCCTTCGGGGCCGGCGTTTTGCCCTGGGCGGCCTTGGCCGCCACGCCCCGGCCGCGCTGGGTCACCATATCGCTATAGCCGCCGGCATAGTCCGTGAACCGCCCGTCCGCCTCGGCCATCAGAACCGACGTCGCGACGCGGTCGAGAAAATCGCGGTCGTGGCTGACGATCAGAACCGTGCCGTCATAGGCGGCCAGCGCCTCCTGCAGCACGTCCAGCGTCTCAAGGTCGAGATCGTTGGTCGGCTCGTCCAGCACCAGCAGATTGCTCGGCCGCGCGAAAGCGCGGGCGAGCAGCAGGCGTCCGCGCTCGCCGCCTGAAAGCGCGCGCACCTTCTGACGAATCTGTTCCGGCGCGAACAGGAACTCCTTCAGATAGCCCGCCACATGGCGGGTGACGCCGCCGACGCTGAGCGTATCGGAGCCGCCGCCGGTCAGCGTGTCGGCCACCGACACATCGTCGTCCAGCAAGGCGCGCTGCTGGTCCAGCCAGGCGAGCTCGACATTCGCGCCGATCACCACCTCGCCGCTGTCGGGCGTCAAACGCCCGGTCAGCAGGCTCAGCAAGGTCGTCTTGCCCGCGCCGTTCGGGCCGACAATGGCGACCCGGTCATGCCGCAGGATGCGGGTCGTCACCTCGCGGACCACCGCCTTGTCGCCGAACGACTTGGAAACGGCCTTGGCCTCGATGACCCGCGTGCCCGAGCCCTGCGCCTCGGCGGCCGCCATCTCGGCCGCGCCGGTCGCCTTGCGCTGGTCGCGGCGCTGTTGCCGCAGATCGGACAGCCGGGCGAGGCGGCCCTGATTGCGCTTGCGCCGGGCCGTCACGCCGTAGCGCAGCCAGTCTTCCTCACGCGCGATCTGGCGATCCAGCTTGTGACGGTCGCGCTCTTCTTCGGCCAGAACTTCGTCGCGCCAGGTTTCGAACTGGGCGAAGCCGCGCTCCATGCGCCGCGTGCGGCCGCGATCGAGCCACACGACGGCGCGCGAAAGCTTCTCCAGAAACCGGCGGTCATGGCTGATGAGCAGCAGCGCCATGCGCTCGGCGCTGCTGC
>CAZBPO010000220.1:0-636 GCA_964493795.1 uncultured Flavobacteriaceae bacterium
CGATCATCCGCACCTCGCCCGACCACGGCACGGCCTTCGATATCGCCGGCAAGGGCGTCGCCAGCCCCGACAGCCTGATCGCCGCCATCGAGCTCGCCGCCGACCTGGCTGCACGGCGCGCCGCCAGAGACGCCGCATGAGCCGGCTGGAAACCCTGCCGTCGCTGAGGACGGTGATCGAGGCCGCCGATCTTCGCGCGAAGAAATCGCTCGGCCAGAACTTCCTGCTCGACCTCAACCTCACCCGCCGCATCGCGCGCGAGGCCGGGCCGTTGGACGGCCGCGACGTCCTTGAGATCGGTCCCGGTCCCGGCGGCCTCACCCGGGCGCTGCTGCTGGAAGGCGCGAACCGCGTCCTCGCCATCGAGCGCGACGAGCGTTTCCTGCCTGCGCTGGCCGACATCGACGCCGCGTCGGGCGGCCGGCTGGCGGTCGAACCCGCCGACGCGCTCAGCGTCGATGAGCCCGCCCTGCTCGCCCGGCACGGCCTCGCCGCGCCCGTGCGCGTAGTCGCCAACCTGCCCTACAATGTCGGCACCGCGCTGCTGATCAAATGGCTGACCGCGCCGCAATGGCCGGCGTGGTTCGATGGTCTGACGCTGATGTTCCAGCGTGAGGTGGCCGAGCGCATCGTCGC
>CAZBPO010000220.1:646-5537 GCA_964493795.1 uncultured Flavobacteriaceae bacterium
GGCGGCAAGGCCTATGGCCGCCTGTCGGTGCTGGCCCAGTGGCGCGCCAGGGCCCGCGTTCTGTTCGATGTGCACCCCAGCGCCTTCGTGCCGCCGCCCAGCATCGTCTCGGCGGTGGTGCGGCTGGACGTCATCCCCGATCCCGAACCCGCCCCGCTCGCCGCGCTGGAAACCGTAACGCAGGCCGCCTTCGGCCAGCGCCGCAAGATGCTGCGCGCCAGCCTGAAATCCCTTGGCCGTGATCCGCTGCCGCTGCTGGAAGCCGCCGGCATCGAACCGACCCTGCGGGCCGAACAGGCTCCGGTGGGCGGCTTCCTCGCTCTTGCCCGCGCCTACGCCGCCCGTCCGTCTTGACGCATCGCGCCCCCTCGCGCATCTACGGCTGACAAAATATCACGCACCGGAGGAGCCTCATGTTCTGCGAAGCCATCACCACCTATGGCGAAAAGCTGCAGCGGCTCGAAACCGCCACGCCGACGCCCCAGGGCTCCGAGGTCCTTCTCGAGATCACCGAATGCGGCGTCTGCCATTCCGACGTGCATATCCATGACGGCTATTTCGGCATGGGCGGCGACAACAAGCTCGACGTCCGCGCCGGACGCCAGTTGCCCTTCACGCTCGGCCACGAGATCGGCGGCCGCGTGGTGGCCGTCGGCCCTGACGCGACCGGCGTGAAGGTCGGCGATCGCCGCGTCGCCTATCCCTGGATCGGCTGCGGCGGCTGCCCGGCCTGCGGGCGCGGCGACGAGCATCTTTGCAACAAGCCCGCCAATCTCGGCATTCAGAAGAACGGCGGCTACGCTACGCACGTCATCGTGCCCCATCCGCGCTATCTGCTCGATTTCGGCGCCGCCGACCCGGCGCTCGCCGCCGCCTATATGTGCTCGGGCCTCACCGCGTTCAGCGCGATCAAGAAGCTGGGCGCGGTGACCAGGAACGATCCGGTGGTGATCGTGGGCCTCGGCGGCGTCGGCATGATGGGGCTTCAGTTCGCCCGCGCCCTCATCGACGCGCCGATCATCGGCGTCGATGTCGACCAGTCCAAGCTCGACGCCGCCCTCAAGGCCGGCGCGACCAAGGTCATCAACAGCCGCGACGACGGCGCGTTGAAGAAGCTGCTGGTCGAAACCGGCGGGGCCTATGCGGCCATCGACTTCGTCGGCTCCGAGCCCAGCTTTGGCTTCGCGCAGGGCTGCGTACGCAAGGGCGGCAAGGTGATCGTCGTCGGCCTGTTCGGCGGCGCGTTCTCGATGCCCATCCCCCTGCTGCCGATGCGCGCCATCTCGATCACCGGCTCCTATGTCGGCTCGCTGGCGGAGACCGAGGCGATGATGGAGCTGGTGCGGGCCGGCAAGATCGACCCCATCCCGGTCACCCGGCGCAAGCTCGGCGAGGCCAGCGCCACGCTGGACGACCTGCGCAACGGCACGGTCGTCGGCCGCGTGGTGCTCGACCCGGCTCTTTAACAGCCCATAGGGTCCAGCCACCAGCCGATCGACTTGCCGTCGGCATCCAGAACCTCCGGCGCGTCATAGCAGGCGCCGCCGGGGTTCTCGCCCGGCGCGCGCACGAACAGGTCGAAATCGGTGCCCGGCGGCGTCGCGCCCTCGAAGGGCGTGATCGACGCCGCGCCCTTCGTCACGGTACAGGCGCGCAACGGGCTGTCGCCAAAGGTCCGCAGCAGCACGAACCCGCCCGCCTCGGCCAGCGCAGCCGCATAGACCACGACCGTCTCGTCGCGCGGCGTCTCCGATATCGCCAGGCAGGCGTCGATCGCCGGCATCGCCGCCAGAATATGCACGCCCCAGGGCTGATAGGCGCAGCCCCGATACGCCGCCGACCCGACCTTCGCATGCGCCGTGTAGGGATAGGCGTACGCGCTGACGCCGTCCGAACAGGCCTGCTCGGTGACCTTCAGCTCCAGCTGCCCCGAGGCGAACGCATAGCCGTCGGCGGTTTTCACCGGGGCTGCGGCGCCGAACTCCAACTGCGGCGCGTCGGCCGCCGGATCGGTAAAGACGAAGCCATATTCAGGATCGACGGTCACGTCCCAGGCCGGCGTTTCGCCGACCGCGCGCAGGCGGCCTGGCGCGGCCTCTTCCAACGGAACTGCGGGCGGCAATTCGGGCAGTGCGGCGGCGAGCGCGACGACGAGCGGCAAAAGCATGGGGTGGCCTCCGGTAGAGGGTCAGTCCGGCAGTCCCGGCCCGGCGTCCTTGCGCCGTGCGGCCCACACTACGCCGACATCAATCCGGCGATAAGATGGTGGCCCGCCTACTCCGCCATCAGGCCCGCGACGAAGCCTTCCAGCGCCGGCTGGCGCTCGCGCTTCAGCCGCTCGGCGACGATGATCGCGTGGACGTCCTGAAGCGCGCGCTCCAGAAAGTCGTTGATGATCACATAGTCGAACTCCGACCAGTGGCTCATCTCGCTGTTCGCCTGGGCCATGCGTTTGGCGACCGTCTCGGCGTCGTCCTGCCCGCGCCGCGTCAGCCGCTCTGACAACTGCGCCTTGGTCGGCGGCAGGATGAACACCGTCACGGCTTCGGGATATGCGGCTTTCAGCTGGCGCACGCCCTGCCAGTCGATGTCGAACATCACGTCATGCCCTTCCGACATGGCGTCTTCGACATAGTCGCGGGGCGAGCCGTAGGATTTCTCGAACACGCCGGCATATTCGATGAAGCCGCCGTCCCTGGCCTTGGCGTCGAACGCGTCCTGGGCGACGAACACGTAATCCTGCCCGTCGATTTCGCCGGGGCGCATCTTGCGCGTCGTCCACGAGACAGAGAGGCGCAGCGCCGCATCCATGCTGAGCAGGCGGCGGGTGATAGACGTCTTGCCCGCGCCGCTGGGCGCGGCGAAGGCGATCATCATCGGCTTGCGCTGGATGGTCAGCATAGGATGCGCCCCCCGACGCTACTCGACATTCTGAACCTGTTCGCGGAACTGCTCGATCACCGCTTTGAGGTCGAGGCCCAGCCGCGTCAACTGGATATCGAACGACTTCGAGCAGAGCGTGTTGGCTTCGCGGGTGAATTCCTGGCACAGGAAATCCAGCCGCCGGCCCGCCGGTTCGCCCGACGCCAGCAAATCGCGCGCCTGCGCGACATGCGCGTCCAGACGATCCAGCTCTTCGGTCACGTCCGCCTTGGCCGCCAGCAGGGCGGCTTCAAGATGCAGCCGCTCGGGCTGAAGCGCGCTCGACGCCTCCACCAGTTTGGCCACCTGCTCGGCCAGGCGCTGCTTCACGGCTTCCGGCGCAAGGCTGGCGAGTTCGCGGGCCTCCCTGGCGAGCGCGGCGATGCGGTCCAGCTGCGCGGTCAGCAGCGTTCCGATCCGCGCGCCTTCCTCGGCCCGCGCCGCCGCCAGCGCCTTCAGCGCTTCGTCCAACGAGGCCAGCATCGCCGCGTCGCGCGCTTCAAGGTCGGCCTCGCCGCCCTCTGCTCCATCCTCCACCACGCCCTTCATGCGGAAGATGCCGTCGGCGCTGGGCGGAGCCATCGGCAGGACGTCCTGCATGGCGCGCATCGCCTCCGAGATCGCCTGAAGCGCCTCGCGGTTGATCTTGAGACTGGGCGCGGCGGTCTGCTCGGTCAGCGACAGGCTGACCTGCACCGAGCCGCGCTTCAGCCACCGGGCCAACGCCTGCCGTGCAGGCACCTCAAGCGAATCATATCCCGGCGGCAGGCGGAACCGCGGCTCCAGCCCCTTGCCGTTGACGCTTTTCAGCTCCCACGCCCAATCCAGCGCGCCGTGAGCGCCGCGCGCGCGGGCGAAGCCGGTCATCGAGACCACGGCGGTCACGGCGTCGTCCCCTGCTGCTCGCGGGCGCGCTGCTGCGCCTCGATTTCGCGCCACTTGCGGACGTTCGCGTTGTGCTCCTCCAGCGTCTCGGCGAAGGCGTGCCCGCCCGTGCCGTCGGCCACGAAGAACAGATAGTTCGTGTCGGGCGGATTCATCACCGCCTCCAGCGACGCCCGCCCCGGATTGCAGATCGGCGTCGGCGGCAGGCCGTCGATGATATAGGTGTTGTAGGGCGTCGCCTTATCAAGCTCGCTGCGGCGGATGCCGCGCCCCAGCGGCTCGCCCCCGGTCAGGCCGTAGATGATCGTCGGGTCCGACTGCAGCTTCATGCCCTTGCGCAGACGGTTCACGAACACCGACGCCACCTGCGGCCGTTCGCTGGCGACCCCGGTTTCCTTCTCCACGATCGAGGCCAGGATGATGGCCTCCTCCAGCGTGTCATAAGGCAGGTCGGCCTTGCGCTCGGCCCACAGCTTCTCGGCCAGCGCCTTGTGGTCGCGCTCCATCCGGCGCAGCACGTCGGCGCGGGTCGCGCCGCGCGTGAACAGATAGGTTTCGGGCAGCAGCACGCCTTCTGCCGGCGCGGCGTTCAACTCACCGGTCAGAACCGGATCGGCGTTCAGGATGCGCAGCACCATCGCGCTGGTGCGCCCCTCCGGCACCGTCACCGAGTACTGGATCACCTTGCCCGCGACCAGCAGCTCCATCACCTGCTTCATGCTGGAACGCGCCGGCACCTTGTATTCGCCGTGTTTCAGCCGCGCCTGCTGCTCCAGATAGCGCGTGCCCAGCTTGAAGATGGTGGCGTCGTCCAGCACGCCCAGATTGAACGGATCGTCGCGGCTGATGACCCCGCCCTCACGCAGCCGGTTGGCGATGGCGTTCAGCCCGTCGCCCGGCTCGATGGTGAGGAACGTGTCCTCGGCCAGCGGACCGGGGGCGTTGAACCGCTCCCAGGCCCAATAGGCGGCGCCGCCGGCGGCCAAGCCGCCGATGACGATCAGGACGAAAAGAAGCGTGAAGAGGCGGGCGAAGAGAGACCGCCGCCGCCTGGGACGATCCCCTTTATTTTCCTCGCCCATGG
>CAZBPO010000221.1:0-5532 GCA_964493795.1 uncultured Flavobacteriaceae bacterium
TGTCGGCGGCGCGTGCGGTGTCGGTGGTCAGGTTCCTGATCGCCATGGGCGTGCCGCCCGAACATCTGGCGGCGACCGGCTTCGGCGCGACGCGGCCGATCGACCCCGGCGACGGCGACGAGGCCTATGCCCGCAACCGGCGCATCGAGTTCAAGCTGACCGAACCCTGAAGCCGCTACTGCGGCGGCGGGTCCTGGGGCGTGGGCGCTGTCCAGTCGCAGAGCAGCAGCTTGGGCTCGAACACCGCGCCAGCGAGGAAGCGGCGGACGCCGTCGGCCCCATCGAAGACCACGGCGGCGCTGACGCCCGAAAACTCCGTGCCCATGTCGGTATAGAGCGTGCGCGCCGCCCCGCCGGCCTGCGGTTCGATGCGCAGAATCTGGCTGGGCGAGAGCTCTTTCGGATCGGCGGCATGATAGAGGAAATCGACCATGCGGGGATGCGCGCCGATCCACAGCGCGCCGTCGGGCGCGACGTCGATATTGTCGAGGCCGGTGCCGAAGAAGCCGTCCTGCTTGAGCGTCAGCACGCCGGTCGCCACGTCGCGATCATAGGCGCTGAGCCGGCGACCGCCGGTTTCGGCGACATAGATCGTCTTGCCGTCCGGCGAGACGTTGACGCCGTTGGCGTAGGCGAGCCCCTGAACCGCATAGCTCATCGCCGCGCCGTCGAACCACAGGAGCGACGACCGCTTGAGCCCCAGGAAAGCCTCCAATCCTGCGCCGATCGCGCTGGTCGAGCCGATCATGTTGCTGACGTAGAAGCTGTCCGGCGAGACCGCGACGAGATCGTTGGGCGCGCTCATCAAGGGGGCGCTGACGGTGCGGCGGTGGCGAAGAGACAGCGCATCGCCTGAGCCGGAAACGTCGAATATCTCCACGCTGTGCGCCTGCCAGTCGGTCGCCATGGCCTCGGCGGTGTGATGGTTGACGACCATCAAAGTGCGCGCGCCGTCGGGCGCGACATAAAGGCTGATGCCGTGCGGGCGGAACTTGGCCGGCGCGCCGCTGTCGGGACCAGTCAGAAGACGCGCCGGCCTGCCGGGGTCGTCGATGGGCAGGGCGTAGATACCGCCGCTGACGAAGTTGCCGGCCGCGTTGGCGCGACGATCGTCGCTGGACAGCAGCGCGATGCGCGACGCGTGGTCGATCTGGAGGTCTTCCACGCCCGGCGGCGCGGAGATGACGCTGCACTGTCCCGGCGAGACCTTCTCCAGCTGGGTGAACTGGCCGAGTTCCTCAAGCCGCCGGAAGAGTTGGATCGCGCCCAGCACCAGCACGACGACAAGGACGATGAGAGACCATTTCAGGATGCGTCGCATGGGTTCTCTCCCGTCTAGAAAGCGGCCGCGGAGGCGAATTGAAGGTCGGCCAGCCGGGCATAGAGACCGCCTTCGGCCACGAGATCGCGGTGGCGTCCCATGGCGATCGCCCTGCCCGCCTCGAGCACCACGATGCGGTCGGCGCGCTGAACGGTGGCGAGGCGGTGGGCGATGATGAGCGTGGTGCGGTCTTTCATCAGCGTTTCCAGCGCGGTCTGGACGGCGCGCTCCGATTCCGCGTCGAGCGCGCTCGTCGCCTCGTCGAGCAGCAGGATCGGCGGGTCTTTCAGGATCGCGCGGGCGATCGCGATGCGCTGGCGCTGGCCGCCCGACAGGGTGGTGCCGCGCTCGCCCAGCAGCGTCGCGTAGCCCTGGGGCAGCGCCTCGATGAAGCCATGGGCCTGAGCGGCCCTGGCGGCCGTTTCGATCTCGGCGTCGCTCGCCTCGGGGCGGCCATAGCGGATGTTGTCGGCGACGGTGCCCGAGAAGATCACCGTTTCCTGCGGCACCAGGCCGACGAGGCGGCGGATCGCGACCGGATCGGCGCTGGCGAGATCGACGCCGTCGATCGTCACGCGCCCGGCCTGCGGATCGTAGAAGCGCAGCAGAAGCTGGAAGACCGTCGTCTTGCCCGCCCCGGACGGGCCGACCAGCGCCACGGTCTCGCCGGGCCGGATATCCAGCGAGAAACCGTCGAGCGCCGAGACGTCGTCGCGCGAGGGATAGCGGAAGGTGACGCCTTCGAAACCGACCGCACCCCTGGCCGGGGTGGGCAGCGCCACCGGGTCGGCGGGCGGCGCGATGTCAGGCCGTGCGGCCAGCAGCTCGCCGATCCGGCCGGCGGCCCCGGAGGCGGCCTGAACGTCGCCCCAGACTTCCGATATGCCCCCGACCGAGGCGGCGGTCAGCACGGCATAGAGCACGAACTGGCTCAGCTCACCGGGCGTCATCTCGCCGGCCAGCACCTGGCGCGCGCCGACCCATAGCACCGCGACGATGCCGGCGAAGATGAGGAAGATGACCATCGCGGTCATCGCGGCGCGCGCGCCGGCGCGCCGCCGGGCGCTGGCGAAAGCGGATTCCACCGCGCCGCCGAAGACGCTGCGGTCGCGGTCTTCATGCGCGAAGGCCTGCACGGTCTGCACCGCGCCCAGCGTCTCGCCGGCATAGGCGGCGGAATCGGCAATGCGGTCCTGTGCGTCGCGCGACAGCCCGCGCACCCGCCGCCCGAAGACGATCAGCGGCACCACGATGGCCGGCACCAGCAGCAGCGTCAGCCCGGTGAGGTGCAGCGAGGTCAACAGCAACAGGATCGTGCCGCCGATCAGGGTGAGCATGTTGCGCATCGCCATCGACAGCGACGAGCCGACGACCGTCTGGATCAGCGTCGTATCGGCGGTGAGGCGCGATAAGACCTCGCCGGTCCGCATCGTTTCAAAGAAGCGCGGCGAGAGGGAAAGGACGTGGCCATAGACCTTGCGGCGGATATCGGCGACCACGCGCTCGCCGATCCAGCTGACATAGTAAAACCGCATCGCCGAGGCGGCGGCCATCAGCGCCGCGACGCCGATCAGGGCATAGAAATAGCTGTCGATCAGATTGGCGCTGTCGCGCGAGAAGCCATGGTCGATCACCGCGCGCACCGCCAGCGGCAATACCAGCGTGGCGATCGCGGCCATGACCAGGGCGATGGCGGCGATGACGATCCGGCCGCGATAGGGGCTCAGGAACCGGGCCAGCGCGCGCAGCCCCGACAGGTCGCGCGAACGCGGACGCGCCGCGGCGGCGCGTTCGAGATCCTGTTCAGCGGAAGAGGGACGCCCCGACATCGCGCCGGGGTTTTGGGCCGGTTCCGGCGCAGACTCAAGGGCAGACTGGGCGATTGCGAATGAGATGCAGCGGCTAGCGGGCGCGCGGCGCGAAGGCGAGGCCGCCGGATGCGGCGAACAGCGAGGGGGCGGCGGCGTTGGCGCGCTCGATCTCGAGAATGCGGAACTTGGTGTCGACGCCGCCGGGGGCGGAAAACCCGCCGGTGCGTCCGCCGGCCGCCAGAATGCGGTGACACGGCACGATGATCGGGAATGGATTGCGGCCCAGCGCCTGCCCCACCCGGCGCGACAGGGCGACATCGCCCAATTCCCGCGCGAGTTCGCCATAGGTCCGGGTCTGACCCGGCGGAATATCGCGGGCCAGCGCATAGACGCCGCGCTCGAACGCGCCCAGTTCGTCCAGATCGAGCGGAATGTCTTTCAGATCGTGGGGCTCGCCCGACAGCAGCGCGACGATGGCCTCGATGGCCTCGGCCACGAAGGGCGGCGGGGCGGCCTCGCGCGCGCCGGGATGGCGGCGGGCCACGAGATCGGCCAGCCGCTCGGTCAGCGGCGCAGGCAACGCCGCGCCGGTGACGCGCGCGCCACACCAGACGATGGCGCAGGCTCCGATAGGTGTATCGAAGAGGGCGAAAGACTCAGTCATCGGACCGAAACCTAGCAGGTCCGGCGCGCGGAAACGCGGCAGAATCGGCGGTCGATCGCTGTCAGCACGTGCCTGATCTGTTCGGATTGGAGCGAGGCGCGAAGCCTCCGACAGTCATCGCAACGAGTTCGAACGCGCCGCCTCCGCGGGGCCGTTCCCATATCTGAGCGGCGGGCGCGTACTCGACTTCCTGGCGCACGGTTTCGTTGCATCGAATGACAACGCCTTCAGTGCGTACGCGGCGCTCCGATTCTCCGATCGCCCGTGTCAGATGAAATCTCTCCCGAAGCCTGTTTGCGGCGAAAAATGCGTTGGCCTCCTCGCCATCGGTGATTGTCTTGCCACCCGCCCATTTCAGGGCAACGCGTCTCGACGTCGCAAATGGGGATTCCTCAAGAAGCATTCCGCGCGTCGCCAACTCGGCGGCGACGATATCGCCTTCATTGAACGCGCATGAAGACAGCGATCTCGTAATGCTGCTTCCGGCCACGTGAACACGGGCGCACTCAGGCAAGGCAGCCAAGGCGATTTCCTGAAGGATCGCTGCGTAGCTGGAGACCAGATCGTGTCCGCAGGAACCGCTTCGTTTCCCGCGCACGAATGCCTCGAGATTGTCTTCGCCGGGATCGACAGCCTCCACGTAGTACCGCTCCCCATCAAGGCACGGTCCGTTTGGCGGCGCGAGGGCGCGATCGAAGAACGCGGCTTCAGACAGGGCTCGGCCCCAAGCGGCTTCCGTCAGCTTGCCTGACAACACGACCCGCCGCCGCTCGCCCGGAATCCAGTCGAACACGGCGACCACTTCGACCTTCGGCCCGCGCCCCGGCTGGGCGCTCATCGTGATGATGGGATAGACATTCCTGAATGCGTCCTGGTTGACGATCCGGCGCATGGCGATGCCGCTGTCCGCATAGACCTGCGCCGGGGGAAGTTCGAACCTGGCGAAAATGTCGTCCCAGCTTTCCTCGCCCGAGCCGGGCGACTGCGCCCAAGCCGGCCCCGCCACCAGCGCGGTCAAAAGAATGGGTAGGATCACCAAGCTTTTCATGGAGTTGTCCCGCCAACTGGCTGGCGGAGCTTGCCACAGGCAGGGGCCTCGTGTAGAGACCCGCGCTCGATTGGGCGGCCGGGCCGCCTGCCACGCTATTTCTGAGACAAGGATTCTTCCGATGAAGAAGGAAGGCCACCCCGACTATCACTTCGTGAAGGTCGCCCTGAACGACGGCTCGACCTACTGGACCCGCTCGACCTATGGCGAGGAAGGCCAGCAGTTGACGCTGGAAATCGACCCGACCACGCACTCGGTCTGGACCGGCGCGACGAACCAGCTGCTCGACCGCGGCGGCCGCGTGGGCCGCTTCAAGAAGCGCTACGAAGGCCTGGTGACGTAAGCGTCCCGGCCTTTGCCGAATACAAAAAGCCCGGCTTTCGCCGGGCTTTTCTTTTGCGCGGTGGCGCAGGCTTTACTCGGCCATCCCGCCAAACGCCGCCGCAAGGCGATCGATCTGGCCTCGCGCGCCTTCCGGGATCGGCGGCGGCTCCACGGCGTAGATGGTCTGGTCGAGCCGGTCGATGCGGTCATAAAGCTGCGCGCTGGCCGCGAGCAGATCGACCAAACGGGCCGGCAGCATCTCTTCGGCCTCGGGCTTGCGGCCCTTGCAGACCTCGCGCGCCGAAAGGCGGTATTTGTCCTTGGCGGCCTCATCGACGCTGACGTCGCCGTCGGCGACCGAACG